>JANLVB010000507.1:0-9793 GCA_031363785.1 Betaproteobacteria bacterium
CGATACCGTGCATGCGCCAGAACGCGACCAGGCTGCGGATCATGTAATCGTCCGGTTGGCGGTCCGGCATCGGAAAGCAGCCCTGCGCGCGCGGGTTGAAGTACAGCGTTCGGAACTCGTCCGAAAAACCGCGCGCATCCAGATACTTCCTGGTCGTCCATTCGGTGTAGGTGATGACGGCAAGTACTTCGACGCACGAGCTGTTGAAGCGTTTGATCTCTGCCACCAGCCGTTCGCGGTCCTGTGGCTGCTGCACGAATGTGGGTTGTCCGGAGCGCGAATACCAGACCGGCTCGCGGTCGGGCGTCATGAAAGAGGCGTCCTGGCACACCGGGTAATACTCCACACCGAGTTCTTGCAGCAAGGCCTCGACCGTCACAAACGTGGCAAGGTTGAAGTCGCTGACACCAGCGTCGATGTGCACGGTCTCGGCGTTGCCCAGGGGCACCGCAACGCCAAAACAATGGCCTCCCAGCCGCGGATTGCCATCGAACAAGGTGACTGTCAGCCCGGCCTTGACCAGAGCGTGTGCTGCACCCATTCCGGCGGCGCCTCCGCCCACAACGGCGACGGTGGTAGTCATGTCAGAGCCTGCGAGTTTTGGTGTGACGGGCGGGCATGATTGAAAGACTTTCAGACTCTCAAGCCGCGGCCAGTGCAAACCGGGATTCCGGTTTGCCTGTGAACTGCCACCCGGGGTGGCCTGTGCGTGACTGTCAGCATGGCGGCGATGATACGCCCGCGCAACCGCTGCCTGTCTCCTCGTTTCTCAGGACTTGCCCCTGATTGACGGATAACCGGTGTGATGCCTACCGGATACGGTTGCTGCGAGTCTGTTCGCGCGCCAGTTCGATGAATTCGGTCACCACCGGGCGAATACGCGCGCCGCGCCGCCACACCACACCGACATCGATGCTGGGCACGGCATCACGCAGGCTGCGCACCTCGATGTGGTCGGCGTCCAGCGTCCACGGGCGGTACAGGAAATCCGGCAGCACCGTGATGCCGGCACCCACGCCCACCAGCGAGCGCACCGCTTCGAGTGACGAGGTACGCATCAGCACCTGCGGCCTGAAACCATGGCGTGACCAGACGGCGCTCAGCACGTTTTCCACCCGGTCCGCCTGCAGCACGATTTGCGGATACGCCGCGCATTCAGCCAATGTCAACTCGGTTCGCTCCGCCAGCACATGGCTGGATGCAAGCCAAACCCGGTTCGGTGACGTCGTCAACACCTCAACCACCAGGGCCTGCGGATCACCAAGCGCGTTCGACACCATCGCCGCAAGATCGACTTCACCGTTCACCAGCAGATGCTCCAGGAATTGCGGCGACTCTTCGACCACGGCGATGTTCACCGATGGGTGCGAGCGCTGGAAGCGGGCGAACAGGTCGGCGAGGTAATAACCCGCCACCAGGCTGGTGACGCCGATGGTCAGGTTGCCGGTCAGGGTCTCGACCCGGCCGCGTGCGAAATGCCCGGCTTCGGCAGCAGCGGCGATGACCTTGCGCGCGCTGGCCTGGAGCCGGTAGCCTTCCTGCGTCAACACCATGCCGCGCGAGCTGCGGTCAAACAGCCGCACCCCCAACGACTCTTCCATGTTTTGCACACTCTTGGTGAGTGCTGATTGCGCAATATTGATCATGCGCGCCGCCGCCGCCACGGAAGCGGTTTCCGATACCGCCAGGAAATGTCGGAATTGTTTCAGCGTGATGTGGTGTTGCATTGGCCGCGCCTGAGTATCGAAAAATATACGGGTTTGCCCTAGATATCTATTTTTTAGATCGATAGGGCTTCGAATATTGAACTTCCCACCTGCTGCCGTCAAGGTTAAATTGAGTCCGCTTTGGGCTAGCTGCCCAACGCCCAGCCGAGCTGGAGACCGAACAACCTGAATGGAGTGCATCAATGAAGTTACTGATCAATGCAGCGGTTGCCATGGGTGCCATCGCAATCGGCAGTGCCGGCTTGGCGCAACAACCCCTACAAAAACTTGGCAAGGGGGAGGGCCGGGTGGATATCGTGGCCTGGGCTGGTTATATCGAACGCGGGGCAACCGACAAGAAATTCGACTGGGTGACCGGATTTGAGAAGGCCACTGGCTGCAAGGTCAACGTCAAGACTGCCGGCACCTCGGACGAGATGGTGGCGCTGATGAACGAGGGTGGTTTCGACCTGGTGACGGCTTCGGGAGACGCCAGCACGCGCTTGATCCGCGGCAAGAAGTTGCAGCCGATCAACGTGAACCTGATCCCCAGCTACAAGAACGTGGATTCGCGCCTGCAGAAGGCACCCTGGCACTATGAGAACAATGTCCATTACGGCGTGCCCTACCAGTGGGGCTGGAACGTGCTGATGTACAACACCAAGGTCTTTGGGGAAAAGAAACCGACCAGCTGGAGTGTGGTTTTCGAGGAGCAGACGCTGCCCGATGGAAAAAGCAACAAGGGCCGCGTGCAGGCCTTCGATGGTCCGATCTACATTGCCGATGCCGCGTTGTATCTGATGAAGAAGAACCCGGCGCTCGGCATCAAGGACCCGTATGAGCTGAACGAAGCGCAGTACAAGGCGGCGCTGGACCTGTTGCGCGGCCAGCGCAAGCTGGTCGGCAAGTACTGGCATGACGCTTTCGTGCAGATCGACGATTTCACCAATGAGGGTGTGGTGGCATCCGGCAGTTGGCAGTTCCAGGCCAATATCCTGGGCTCCAAGAAGGCGCCGATCGCCACCGTGGTGCCGGTGGAGGGTGCTACCGGCTGGGCCGACTCAACCATGATGCACATCGACTCGAAGAACCGCAACTGTGCCTATATGTGGATGGAGCATTCACTCAATCCCAAGCTGCAGGGCGACCTGTCGGCCTGGTTTGGCTCGGTGCCGGCCGTGCCGGCGGCGTGTAAGGGCAACGCCTTGCTGGGCGATGGTGGTTGTGACCGCCAGGGCTTCAAGGATTTTGATCGCATCTCGTTCTGGAGAACCCCCACGGCCCAGTGCAAGACACAGAACAACCTGTGCGTTCCTTACCACAAGTGGGCAACCGACTACATCGCGGTGCTAGGCGGACGCTGATCGGCCCCGGATCGGTGGGCTGACGCCGGTGTCGCGGCGGCGGCTACCCGCCGCTTTGCGGGGGCGTCGGCCACAGCGGCTGTCGCATCGCATTTATTGGAAGGTCGGGATCGGATGGTTGCCGCTGTCGCTTTGCGTGCCGTGTCATGTGTCTTTCGCTCCGGTGGCAAGACCGTGGTTGCGGTGGACAACGTCAGCATGGAGGTCGAGGCGGGCGAGTTTTTCACCCTGCTGGGGCCCTCCGGTTCGGGCAAGACCACCTGCCTGCGCATGATCGGTGGCTTTACCTTGCCCAGCGCTGGCAACATCGCGATTCACGGCGCGGACGTGAGCCAGCATCCACCCTACATGCGCCCGGTCAACACCGTGTTCCAGGACTACGCGTTGTTCCCGCACATGTCGGTTCTCGACAACGTGGCCTACAGCCTGATGGTGCGTGGTGTTGACCGCAAAACGCGCGAGCGCCGCGCCCATACCCTGCTCGACACGGTGCGCCTGGACGAGGTGGCACAACGCAAGCCGGTCCAGTTGTCGGGGGGCCAGCGCCAGCGCGTGGCACTGGCGCGCGCCTTGATCAGCGAGCCGCGGGTGCTGCTGCTCGACGAACCGCTGGGTGCGCTCGACCTGAAGTTGCGCGAACAGATGCAAGGCGAGCTCAAGAGCCTGCAGCGCGAGTTGGGCATTACCTTCATCTTTGTCACACACGACCAGCATGAGGCCTTGTCGATGAGTGACCGTATCGGCGTCTTCAACCGCGGTCGGCTGGAGCAGGTTGCGACACCGTCCGAACTCTACGACCGGCCCAATACGCGTTTTGTGGCCGAATTCGTCGGAGCGGCCAACCTGCTGCATGGCGCCGATGCCCGGCAGTATGGCCCCTGCGAATCGGTCGTGATCCGCCCGGAGCGCATAACACTTGCGGCCAATACGACCGAGCCGGGCAGCAGTACGCCGCGTTTTCAGGGCCTGGTGCGGGAGGTGCAGTTCTTTGGCTCGTTCTGGCGCCTCAGTGTTGCGCGCACGCAGGCGGGCGAGCCGATGCTGGTGGATGTGCCAGTGCACGGGCGCGCGCTTGCCCCCGCTGTCGGCGACGCCGTGCATCTGTTCTGGGGCGACGCTGCCGTGCACCGTTTGCAGTCCGACCCGGGCGCCGACTCCTCGCCATGACCACCGCACCTCACGCGCCTGTTGTGCCGGGTGGTCTGGCGGACCGGTTGTCGACGCTGCTGTACACGCGACGCGGCCTGCTGCTGGCGCTGTTGCTGCTGCCGCCCTTGTTGTGGTTCGGTATCGTCTATCTGGGTGCACTGCTGAGTCTGCTGGCGAACAGCTTCTTCCGCCTCGATGACTTCACCGGGCAGGTGGTGCGCGAGGTGGGCTTGGGCAATTTTGTCGAGATATTCAGCCCCACCAACCTCGATGTCGCGCTGCGCAGCACGGTGATGGCCATCCTGGTGACGCTGGCCTGCGTGGTAATCGCGTTCCCGCTCGCCTATTACATGGCGCGTTATGCCCGCGGGCCGCAAAAGGCTTTGCTCTACGTGGCGGTGATGTTGCCATTGTGGTCCAGCTACCTGGTGCGTCTGTATGCCTGGAAACTGCTGCTGGCCAAGGAGGGTGCGATCTCCTGGGTGATGCAAAACCTGCACCTGCAGTGGCTGCTGGACGCGTTGCTGGCGGTGCCGGTGATTGAGGGCAGTTCGCTGAGTTTTTCGCCGTTGGGCACTTTCATCGTCTTTGTCTATATGTGGCTGCCGTTCATGATCCTGCCGATCCAGGCCGCCATCGAACGAATCCCGGGCTCCTACCTGGAGGCGTCAGCCGACCTGGGCGCGCAGCCGTTTCAGACCCTGCGCCAGGTCATTCTGCCGCTGGCGATGCCGGGCATCGCCGCCGGATCGATATTTTCGTTCTCGCTCACGCTGGGCGACTACATCATTCCGCAGGTGATCGGCAATTCGACGCTGTACATCGGCCAGGTGGTGTACCGCCAGCAGGGCGTGGCGGGCAACCTGCCGTTTGCCGCTGCGTTTTCTCTGGTGCCGATCGTCATCATCGGGGTCTACCTGTGGCTGGCCAAACGCAAAGGGGCATTTGATGCGCTCTGAGCCCCGGCTTGCAGTGTCGCAGCCGACAACAGGCGCTCCGCTTGGCCTGAAGCTGGCCGTCTGGGTGGGGGTGTTGTTTTTGCACCTGCCATTGGCGCTGATCATCCTGTATGCATTCAGCAGCGAGGACAAGAGTTACGTTTTCCCGCCGCCCGGGCTGACGACGCAATGGTTCGCAGTGGCGCTGCAACGCGAAGATGTGTGGGACGCCATGCGCCTGTCGTTCCAGGTTGCAGCCTGCTCCACCGCCATCGCGCTGGTGCTGGGTACGCTGGCAGCAGGGGCGTTGGCGCGCAGCCGGTTTTTTGGGCGCGAGGTGATCAATCTGTTGTTGATCCTGCCGATTGCGCTGCCGGGTGTCGTCACTGGCATCGCGCTGCGTTCGGCCTACCACTCGATGGACATTCCGTTCAGCTTCTGGACCATCGTCATTGGCCACGCAACCTTTTGTGTGGTGGTGGTCTACAACAATGCGGTGGCACGCCTGCGCCGCATCAGCCCGTCCCTGCTGGAGGTGTCGATGGACTTGGGCGCGAACGGGTTTCAGACCTTTCGTTATGTGTTGTTGCCGCAACTCGGCTCGGCGCTGTTGGCCGGTGGCCTGCTGGCCTTTGCCTTGAGCTTCGACGAAGTCATCGTGACCACGTTCACGGCAGGCCAGCAAACCACCCTGCCGATCTGGATGTTCCAGGAGCTGATCCGGCCGCGACAGCGCCCGGTGACCAATGTGGTCGCCGTCATCATGATCGCGTTGACCTTCGTGCCCATCGTCGCAGCCTATTGGCTGACACGATCGGACGAAGACAGCCACAACCGTTGACAGCAAGCGCGCCGAAACACCACTTTTACACCGCCATCTAGGAGCCATGACCATGGGACACCCCAAAGAAGCCAATGTGCTGTTTCACACCGAGTTGTTGATCGACCAGCAGTTGGTCAAGGGTGAAGGGCAGGAGGAAGCCATACTCAACCCGGCCACCGGCGAACTGTTGTGCATGGTCTGTGAGGCCTCGCTGGAGCAGGTAAACCGCGCCGTGTCGGCCGCCAGCCGCGCATTTGCAAGCTGGTCACAAACCACGCCGGCTGAGCGCTCCGGCCTGCTGCTCAGGCTGGCGGATCTGGTCGAGTCGAACGCTGAACAGTTTGCACGCCTGGAGTCGCTGAACTGCGGCAAACCCTTTGTGCGCGTCCTCGGCGACGAGATGCCGGCCATCGCCGACTGTTTTCGTTACTTCGCCGGTGCCATCCGGTGCATGACCGGATCGATTGCCGGTGAGTACCTGAGTGGCTTCACCAGCATGATCCGGCGCGACCCGATCGGCGTCGTCGCATCGATCGCGCCATGGAACTACCCGCTGATGATGGCGGCGTGGAAACTCGCGCCAGCGCTGGCGGCGGGCAACACCGTCGTGCTCAAGCCCAGTGAGCAGACGCCGCTCACGGCGCTGCTGTTTGCGCGCATGGCGGCGGATATTCTGCCCAAGGGTGTTTTGAACGTGGTCTGTGGTCGTGGCGCCAGCGTCGGCCAGCCACTGGTGGAACACCCGCTGGTGCGCATGGTCTCGGTCACCGGCGACGTGGCGACTGGCCGCAAGATACTGCAGGCGGCCTCGGGAACGCTCAAGCGCACACACCTGGAACTGGGCGGCAAGGCGCCAGTGATTGTGTTTGACGATGCCGCGCTGGATGAAGTTGTTGCGGGTGTGCGAACCTTCGGTTATTACAACGCCGGCCAGGATTGCACTGCGGCATGCCGCATTTATGCCGGCCCCAAGATTTACGAAAAGCTGGTGGCCGAACTGACGGCGGCGGTCTCGACGCTGAAGATGGGCAGCCAGGACGAAGACGGTGTGGAACTCGGCCCCCTGATCTCGGACCGCCAGCGCAACCGTGTCGCCAGTTTTGTGGAACGGGCGCAAATGGCCGGTCACATGGAGATCACCACCGGCGGCAAACTGCGCCAGGGACCTGGTTTCTTCTACGAGCCGACCGTGATTGCCAGCGCGCGCCAGGACGATGAGATCGTGCAGCGCGAGGTGTTCGGCCCGGTGGTATCGGTGACGCGGTTCAGCGATGCCGATCAGGTGGTGGCGTGGGCCAATGACTCCGAGTACGGTCTGGCTTCCAGTGTCTGGACGCAGGATGTCGGGCGCGCCATGCGCGTAGCCAAGCAACTGCAGTATGGCTGCACCTGGATCAACACCCACTTCATGCTGGCAAACGAGTTGCCGCATGGCGGCATGAAATCCTCCGGTTATGGCAAGGACATGTCGATGTACGCACTGGAAGACTACACCGTGGCCCGCCATGTAATGGTCAAGCTGTGATGCGATCTGACTGACGGCATCGTTGTGCGGGCCACTGGCCGCAACCACACCGGTGGCAGCCAAGGCGGACGATGGCGATGACCGTGCTGATCCAATCGCCGCAGAATCCGCATGATGCAACAGACTGGTATAAGTATTGCTAATTCATCAGCGCGAGATTCTTTGTTTGTCCTTCGCATCGGCAGACCGGACACTGTGCGCTTCTGTTTTTCATGAACATGCACCCATGCCCGAGATTCGAATTGTGGAGGGGGAGCGCGCGCCAATGGCGGTGCTCAGGGATCACCGGGGCGATACGCCGTTGCCGGCCTTGTGGTTGCGGGCGCGCAGCCCCGACCCGTCGGAACGTGACAGCATCACCGGTCAGCGGCTGGTCAATCCGCACTTGTTGCCGGACGACCTCGAGCTCACCGGCGCGCGGCACGCGGGTGACATGCTGGAGCTGTCGTTCAGTGACGGCTTTCGTTGCCTGTACGACCCACAGGACTTGATGGAAGGTGCGGTGCTGCACGAGGGTTGTCCGGCGGCGCGGCCGTGGCAATCGAATCTTGCTCCGCAACCGGTCTACCAGTGGCCGGAACTGGCACGTGACGAAGTGTTGTACCGCGCAGTGCGCGACCTGATCGAGCTCGGCTTCCTGTTGATCCACGACACGCCGACCCAGGCCGACTCGATCATCGGTATCGCGCGCCGGTTCGGTTATGTGCGCGACACCAATTTCGGCAACTATTTCGAGGTCTATTCGCGCCCGGAGTCGAGTGATCTGGCGTACCGCCCGGTGGCGCTTGGCCCCCACACCGACAACCCGTATCGCACACCGGTGCCCGGCCTGCAACTGCTGCATTGCCTGCAAAACGAGACTTCGGGCGGGTTCTCCACCCTGGTCGACAGCCTGGCGGTGGCCGGACAGTTGCAGCGCGAAGACCCGCAGGGTTTTGCGCTGTTGGGCAAGGTGCCGGTGCGTTTCGAGTACCGCGACGCGACGACCCAGCTGGTGTCGGTCAAACCGATGATCGAGGTCGACGCCGCCGGCAACATGACGGGCGTGCATTACAGCCCGCGGCTGGACGATATCCCGCTGATGTCGGACGCCGACACCCGCAACTACCACCGTGCGCGCAAGCGCCTGGGCATCCTGTTCGAGGACCCGGCGTACGAGCTGCGTTTCAAGCTCGACCCGGGCCAGCTGATGATCTTCGACAACAACCGGGTGCTGCACGGGCGCACATCGTTCGACCCGCGCGAGGGCCACCGCCAGTTGCAGGGTTGTTATATTGACCGGGACGGGCCGCGCAGCATCTACCGGGTGCTGAGTCGGCGCTTTTCGCAATCCAACAACTGAGGCTGGTGTCATGCAAACTGTCGATTTTGTGCAGATGAAAGATGGCACAGCGCAGGAGTACGCGTTTTTGCACGTGCTGGAAGACGAGTACATCCGTGCCCTGCCGGACCGCCTGCTGCTGGCGCTGGAGCGCCTGGGTGACTCGATCCAGGGTTACAAGGTCAGCCGCCTGACGCATTCGTTGCAAAGCGCCACACTGGCCGAAGCGGACGGTGCGGATATCGAAACCATCGTGGCGGCTCTGGTGCACGACCTGGGCGATGAATTGGCGCCCGAGAACCATTCGCAGCTGGCCGCCGCCATTTTGCGGCCCTACGTGCGCGCCGAGGTGACCTGGATCGTCGACAAGCACGGCCTGTTCCAGATGAAGTACTACGCGCACTTCTACGGCCGCGACCCGCATGGCTATCTGGTCTACAAGGATCACCCGTGGTACGCCAGCTGCTGGCGCTTTTGCGAACGCTACGATCAGTCGGCATTTGACCCGGCCACACCCACCCGACCGCTGTCGCATTTCGAGCCGATGCTGCGCCAGGTGTTCAGCCGCAAGCCGTTCGACCCGGCGATCATGAAAGAGCCGGCCAAGGCCTGATTCTTCCGAATCACCCGAGGAGGCCGACATGGCTGCAACACCCGAGATCGATCGGCCCGACCATGTAGCACACTACTGGGAACACGGTTACGCCGTGGTGCGGGGCCTGTTCCCGAAAGACGAGATGGCTACCATCCAGGCCGAGACACAGCGCATCTACGCCGAAGGCCTGAAGCACCACGCCACCTGGCGCCACCAGAACTTGCTCTACGAGCTCCTGCCCGAGTCGTTTGCGGGCCAGCGTTATGTGCTGCAAGCACATTGGGTGGCCTGGATCAGCCCGCTTTTCGAGCGCATCCGGCGCGACCCGCGCGTGCTGGCGGTGATGCAGCCGCTGCTGGGCGCCGACATTCG
>JANLVB010000542.1:0-3961 GCA_031363785.1 Betaproteobacteria bacterium
CGATCGAGAACGGTTTTCGCATGGCGATCGACGAACAGGGCGGCAAACTCGGCGGCCGCGAAATTGAATACTTCAAGGTCGACGACGAGTCCGAACCTTCCAAGGGCATAGAAAACGCCAACAAGCTGGTGCAGCGCGACAAGGTCGATGTTTTGGTGGGCACCGTGCACTCGGGCGTGCAGATGGGCATCCACAAGGTGGCGCGCGACAGCGGCGTGCTCAGCCTGATCCCGAACGCCGGGGTACATGTGGCTACCCGCGCCCAGTGCGCACCCAACGTGTTTCGAACCTCGTTCAGCAACTCGCAACCCACCCGTGCCCTGGGATCGGCCATGATTGCCAAGGGCCACAAGAAAGCGGTCTGGATCACCTGGAAATATGCCGCTGGCGATGAGGCATTCGAAGGTTTCAAAGAGAGTTATACCGCTGCCGGCGGCACCATCGTGAAAGAGCTCGGGCTGCCTTTCCCCAATGTGGAGTTCCAGGCCTTGCTGACCGAAATCGCCGCGCTCAAACCCGACGCCGTGGCCTGTTTCTTTGCCGGCGGTGGTGCTGCCAAGTTCATCCGCGACTATGCCGCAGCCGGACTGAAGGGCAAGATTCCGCTGTACGGTTCGGGTTTCCTGACTGAGGGCGTGCTCGAGGCCGCCGGGTCGGCCGCCGACGGCGTGATCACCACACTGCATTACGGCGACGGCATCGAGACGCCACGCAACAAGGCCTTTCGCCTGGCCTACGCCAAGACCTTCAAACTGCAACCTGACGTTTATGCGGTGCAGGGATACGACACCGGATTGCTGCTGGTGCACGGTGCCAATGCGGTCAAGGGGGATCTCAACAACAAGGCTGTCCTGTACAAGGCCATGGAGTCGGCGACCGTCGACAGCCCGCGTGGCAAATGGAAGATGAGCAGTTCGCACAACCCGATACAGGATATTTACCTGCGCGTGGTGGAGAACAAGGAAAACAAGGTCATCGGCATCGCTGCGAAGGCACTGGCCGACAGCGGCGCTGGCTGCAAGATGGGCTGAGAGGCAGCGATTCTTTCTGCTGCGCGGGCCAATCTGACACCTGCAGTGCTCACCGTACGCTGGTACGGTTCCGCGCTTCGGAGCCACCTTGACCCGCTCGCCACGACATCTCCGCTACCTCTGGCATGGTGATGGACTTCGCCACCTTCCTGATCCAGTTGCTCAACAGCGTGCAGTACGGCCTGCTGTTGTTCATGCTGGCCGCAGGGTTGACGCTGATCTTCGGCATCATGGGCGTGGTCAATCTGGCACACGGCAGCTTCTACATGCTGGGCGCCTACCTTGCCTACTCCCTGAGCGGCTTGTTTGGCAGCCTGACGCTGGCGATCATCGCAGGCGTGGTGCTGGCGGTGTTGTTCGGCCTGCTGCTCGAACGTCTGCTGTTTCGCCACTTCTACCATCGCGACCACCTCGACCAGGTGCTGCTGACCTTCGGCCTGATCTACGTATTTGAGGAGCTGCGCTCCATGGTGTGGGGCGACGACGTGCACGGCGTCAAGGTGCCCGAGCTGCTGGCGGCGTCGATTCAGCTGACAGACAACCAGGCCTACCCGGTGTACCGCTTGTTCATGTCCGGGGTTTGCATCGCACTGGCGCTGGGCCTGTACCTGCTGATCTCGAAAACGCGGCTGGGCATGAAGATTCGCGCAGGGGCGTTCAACCGCGACATGGCCGAGGCGCTGGGCGTCAACATCAAACGTATCCATGCGGTGGTGTTTGCGCTCGGCGTCGGGCTCGCAGCGGTGGCCGGCATCATCGCCGCGCCGGTGTCGAGCGTCTACCCGAACATGGGGTCACAGGTACTGATCATGTGTTTTGTGGTGGTGGTGATCGGTGGCATTGGTTCGGTGCGCGGCGCGCTGATCTCGGCCCTGCTGGTGGGCCTGGTGGACACCTTCGGAAAGGTGCTGCTGCCGCAGGTGGCTGGCATGCTGGTTTACATGCTGATGGCCGGCGTGCTGTTGTGGAAGCCGGAAGGGCTGTTCAAGCAATGACCGGCGGGAATCTGGAGATCTTTCCGCGCGGGGTGCAAGTGGCACTCGGTCTGGCCCTGGCAGCCCTGCTGGTGTTCCCCTTCGTGGGCAGCGACTTCTATACCCAGATGGTCACGCGCATGATGATCATGGGGATTTTTGCCATGAGCCTGGACCTGCTGCAGGGCCTCACCGGCCTGGTGTCGCTGGGCCATGCGGCCTATTTCGGCCTGGCCGGTTATACGCTGGCGTTCCTGATGCCACAAAGTGAAGCCGTGAGCATCTGGTGGACCCTGCCGGTCGCCGTGTTGGCGGCCGGCCTGGCGGCCTTGGCAATCGGCTTTTTTGTCGTGCGCACCCATGGCATCTACTTCATCATGGTGACCATGGCATTCGCCCAGATGGTGTTCTATCTCTTCTTCGATAACAAGGTTTTGGGCGGCTCCGACGGCCTGTACATCAACTTCAAACCCACGGTCATGATGGGTGGCGTGACCCTGCTGGACCTGGACAACAAACGCGTGCTGTATTACGCCACGCTGGCCATGGTGCTGCTGGTATACCTGTTTTTGCGCCGCCTTCTGTGGAGCCCGTTTGGCCGCGCACTGGCGGGCATCCGGGTGAACGAACACCGCATGCGGGCCATGGGGTTTGGCACCTTCGGCTACAAGTTGTCGGCCTTCACCCTGGCCGGTGCGCTGGCCGGGCTGGCCGGCTACCTGTGGGGCGTGCAAAGCGGCTATATCAACCCCGAGCTGATGGGCTTCCATATGAGCGCGCACGCCATCATGATGGTCATCCTGGGTGGCATGGGCAACTTCGCCGGTGCCATCGTGGGTGCCTTCACGTTCGAGTACGTGTTGCATGTGTTCAAGGACCTGCCGACGGTGGGCGGCGTCAACCTCGGCAAACACTGGCAACTCTGGATGGGGCTGTTCATTGTTCTGGTGGTGGTGTATGCGCCGCGTGGTGTGTTGGGGCTGTTGCAGCGCCTGACCGCTTCTGGCCGCTCGGGCAAGGGTGGCGGCGGTGTCTGAGGTTCTGCTGCGCGCCAGCAAGCTTACCAAGCGCTTTGGTGGCCTGGCAGCGGTGAACGATGTATCGCTGGAGCTGTGGCGTGACCGTATCCATGCCGTCATCGGCCCCAATGGTGCCGGCAAATCGACGCTGGCCAACCTGCTCTCGGGGGACCTGCCACCAAGCTCCGGCAGCGTGACGCTGGGGCAACAGGATGTGACAGGCTGGAGCCCGGAGACAATCTCGCGTCAGGGTTTGGGGCGCAGTTACCAGAAGACGAATATTTTTCTTCCCTTCAGTGTGTGGGACAACGTGTTTCTGGCTGCCCAGTCGCGTGAGCCGCAACAACCCTGGAATCCGCTACGCTGGCTGCGCCCGGCCACGCGCTCGGTCGCGGCACGGCAACGATGTGAAGCAGCCATCGAGCTGGCCGGGCTCACGGCACGCCGCGACGTGATCGCCGCCACCGTCAGCCACGGCGAGCAACGCCAGCTCGAAATCGCCATGACCTTGGCCACCGAACCCCAGGTGCTGCTGCTCGATGAACCTTTGGCCGGCATGGGGCAAGCCGAAGCCGAAAACATGGTCGCCCTGTTGTTGCGCCTGAAGGCTGACCATGCAATTTTGCTGGTGGAGCACGACATGGATGCCGTGTTCACACTCGCCGACCACCTGACCGTGATGGTCAATGGGCAGGTTATCGCCAGCGGTTCACCGGCGCAGATCCGCAGCGACCCGAATGTTCAGGCGGCCTATCTTGGTGAGGATGTGCATTGACATGCTCAGGCGCGCGTCGCAGCAGGCGCACAGCGGCACTGGCTCACACTGGGGCGGTCGGCACTGCGTGTCCGACTGCCCTGCGGTGCGCGCCCAGCGGTCGCATCGCGGAACTCGCTGCGTTCGCTGCGCTCTCTACGCTCAGACAGCCGCGATGAGCAT
>JANLVB010000544.1:0-9232 GCA_031363785.1 Betaproteobacteria bacterium
ATGCTCATCGCGGCTGTCTGAGCGTAGAGAGCGCAGCGAACGCAGCGAGTTCCGCGATGCGACCGCTGGGCGCGCACCGCAGGGCAGTCGGACACGCAGTGCCGACCGCCCCAGTGTGAGCCAGTGCCGCTGTGCGCCTGCCGCGACGCGCGCCAGAGCACTTCAACGCGACTACAAACCAACGACCGCCGCGGGCCGAACGCTGTCGCGCAAGCACACGGTTTCTGTTTGCCAGCACCCATCACATGACGCCCGAAATAGACCTGCATCAAGTATTTGATGCAAAACGGCGTTACGCTGGGCACTTCCCAACCCTGATCCGAGACATGGATACCCAACCCAGCAGCCAGCCGTCCAGCAGCCTGTTGCGAAACCTGCGCGGCGAGTTGGTGCGCTTCCCGCCGTTCTCGCAGATGCTGGTGTGTGATGTCGACGCTTTCATCGTGGCATCCGACCAGGTCTACTTCGCGCCGGGCGAGGTCATGCTGACGCCGTTGAGCGGCGTCCCGACCCATTTATGGTGTATCCGACAGGGTCACGTCACCGGGCGCGTCGGTGACGATACCAAGGCAGCCGGTTTCGAGTACGACGTGGGAGACATCTTTCCGGTGGGTGCGGTCATGGGTGAGCGGCCGGTGGCCGCCACCTACCACGCCAAGCAGGACGTTTTTTGCCTGCAGGTCAAGCTGGCGGACGTGCGCGCCCTGGCCCAGCGCAGCGCTGCGTTTGCGGCGTTTCTGGGGCAGCGTGCCCTGCGCTACCTTGAGCAGTCGCAACGCAGCACCCGCGCAAGCTTCGCCGCGCAGGCCCTCGACGAGCAGTCGCTGGAGTCGCCCTTGGAGCAACTGCAGCTCAAGGCCCCTGTCATGGTGTCGCCGGACACACCGCTGCTGGCGGCGCTGACCAGCATGCACGAGCGCCGCATCGGCTCGGTTCTGGTGGCAGATGGGCAAGGTGCCGCGCTGGGTATCTTGACGCGGCACGACATCCTGGCGCGGGTCACACTGGCGCGTGTGGACCTGCACATCCCCATCAGCCAGGTGATGAGCAAGCCGGTGCACACCTTGAGCGTCGCGCACACGGCACATGACGCCGCGCTGCTGATGTCGCGTCACACCGTGCGCCATGTGCCGGTGACCCGCGACGGGCGCGTGGTCGGCCTGGTCTCCGAGCGCGACCTGTTCGCCATGCAGCGCCTCTCGCTCAAGAATGTCAGCTCAGGGCTGCGCGCTGCTGCTAGCGTCGAGGCCATGGTACCGCTCGCGCAGGACATTCGGCGCTTTGCACGCAGCCTGCTGGCCCAGGGCGTTGCGGCACGCCAGTTGACGCAGCTGATCAGCCACTTGAACGATGTGTTGACACAACGTCTGGTGGCGCTGCTAGCCAGCCAGGCCGGTCTGGACATGCATCAGGCCTGCTGGCTGGCTTTTGGCTCGGAGGGCCGGAGCGAACAGACCATTGCGACCGACCAGGACAACGGCCTGGTGTTTGTCAGCGACGACGCACAGTCGGACCGACCACGCTGGCTGGCTTTTGCGCACCAGGTAAACACGGCCCTGGCGGCCTGCGGGTATCCGCTGTGCAAAGGCAATGTGATGGCCAGCAACCCGGACTGCTGCCTGAGCCAGCAGGAATGGACACAACGCTTTGCCAACTGGATGGAGCGTGGCGCACCTGAAGACTTGCTGCACGCCAGTATCTATTTTGACCTGCGTGCACTGCACGGCAACACCGGGCTCGTCACCCCGCTGGGCGCACTGGTACGAGAACGCGCTGCCACCCTGCCCCGCTTCATCAAACAAATGGCCGACAACAGCCTGCACAACCGCCCACCGCTGAGCTGGCTGGGTGGCCTGGAGACCCGGGACGTGGCCGGCCGGGGCATGGTCGACCTCAAACACGGGGGCACCGCAATCTTTGTCGATGTAGCGCGGCTGTACGCCCTGGCCCATGGTGTCAGTGCGCACAGCACGCGCGAGCGTTTTGAGGCGCTCGGCCCGTTGCTGCATGTTCCGCCGCAGACCAGCCAAGCCTGGGTGGCCGCCTTCGAGTATCTGCAGATGTTGCGGCTGCAAGTGCAAATGCAGCCAGCCGTCGCCGATGGCGGGCCAGACAGCGCCAACATGGTGGAACTGGGCTCGCTGAACGAGATAGACCAGCGCATGCTCAAGGAGAGCCTGCGCGTGGCGCGCCGCCTGCAGCAAAAAATCGAGCTTGACTACCAGCGATGAAGCTACTGCAATCACTGCAGCGCAGGCTGCGGCCGACGCCGCCCGTGGACGACACGCGCTGGGTAGTTCTGGACGTCGAGTCCAGCGGGTTGAACCCGAAGTCAGACCGGCTGCTGGCAATTGCCGCCATCGCCGTCACCAACGCAGGGCCTCAGGCACACATTCGACTGGGCGACAGCTTCGAGGTGGTGCTGCGCCAGGATGTGCTGGTGGCTGACAAGGCAAACATCCTGTTGCATGGCATCGGCGTTGGGGCACAAAGCCAGGGCATGGCGCCGGACCTGGCATTGACCGCTTTTGAGAGCTTCATCGGCAACTCGCCGCTGATCGCCTTTCACGCCGCGTTCGACCAGACCCTGATCCTGCGCGCCTTTGACACCGTGCTGGGGCGCCGGCCAGCCAACCCGTGGCTGGACCTGGAGCCGCTGGCCGCCGTGCTCATGCCCAAGGTGCGGGCGCGCACGCTTGACGAATGGATGGCCCGGCTGCAGATCAGCTGCGCCGTGCGGCATCAGGCCGCTGCCGACACCCTGTCCACGGCCGAGCTGTTGCAGAAGCTGTGGCCGGCAGCCGTGCGCGAAATGGGGGGGGAAGTACGTTTTGCCCTTGCCAGCAGGCTGGCGGCGCAACGTATCTGGATGCCCGGCTGAAACTATCGGACGGTTGTTCAAACCACGGCACGCCGACTTGCGTGCTATGCTCATTTTCGGTATTCATAAGGAGAAGAATGACATGGCCCAACCTGCACTTTTTTCACTGGCGATTGCGGCGGCCCTGATCCTGTCGTCGGCAGCCAGTGCGCAACCCGCCGTACCCAAAGGCGATGGGGCGGCCGCAGCGTTTCGCGACGGATTTATTTCCGGCAAGCTGACCTGGAACGATGTGCTGGCGCGCGCCAGGAAGGAAGGCCGGGTCAACTGGTTCTACTGGGGCGGCGACGAAGTGCTCAATGGATGGGTGGATCGTTTCGTGGCGCCAGAGTTGGCCAAGCTCGGCGTAACGCTGAAGTCGTCCCGCATTCCGAATACGCGCGATGCGGTCGATCTGGTGATTGCAGACAACTCGGCCGGACGCGGTGTCGGCCAGGGTACCGTGGACGCGGTCTGGATCAACGGCGCCAATGCCTTGGCTCTGGGCGCACAAGGCGCGTTGTTCGGCGCATTTGCACCCAAGTTGCCGAATGCAAAATATTTCGATTTTGATCCGAAGAGCGCGGGCTCGCGCCTCAATCTGTTCGACCTCGGTTACCCCACCGGTGGCCGCCTGATGCCCTGGGGTTCGGAGCAGCATGTCTGCTACATCGACAGTGCACGGCTGCCGCCGGCCAAGGCACCGAGCGAGTTCAAGGATCTGGAGCCCTACTTGCGCGCCAACCCGGGTCGTTTTGCGTATATCAAGCCGCCCCACTTCAATGGCAACACCTTTGTCGAAACGGTTCTCTACGCCACCAACCCAGCCGGCGCAAAGCCGTTCCAGAAGGACCGAAAGGACTTCACTGCGGCGGAATTCACCAGGCTGATCACGCCGGGTTTCGAGTATCTGCGCCGCATCGAGCCCTTCCTGCTCGGCGGTGGCGGCAAGGACGGCCAACGCGGCGCACCGATCTATCCCGAGAACCCGGCAGCCAACTGGCGCCGCTTCGCCGATGGCGAAGTCGACATGGGTTGCGGCTTCGGCTTGTTTGGCGTCACGGTTCGGGTCGGCAACGGCACATTCCCAGCTTCAGCCCAGACCCGCGCCTTCCCGAAGGGCGGAATGATCCTGAACAAGAACTTCATCGGCATACCCAACAACACACCCAATCCCGCGGCCGCCTTGGTGCTGGCCAATCTGTTGTCCTCGCCCGAGGCACAGATTTCCAAACTGGCGGCGATCGGCAGTCCGCTCGGGCTTGACCTGGCCCGCCTGGAGCCGGCGAATCGCGACAAGGCGCTGGCTGCGGCGCCAAAACTCGTCGGCACGACTTTGGCGGAATTGGGCGCATCGGGCGTGCCGGACTTCAACGCCTCACTGGTGCAGCTGATCGAGCGCATCTGGGCCGACTACATCGAGCGCCAGTCGACCAAGCCGCTATCGGAGATCGTCGCCGCAGCGTTCGCGGCCAAGTAGGTCATGACACGGTCGGGGCAGCGATGACGATCACTGCATCGCCCAGCCCGGCGGACGCGAGCCGGACATGGGCGCAACGGCTGTATGTTCCACTGATGCTGTCGCCGGCTGTCGGAGTGCTGCTGGTGCTCTATGTCGGTGCGCTGGTCTTTGCCGGACTGCAGAGTTTTGGTTATGCGCCACTGTATGGCATCAACAAGTTTCCGACGCTGGAGTACTACAGCGCCCTGTTCGAAACCGACGGCTTCTGGTGGTCGCTCTTTTACACTTTCTATTACGCCCTCGTCCCGACCGTCATTGCGACCGCACTGGGTATCTATCTCGCCCTCATCCTGCAAAAGCGCTTCAAGGGCTCACGCACCTTCAGGCTGCTGTACAAACTGCCGCTGATGGTGCCATATCTGGTGGGCATCGGTTTGGCCATCGTCCTGTTTTCCAATGGCGGCATCATCGCGCGCCTGTGTTTTTCGCTCGGCCTGATCCAGTCGACCGGCGACTTTCCACGCCTGATTGCATCTTATGGCGGCTGGGCCATCATGTGGGTCTACATCTGGAAACAGTTGCCTTTCACCACGATGGTGGTTTTTTCCGTCCTGATCAGTCTGGGCCGGGACACGGAAGAGGCAGCGCGCATGCTCGGGGCCAATCGCAAGCAGGTGTTCTGGCAGGTCACGCTGCCGCAGATCATGCCCGGCGTGGTGTCGGCGTCGCTGATCGTGTTTGCGTTCAATTTCGGATCGTTCGAAGCACCCATGATCCTCGGTGCGAGTTATCCGAACACGCTGTCGGTGGAAGCCTGGCGCGCATTTGACGACGCCAATTACTCGCGCCGCCTGGGCGCGATGGCCATCGTGATGGTCGTGGCATTGATCTCCAGTGCCATCCTGCTGGCCTACATCACCCTGTATCGCCGCTTCGAGCGCAGCCGG
The DNA here is from genome assembly GCA_031363785.1 of Betaproteobacteria bacterium. Lineage (GTDB taxonomy): Bacteria > Pseudomonadota > Gammaproteobacteria > Burkholderiales > Burkholderiaceae_C > CAISIP01. The sequence continues at coordinate 5,270 of JANLVB010000544.1, forward strand.
GGGCGGGTATGAAGCCGGCACCAGCGCGAGACATCGACAGCCCGTCGCCGTTTCAGCGCTTTTACCTGCTGTTCGTGGTACTGGTCGCGGTTGGCCCGTTCATCCCGCTGTTGATCGCGTCGTTCTCGTTTCGCTGGACCTGGCCCAACGTGTTTCCCACCGTGTGGTGGTGGACTGCGCGCGACACCGTCACCAGCCCGATCGGCTGGGATTACGTGTTCTCCCCGGAATCCCATGTGTGGATCGCCACCCGCAACACGCTGGTGATAGCCTGCTCGGTCACCCTGTTGTGCCTGCTGGTGTCGCTGCCCGCCGCGCGGGTGATTGCGCGGGAAAAATTTCGCGGCAAGGAGTGGGTAGAGTTCTTCCTGATCACACCGCTGATCGTGCCCGAGATCGCGGTTGGCCTGGGCATCCTGGTCATCTTCCTGCACCTCGGCCTGGCCGGCAGTTTCTTCGGCGTCATCATTGCCCTGCTCATTCCCACCATTCCCTATATGGTGCGTATCCTGACGTCGGTGTTTCAGGGTTTGAGCCGCGATTTTGAAGAGCAGGCGCAGATGCTCGGTGCCAAGCCCTGGCAGGTGCTGTGGCATGTCACGATCCCGATGATCATGCCCGGTGTGTTGGGCGGCTGCCTGTTCGCTTTCCTGATCTCATCCAACGTGTTTCTGCTGACCTTCTTTATCGGGCGTGGCAGCATCGAGACCTTGCCGACGCTGCTTTTCTCGCGCGTCAGTGGCGGCGGTTCACTGGATGCGATTTCGGCCGGCATCGCCCTGGTAGTGTCCCTGCCTGGCCTGGTCCTGCTGGTCATCACCGAGCGTTTCATCAAGGATGAAGTGTTCGCCATTGGCGTGAAGTAAGCGGCTGATCGGGGCCGGGAGCCACAACATGCTTGAACTGCGGTCATTGACAAAACGCTTCGAGGACTCGACTGCAGTCAAGGGGCTCAACCTCCAAGTGCCCACTGGCACGCTGGTGGCACTGCTGGGCCCCTCGGGCTGCGGCAAGACCACCACCCTGCGCATGATCGCCGGCCTGACCGCACCCACCAGCGGCGAGGTCAGCATCAACGGCGTCGACATCGCACCGGTGGCGCCGGAAGATCGCAACATCGGCATGGTGTTTCAGCGTTATGTGCTGTTCCCGCACATGAACGTCGAACGCAACGTCGGTTTCGGCCTGCGGGTGCGCGGCGTTGGGGCAGCAGACATCACCCGCCGCACGGCGGAGATACTGGAAGTGGTACAGCTCACCGGGCTGGAGAAACGTTTTCCGAGCCAGCTCTCGGGTGGCCAGCAACAGCGCGTGGCGATTGCCCGCACGCTGATCACACAACCGCAACTGCTGCTGATGGATGAGCCGCTGTCCAACCTCGATGCCAAGCTGCGGGAGGAGATGCGCGTCTTCATCCGCCAGGTGCAACGGCGTCTGGGTATCACCACGGTGTTCGTCACCCATGACCAGGTCGAGGCGATGGAACTTGCCGATGTGGTGGGCGTGATGTTTCGCGGCGAGCTGATCCAGTTCGACGCGCCCGAAGCCCTGTTTGCCAAGCCCCGCACGCGCGAGCTGGCCGAGTTTCTGGGTGCCATGAACTTCTTCGACGGCACGATTCACCAGACCCCTGCCGGTGCCTTGCTGCGCACCGCGGTGGGTGAGCTGGTGCTCGATCACGCCTACGCAAGCCGGAACGGGGCTGCGGTAACGGCAACCATTCGGCCCGAGCATGTGGCCATGCGCGCCGCTGCTGCAGCCGGGCAAACGAACGAAGTGACGGGAACCATCAGCCGGCGCGTGTTTTTCGGTGGCTCGCTGGCCTATGACGTACAGGTGAACACCAGCACCATTCGGGTGGAAGAAATGTCGTCGCGCTCATGGAAGGAAGGTGACTCCGTGGCGCTGACACTGGCGCCTGAGCATGTATGGATTTTTCCGGACGCCGCCAGCGGCACCACAACACCATGACCAAGGCAAAAATTGCCTATGTGGGCGCCCATCTGGAGTCTTGCCTGGCGCGCGAATCCGGCGTCTCCTCAAACGGCCGGTTGGCCGCTGCCGCCACATGCTGCGCCATGGCTGGATCAGTCTGTTACGCTCCTAGTCCAAGCTCTCTCACGCGCCCCAACGAACGCTACCACTGCGCTTGAAACGGACCACCCCATGCAGGCACACATCCGCAACACATCCATCTACTTTGACATCGACGGCCCCGGCCTGGTGCCGGACGGTCCACGCATGCGCGAGCAACGCCCGGCCTTTGTCATCCACGGCGGCCCGGGCGGCGACCACAGCGATTTGAAGGCGGCGTTCAAACCGCTGTCCGAGAGCACGCAATTGGTCTTCTTCGACCACCGCGGTCAGGGCCGCTCGGCCAAGGGTGACCCGGCGCTCTATAACCTGGACGAGAACGTGCAGGACATGGAAGCACTGCGGCAGCACCTGGGCCTGGGACCGATCGTGAGCATCGGCACCAGTTACGGTGGCATGGTCGCCATGGCGCACGCCGCGCGGTATCCGGCATCGGTATCCCACCTGGTGCTGATCGTCACTGCGGCCCACGCCGGTTTCAATACACGTGCCCGGCAAATCGTTGCCAAGCGCGGCACAGCCGAACAACAAGCGGTATGCGGGCAGCTCTGGGCCGGCGAACTCGACGACGTAGCGAAGCTGCACCGTTACTACGAAGTGATGGGACCGCTGTATTCACGCAAGTTCGACGCCGAGAAGGCAAGGCTGGGGCGCGAACGCGGCATCGCCACGCCCGAAGCACTGAACCGGGCCTTTGCACCTGGCGGCTTTTTGCAGAGTTTTGATCTGCGCCCCGAGCTGGCGTACATCACCGCCCCCACCCTGATCCTGGCCGGCCAGCACGACTGGATCTGCGCGCCCGAGTTTTCGCGCGAGATCCATGGCCTGCTGCCGGGCTCCGAGCTGCATGTGTTTGAAGACAGCAGCCACTCGATCCGGGTCGACGAGCCGGACCGGATGTTGCGGGTGATCGGGGAGTTTCTCGGGCGGCGCTAGTTGGCACCACGGGCCGGCAGCGCATTCACGAAGACTTCCCCATCTTCGAACAGGTGGTCAAACTGACCTGCCATGCGTCGCGAAGTATGACCCCAGGTTGAACAATGGCTTAAAGGCCGACTGCACCGCGCGGATGGGCGCGCCGATCGCGATGCGCCCACCCAGCAGCTTCTTGAGGTGTGTGCGGCACCCGACACATGGTCGGCATGGTCATGGCTTGCTTACGGGTGTGATTTCAATCTATGCAATTTGAATCTATTGACAAATATTATATTCAAATGTATTCTATTGTCCAATCCAACCCCATGCCCGGCATGAACCCGTCCCATTCTGCAATCGACCCCGATCTCATGCGAGCCGCCGCCTCGCGCGCCGTCGGGGTCCTGAAAATGCTGGCAAACGAGGACCGTTTGCTGCTGCTGTGCCAAATGTCGCAGGGCGAGTTGTGTGTTGCCGACCTGGAGCAACAACTCGGCATCCGCCAGCCAACACTGTCCCAGCAGCTCGGCGTGTTGCGCGGCGAAAAGCTGGTGAACACACGCCGCGACGGCAAGAACATCTATTACAGCCTGGCCGACCCGGCAGCGCTGGAGATCCTGGCACTTTTGTACCGTCTTTATTGTCCCGAAGGAGAAAACCCATGACCATCGACTGGAACGCATTTACCCCATGGAGCGCCCTCTTGGGCGGCATGATCATCGGGCTGTCCGCAGCCATGTTTGCACTGTTGAATGGCCGGGTCGCCGGTATCAGCGGCGTGCTGGGTGGCCTGTTGCGGCCCAAGCATGGCGACATCGGCTGGCGCCTTGCATTCGTGCTGGGGCTGGTCGGTGCGCCACTGTTGTACCTGGCATTTTCCGCGTTGCCAGGCACCCGGATCGATGCCGGTTATGGTGCGCTGGTCGCCGCCGGTCTGCTGGTCGGCGTGGGCAC
>JANLVB010000545.1:0-7565 GCA_031363785.1 Betaproteobacteria bacterium
AGGCGCTGGGCAAGATTCCGATCGTGGTGAACGACTCGCGCGGCTTTTACACCAGCCGCACCTTTGGCACCTTCGTCACTGAAGGCGCGACCATGCTGAGCGAAGGTATACCAGCCGCAGTGATCGAGAACGCCGGCATCCAGTGCGGCATGCCGGTGGGTCCGCTGGCGGTGATGGATGAGACATCGCTGTCGCTCAACGTCCATGTGCTGGACCAGACCCGCGCCGATTTCGCCGCCGAGGGCAAGACCTACGAGGCCGGCCCGGGACAACTGCTGGTGGAGCGCATGGTGAAGGAATTCAAGCGCCCAGGACGCGCCGGTGGCGGCGGCTTTTACGACTACCCGGCGGAGAAAGGCGGAAAAAAGGCGCTGTGGGCTGAACTCAAAGCCCGTTTCGAGAAGCCGGGTCTGGCCTGGGATATGCAGGACATCAAGGACCGCATCCTTTACCGGCAGGCGATCGAGACGGCGCGCTGCCTGAGCGAAAACGTGCTCACCACCGTGCACGATGCCAATATCGGCTCGATCTTCGGTATCGGTTTTCCGGCCTGGACCGGCGGCGCGATGCAGTTCATTTACGGTAGTGGCATCGACCAGTTCATCCGGCGCGCCGAGGTGCTGGCCGGCAAGTTCGGCACCGGCTTCGTGCTCAGCGATGCGGTGAAAGACAGCATCCGCAGTCACCAACCGGTGTATTGACCCACATTTCCCACCAATAATTCAACCGAGAACCGGAACATGCCGAAAGTCACTTTCATAGAACACAGTGGCAAGGCGCACAGCGTCGATGCCGTGGTCGGCCTGTCGCTGATGCGTGCCGCCATCGACAACAACGTGCCCGGCATTGACGCCGACTGCGGCGGCCAGTGTGCCTGCGCCACCTGCCATGTCTACGTCACGCCCGAGTGGGAAGGCAAGACCGGCAGCCGCACCACCATGGAGGAAGACATGCTGAACTTTGCCGCTGTGACACAAGCAAACTCACGCCTGGCATGCCAGATCGACATCACCGATGCCCTTGACGGGCTGGTGGTGCACATGCCCGAAGGCCAGCACTGAAGCACACACGGAGAAACGCCATGCCTACCGCAACCATCGACACCGCTATGCAGCAGAAGGCACGCGCCCACGCGGCCAGCATGCCTCTGGACCAGATCGATCCCGCACTTGCGCAATTGTTCGTGGACGACACGGTGGGCCACTACCTCGAGCGACTGCGTCGCGAGGACCCGGTACACCTGACCCACAGCCCTTTTTTCGGCGACTACTGGTCCATCACCAAATACCAGGACATCATGCATGTGGACACGCACCACGGCATTTTTTCCTCCGACTGGACACACGGCGGCATCACCCTGTTTGATGCCCCGCCGGATGAGCGGCTGCCGATGTTCATCGCCATGGACCAGCCGAAACATGACGACCAGCGCAAGGCGGTGAGTCCGATCGTCGCCCCTGGCAACCTGCAGAACATGGAAAGCCTGATACGCGAGCGCACGCGCAAGGTGCTCGACGGCCTGCCACGCAATGAGACCTTCGACTGGGTCGACAAGGTGTCGATCGAATTGACGACACTCATGCTGGCCACGTTGTTCGATTTCCCTCTGGAAGACCGTCGCCTGCTCACCTGGTGGTCTGACGTGGCCACCATGAACAAGCTGACCAATCCCGACGCCCTGGACCCGCAGGAACGCATGGCCGAGCTCGGCAAGATGCTGGCCTATTTCACCAAGTTGTGGAACGAGCGCGTCAACGCCCCGCCCAAGACAGACCTGGTGTCGATGCTCGCCCACGGGGCCTCCACCCGCAACATGAACCCGATGGAATTCATGGGCAACCTGGTGCTGCTGATCGTCGGCGGCAACGACACCACGCGCAATTCCATGACCGGCGGCCTGCTGGCACTGAGCCAGAACCCGGAGCAGTACGCCAAACTGCGCGCCAACCCGGCCCTGATCGACAGCATGGTGCCGGTGATCATCCGCTGGCAGACGCCGCTGGCCTTCATGCGCCGCACGGCGCTGCAAGACAGCGAGGTCGGCGGCAAGACCATCCGCAAGGGCGAAAAAGTGGCCATGTGGTACCTGTCGGGCAATCGCGACGACAGCGCCATCGAGAAGGCCGACGAGTTCATCATCGACCGGGCCCGGCCGCGCCAGCACCTGTCGTTCGGTTTTGGCATCCACCGCTGTGTCGGCAACCGCCTGGCCGAGATGCAACTCAAGATCATGTGGGAGGAAATCCTGGTGCGTTTCCCGGTGATCGAGGTGATGGGAGCGCCGACCCGGGTGCGATCTGCCTTTGTGCGTGGATATGCACAGATGCCGGTGCGTATTCCAGGGTAGGGCCTGGGGCGGTCGGTCGACCTCAGTCGGCGCCGACAAACTGCGGCAAAACTGGCAAACAGTGCGGTCATCCGCTAGTTTGCCGGATTCGAAAACTGCCGATGGCAGATTGGCAGGTTTCATCCTGCTTCGTCATCTTGCCAAGTAGTTCTTTCACCATGGACGGCGCACAAGCAATCAGCTCCTTTGTCACCGGCTTGACACTCAGCCTGTCCTTGATCGTGGCCATCGGTGCGCAAAACGCCTACGTGTTGCGCCAGGGGCTGCGGCGCGAGCATGTCGCCGCCGTCGTGCTGGTCTGCACCACGCTCGACGCCATCCTGATGGTGCTGGGAGTCAGCGGCTTGGTGACCTCGCTCGCTGGCTCGGCCCGCGTCCTTGATGCCCTGGGGCTGATCGGCAGTCTGGTGTTGTTCGTCTACGGCGCGATGGCGTTGCGCCGGGCGTTCCTGTCGCAATCGATGCTGGCCAACGCCGAAGGCGCACCGGCCAGCATGGGACGCGTTGTCAGCCAGATCTTGTCGATCAGCCTGCTCAACCCGCATGTCTACCTCGATACCGTGGTGCTGGTGGGCGCTGTCGGAGCGCGACAACCGCCAGGCATGCAAGCCGCTTTTCTTTGGGGTGCCTGCCTGGGCAGCGCCATCTGGTTTACCTGCCTGGGGTTCAGTGCCCGGCTGCTGACCCCGCTGTTCGCGCGTCCAGTCGCCTGGCGCGTGCTGGACGTCCTTGTCGCCGGCATGATGTGGTATGTCGCCTACGGCTTGGCCAAGGGCATACTGCACCTGTGAACACGATCGATCCAGTCTCCTTCTCTATCTGGCGCCTGCCGCCACCACATTCCATCTACTATGATGGAGCGTCATCTTCCCACCAGCCCATTGATGTATGCCGACTGTCACCATGCCGCCTCTGGTTGAGCTGAAGAGTGTGACGGTCGGTTATGGTGGCAGTCCGGTTTTGCATGGCATTTCGCTGCAGATTCCACGTGGCAAAGTCACAGCGCTTATCGGCCCCATGGGCGGCGGCAAGACGACAACCCTCGGCGTGATCAGCGGGCAGTATCGAGCCTGGTCTGGTCAGGCGCTGTTCGACGGGCAGGACCTGACGCCCATGGACCAAACGCAGATCTACGCCGTGCGCCGTCGCATGGGCATGCTGTTCCAGTTTGGCGCCCTGTTTGCCGACCTGAGTGTCTTTGAGAACGTTGCCTTTCCACTGCGTGAACATTCCAACCTGCCTGAGGCCCTGATTCGCGACATCGTCCTCATGAAGCTCAATGCGGTTGGGCTGCGCAATGCTCGGGATCTGATGCCCAGCGAAGTATCAGGCGGGATGGCCAAACGTATTGCAACGGCGCGTGCCATTGCACTGGATCCCGATCTGGTGATGTACGACGAACCGTTTTCAGGGCTTGACCCGATCTCGCTGCGCACATCGGCAGGCTTGATTCGCAGCCTCAACGATACGATGGGCCTGACCAGCATCTTTGCCTCGCACGAGATCACGCGCACACTGGAGATCGCAGACGAGGTGATCGTGCTGGACGCCGGTCGGGTCGTTTTCCAGGGCACGCCGGACGCGCTACGCGGCAGCACCGACCCGCTGGTGGTCCAGTACATCAACAGTCTTCCCGACGGGCCGATGAATTTCCACTACCCTGCCCAGGCGCTCGAAGAAGATTTCTGAATCGCCGACTGCGGCAGTTGGACGGCTCTAACTGAACACGCCTCCATACTGCTTGCGCAAGTCCCCTTTCTGCACCTTGCCCGTGCCACCCACCGGCAACGCGTCGAGAAACACCACGTCGTCCGGCACCCACCATTTCGCCACGCGTTCTGTCAGAAACGCCAGAATCTCGGCCTTCTCCAGGGTTTGGTCCGGCTTGCGCACAATGAACAACAACGGGCGCTCGTCCCATTTGGGGTGCTTGACACCAATCACGGCCGCCATCGCCACCGCCGGATGCGCGACTGCAGCGCTTTCCAGGTCGATCGAACTGATCCACTCACCGCCGGTCTTGATCACGTCCTTGGTGCGGTCGCGAATCTGCATCACGCCGTCGGCGTCGATGGTCGCGATGTCGCCGGTCGGGAACCAGCCGTCCACCAGCGGGGAACCCTCGCCCTTGTAGTACTGGCGCATGATCCAGTGGCCGCGCACCATCAGTTCACCCTGCGCCACACCATCACGCGGCAGCGTCGCACCAGTCTCGTCCACCACCTTGATCTCGATACCGAATACGCTCTTGCCCTGCCTGGCCACCAGGGCGTGTTTCTGTGCCGGTGTCCAGTCTGCGTGTTTGCCCTGCAGCGTCCCCATGGTGGCCACTGCCGTGGTCTCGGTCATGCCCCAGCCGTGGCGTACCTCGACGTTGTAGACGTCGGCGAACTTGGCGATCAGCGACAGCGGCATGGCTGAACCACCGGTAGCGGTGAGGCGCATGGTGGAAAACTGCAGAGCGTGCTTGTCTACATGCGCGATCATGCCCTGCCAGATGGTCGGCACCCCAGCACTCACCGTCACCTTCTCCGACTCCATCAATTCGTACAAGGACGCGCCATCGAGCTTGGGGCCGGGCAACACCAGTTTGGTGCCGGCCATGGGCGCCGCGTACGGGATGCACCAGGCGTTGATGTGGAACATCGGCACCACCGGCAGCATGGTTTGTTTGGTCGAGAGGCTGAGCGCATTGGCGCTGCAGATGGTGATGGCGTTGAGCACGATGGCGCGGTGTGAGTACATCGCGCCCTTGGGGTTGCCGGTCGTGCCCGAGGTGTAACACAGGGCGGCGGCCGATCGCTCGTCAAACTGCGGCCAGGAAAAATGCTCACGATGGGGAGCGATCAGCTCTTCATAAGCCACGACGTTGGCCACGCCTTCGATCACCGGCATGTGCGCCGCCTCCGACAGGCAGACCCAGTGCTGCACCAGCGGGCAATGTGCAGCGATGCCCTTGACGAGGGGTGCAAAGGTGGCATCAAACAGCACCACCCGGTCCTCGGCGTGATTCAGGATGTAAATCAGTTGTTGCGGATGCAGGCGTGGATTGCAGGTGTGCATGACCATGCCCGAACCCGACACCGCGTAATAGGCCTCCATGTGGCGGAAGTTGTTCCAGGCAATCGACCCGACCGCCTGCCCGGGCTCCAGGCCCAAGCCTGCCAGCGCATTGGCCAGCTTGCGCGCTCGAGCCGCGAGCTGAGCATAGGTTGTGCGGTGCAAGGGGCCATGGGTCTCGCGTGACACCACCTCCACATCGCCAAACTGCGCCGCCGCGTGTTCGATCACACCCGACAGCAAAAGGGGCAACTCCATCATGAGTCCAGGCTGAAGCATCGTGGTTGTCCTTGTGCAGGGTTGAAAATGAACTTGAATCAGACCCGCATGGTAACGGTGAACAAAGGGGGCGCCGAACGACCGACGGCCCACTGACACGAGCGCGACAATACAAAGCGCAAGATGGCGCCAGGCCCATAAACTATGAGGCCACGGGCGAACGCGAGGGCGCGCGGTGGCGACGCCGCCTGATTCCGGAGGAGAGAAGATGTCCATTCCCCTGCCCCTGGTGCTCAAGGGTGCCCCTGGCTCGCCTTACACGCGCAAGATGCTGGCACTGCTGCGGTACCGGCGCCTGCCCTACCGTTATCTGGTGTCCGGGGCGGCGCAACTGGCGGCGTTGCCCGTACCCAAGGTCGAGCTGTTGCCCACTTTCTACTGGGCCGAACCGGGCGGCGCCATGCAGGCGCGCACCGACTCCAGCCCCTTGCTGCGCAGCTTTGACGCTGCTTTCACCGAGCGCCGCGTGCGCCCGGTTGACCCGGTGCTCGCCCTGCTCGACAGCTTGCTGGAAGACTTTGCCGACGAGTGGTTGACCAAGGCCATGTTCCACTACCGCTGGCATTACCAGGCCGATATCGACCGCGCTGGCGATATCCTGCCGCGCTGGCGCGGCATCACTGCCACTGACGAACGTGCCGCGGAGTTGAACCGGCTTTTCGCGCGGCGCCAGATTGATCGGCTGTGGGTGGTGGGCTCCAACCAACACACCTGGCAGATGATCGAGGACAGTTATGTGCGCCTGCTGCAGACACTGGAAAACCATTTCCGCCAGCTGCCGTTCCTGTTGGGGCGTCGGCCGGGGGCATCCGACTTTGCATTTTTCGGACAACTGACGCAGTTGACCCATTTCGACCCGACACCGATGGCCGTCGCGCTGCAGACAGCACCGCGGGTGTTTGCCTGGGTCGACCTGCTGGAAGACCTGAGTGGCGCCGAGCCGCAGGTCGATGAATGGCTGGACCCGTCACAGCCGCCCGAAAGCCTGTTGGCGCTGTTGCGGGAAGCAGGTCGCACCTACGTGCCGGTCATGCTCGCGAACGCGCATGCCCTCGCGCGGGGCGACGGGCAAGTGAACTGCGTTGTCGATGGCGTGGCATGGCGTCAGCAGGCCTTCCCGTACCAGGGCAAGTGCGTGCGCTGGTTGCGCGAAGAGCATCAGGCGCTGGATGACAATCAGCGACGTAGGGTAGACCGACTCCTGGAAGGCACTTCCTGCCTGGCATTGTTCACAGAAGCGATAGGGGTTTGATGATGCAGAATCTGGCCACCCGGAGCTGGCTGATGGCGCTGTTGCTGTTGCTGGCGTTGTTTTGTCTGGGCCCGGCCCAGGCTGCCTTGACGCCGGAGGAAGCGACCCGCGTTGGTGGTGATCTCTCGAAGGTTGGCGGCGGACTTTCCCAACTCAATGACCAACTCGCGGAGGTCAAAACCTCAATCAACAAAATTGCGCTGGCGCTGCCGGAATTGCCATCGGATTTCCGCAAGGTACAGCAGACCATCACGGCCGGCCGCGGTGAAGGCGAAATGGCCGCCAACGCACTGGCGAGCGTCGCGGTGCTGGTTGTCCTTTGGGGGTTGGGCCAGGCATTCAAGCGCCTGGCGGGCGGCTGGCGTGCGAAACGTGTCGCGGACGAAAACCGCTCGCGTGGCGCCGTCAGCCTGGTGCTCCTCGACTTGGGCCATTTCGGCGTGAACCACTCGCTCGTCTATACGCTGCGCATCTCCATCATTGCCTATTTCGCGTACCACATCTTCGAGCTGTCCACGACGGCGAAGTGGTGGTACAAGCTGGTGCAGCATGCGATCGCTGCAGGCGCGATTCTGGCCCTGTCCATCATGCTCTCCGAGCTGTGGCTGATCGAGCGCCTGGGGTTGA
>JANLVB010000579.1:0-6482 GCA_031363785.1 Betaproteobacteria bacterium
CGCGCCGCGTCACCAGCAACCACGCAACCCAGCATGTGTGATGGCGGGTTCAGTGCGGCCCATGGGCCTTCCGCCAGCTTGTCGATGTTCTCGAGGAATTCTGCCCCCTGGCAAAGAGCTTGGGCAGACTTGCCCGGGCGCTCAAAAAGTGCCCACTTCAGGCGTGTGTTGCCGACGTCAATGGCCAGGAGTGTCATGTGTGTGGTGGTGCACTCTCAGTTTTGCCGCCACGGCAGGCCGTGGTGCCGCCAACCACCGTTGTTTCCGCGCTGTGCCTGTGCGTCCGGATTGCCTTCAAAGCCCTCCAGCACGTTGTAGGACTCGATGCCCAGCTCGCTCGCCCGCCGGGCGGCGGCAATTGAACGCACCCCGCTGCGGCACAGGAACAGCGCCTTTTTCCCCTTCGGTACGGCTTGCTCCACGGCGGCGTCGAAATTGGCATTCATGACCATGCCGGGCCATTGTTTCCAGGGCACCGCCTGTGCTCCTGGAATAAATCCCACCCACTCGCGCTCGGCATCGGAACGCACGTCGACCAACACCGCATCGTCGGCCTGCCACCAGGCGCAGGCCAGAAGCACCGGCACATCACCAGCGTAGCCGCCGGCCGGACGCACACCATCCAGGCCGTCCGCGCTCGCCGTGCCGATGTGTTCACCGGCGTCGTGGCGCAGGCCGGAGCTCAGATTGGCGGGCACCGCCTCGTCGATGCGTTTGGGCCGTGGCAGCTTGAGCGACTGCATGATGTCGATGAACTGTGCTTCGGTCTTGCCGGCCAGGCGGGGATTGCGCGCCTTTTCGTCACCAATGGTCGACTGCGTGCGACCCTGGTAATCGTGCCCGGGCCACACGGTGCTTGTATCGGGCAGGGCGAACAGGATATCCGTGATGCTGTGGTACAGCGCGGCGGCGCTGCCGGACTGGAAGTCGGTTCGGCCGCAGCCGTCGATCAACAGCGTGTCCCCGGTAAATACATGGTTGCGCCAGACAAAACACATGCTGCCCGCCGTATGCCCCGGCGTGTGCAGGGCCAGCAACTGCTCGCCACCAAAGCGCAAGGTGTCGTGGTGCACCAACTGCACTGCCGCCGTGGTGATACCACATCCCTGTGGCGCCGCGGTGCGTGCGCCAGCGTGTTCTGCGAGTTGTGCCGCACTGGTGATATGGTCCGCATGCGCGTGGGTTTCGACCGTCCACGCCAGCTTGAGCCCGTACTGGCGCAGCACGGCCAGGTCGCGCTCCACCTGATTGTCAACCGGGTCGATGATCAAGGCGTCACGTGTGGTTTCGTCGAACAACACGTAGGTGTAGGTGCACGACACTGGATCGAGCAGTTGAATCGGGCGCATGGTGCACTCCTTTGCTGGTTGGACTCGCGGTATGCTGTAGGCTGTAGTTTAGGCGTTGGAGGAGGCGCGCATGCGCGATTACACACAAGCCATTCAGGGCGGCGTTTTGATTGGCTTGGCCAGTTGGATACTTCTGGCCGGTGCTGGCCGCGTCAGCGGGGTCAGTTCGATTGCCGCCGGGGTGTTGACGACGCGTCGGCACTCGTCTGCCTGGCGCTGGTTTTTCCTGTTTGGTCTGGTTGGTGGTGGCGCTTTTTTTGCCTGGATGTTGCAGACACCACGAGTCGAGATGCGCTCCGTCCTGATGCTGGTGCCAGCCGGGTTCCTGGTCGGCTTTGGAACCGTGCTGGGTTCCGGCTGTACCAGCGGCCACGGCGTATGTGGTTTGGGCCGGCGCTCCAGCCGGTCTCTGATTGCCGTGCTGATTTTCATGGGCATGGCGATTACCACGGTCGAAATCACGGCGCTGCTGCCACCGGCCAAGTGGTGGGAGACGGTGCTGTTCGACGGCTTGCGCTGGTTGTTCAAGCGCTGAACCCCGAGCCTGCAGCCATTGACCAAAAGGAAACCCGCCTTGGACACCTTGACGAAATTGAAACCTGAGCTGGTGCCGGTGCTTCAGCAGCGGCGGCGCGGCATGGCAGAACTCGGGATTTCTTTTGTCGCCGGCCTGGTGTTTGCGGCTGGCCTGGTGCTCTCCGGCATGACCCAGCCGGACAAGGTGATCGGGTTCCTGGACGTCAAGGAGATGTTTGTTGGCCCTTTTCCCGGACTCTGGGACTACTCCTTGGGGCTGGTCATGGCAGGCGCGGTAGTTATCAGTCTGTTGGCCTTTTCCCTCACGCCCTACGCCAGCGTGCGGCCCTGGTTTGCGCCGTCGTTTGTGTTGCCACGGCGTTCCGGGGTCGATGGCCGGCTGGTTTTTGGCGCCATCCTTTTCGGTGTCGGCTGGGGTCTCAGCGGTTATTGCCCCGGCCCGGCGCTTGCCAGTTTGCTCACCGGGCAGATTGACACCGCCATTTTTGTGCTTGCCATGCTGCCAGGCATGTGGTTGGCCCGAAAAATTTGAGTGTCCGGCCCGCTTGTTGATTTGGGTCAGATGAATTACAGTTGACGTTTACGTAAACGTCAATTCAGCGCGGCCTGCCATCGCGCACCCCAGGAGACCTGCATGACCGACCTGTCCGGCGAATTCAGGGCGCTGGCCCAGTACCGTCCCACGAATAAAGTACGGTTCGTGACGGCAGCCAGCCTGTTTGACGGCCATGATGCCGCGATCAACATCATGCGACGCATCCTGCAGGGCATGGGCGCCGAGGTGATTCACCTCGGGCACAACCGCAGCGTCGAGGAAGTCGTCACCGCCGCCCTGCAGGAGGATGTGCAGGGTATCGCCATCAGCTCCTACCAGGGCGGACACGTCGAGTACTTCAAATACATGGTGGACCTGCTGCGCGCGCGTGGCGGCGCGCACATCCAGGTGTTTGGTGGCGGCGGTGGCGTCATCGTGCCGCCGGAGATCCGTGAACTGCATGCCTACGGTGTGGCCCGTATCTTCAGCCCGGAAGACGGCCAGAAGATGGGGCTGGCCGGCATGATCGGCGAGATGGTGATGCGCTGCGACAAGGACCTGAGCGCCTATGCGCCGCACACGGTACAGGCCATCCAGGGCCACGGCGAGTCGAGCTGGCGTGCGCTGGCGCAACTCATCACGGCGCTGGAGAACGAGCGCGCGGCACCAGCCGGCAAGACGACGGCCGCACCCGGCTTTGCCACGCTGCTGCAGGAACTGCGCGACACCGCTGCCACCATCAAGACACCGGTGCTGGGCATTACCGGCACCGGCGGCGCCGGCAAGTCGTCCCTCACCGATGAATTGATTCGCCGCCTGCGGCTGGACCAGGGGGACCGCTTGCGCATTGCCGTGATCAGCATCGACCCGTCGCGGCGCAAGTCCGGCGGGGCGTTGCTGGGCGACCGGATTCGCATGAACGCGATCTCGCCGTGGGGAGCCTCTGGTCAGGCCCGTGTTTTCATGCGCAGCCTGGCGACACGGGATTTTGGCACCGAGATCAGCGCGGCGTTGCCGGATGTGATCGCCGCCTGCAAGTGCGCCGGTTTTGATCTGATCGTGGTAGAAACATCTGGCATCGGCCAGGGAGACGCGGCGATTGTTCCGCATGTCGATGTGCCGCTCTATGTCATGACACCCGAGTTCGGCGCCGCCAGCCAGCTCGAGAAGATCGACATGCTCGACTTCGCCCAATTCGTGGCCATCAACAAGTTTGATCGCAAGGGCGCTGCCGATGCACTGCGTGACGTATCAAAACAGGTACAGCGCAACCGCGAGGCCTGGACGACACCGGCCGACCAGATGCCGGTGTTCGGCACCATGGCCGCGCGCTTCAACGACGATGGCGTGACCGCGCTCTACCAGGCGATGTTGCCGCGCTTGCAGGAACTCGGCCTGTCGGTCCATGCGGGTAGCTTGCCCAAGGTGCAGGTGCGCCACAGCACCAACCAGACGCCGGTGGTGCCACCAGCGCGTACGCGTTACCTGGCCGAGATCACCGACACGCTGCGCGGCTACAAGGCACGCGCCCGCGCCCAGGCCGTGCTGGCGCGGGAAGCGCAGCAGCTGCGCGCATCCGCCCGCATGTTGCATGCGGCCAATCCGGCCAAGGTGCGCGCGGTGGAGGCGGTGACCGACCTGGCCGTACAACGCGAGGCGCAGATGGGTGCCGCCGAGCGCAAGTTGCTGACGCAATGGCCGCAAATGCAGCAGGCTTATGCGGGTGACGAGTACGTGGTGAAGATCCGCGACAAGGAAATTCGCACCGCGCTGGTCAGCAAGTCGCTCAGCGGCACGCCGATCCGCAAGGTGGTGTTGCCGCAATACCAGGACGAGGGTGACGTATTGCAGTGGCTGATGCTCGACAACGTGCCGGGCAGTTACCCATACACCGCCGGCACCTTTGCCTTCAAGCGCGAGGGCGAAGACCCGACCCGCATGTTTGCCGGCGAGGGTGATGCGTTTCGCACCAACACCCGTTTCTAGCTGCTGAGCTCCGGCATGCCGGCCAAGCGCTTGTCCTCCGCTTTCGACTCGGTCACCCTGTATGGCAACGACCCCGACCCGCGTCCGGACATCTATGGCAAGGTCGGCAACTCGGGTGTCAGCATCGCCACGCTGGACGACATGAAGGTGCTGTACAGCGGTTTTGATCTGTGCAGCCCGTCCACCAGTGTCAGCATGACCATCAATGGCCCGGCGCCCAGTATTCTTGCCATGTTCATGAACACCGCCATCGATCAGAACATCGACAAGTTCACTGCCGACAACGGGCGCTCACCCACCGACACCGAAACCGCCAAGATCCGCGCCTGGGTGCAGGAGAATGTGCGCGGCACGGTGCAGGCCGACATCCTGAAGGAAGACCAGGGCCAGAACACCTGCATCTTCTCGACCGAGTTTTCACTCAAGGTGATGGGTGACATAGCCGAGTATTTTGTGCACAACCGGGTGCGCAACTTCTACAGCGTATCCATCAGCGGCTACCACATTGCCGAAGCGGGTGCCAACCCGATCAGCCAGCTGGCCTTCACGCTTTCCAACGGCTTCACCTTTGTCGAGGCCTATCTGGCGCGCGGCATGCACATCGATGATTTCGCGCCGAATCTGAGCTTCTTCTTCTCCAACGGCATGGACCCGGAGTACACCGTGATGGGCCGCGTGGCGCGTCGTATCTGGGCCGTGGCCATGAAGGAAAAATATGGCGCCAACGAACGCAGCCAGAAGCTCAAATACCACATCCAGACCAGTGGTCGCAGCCTGCACGCCCAGGAAATCCAGTTCAACGACATCCGCACCACGCTGCAGGCACTGATCGCCATTTACGACAACTGCAACAGCCTGCACACCAATGCTTTCGATGAGGCCATCACCACGCCGACCGAAGACAGCGTGCGTCGTGCCATGGCGATACAGCTCATCATCAACCGTGAGTGGGGCCTGGCAAAGAATGAAAACCCGGGCCAGGGCGCCTTCATCATCGAGCAGTTGACCGAGCTGGTGGAGGAGGCGGTGTTGTCAGAGTTCGTGGCGATCGCCGAGCGTGGTGGTGTGCTCGGCGCCATGGAAACCGGCTACCAGCGCGGCCGCATCCAGGACGAGTCGATGCATTACGAGATGCTCAAACACACTGGCGAGTTGCCGATCATCGGCGTCAACACGTTCCGCAATCCGCATGGTGACCAGGTGCAGGACAAGCTGGAGCTGGCGCGCTCCACCGACGACGAGAAACAAAGCCAGCTCAAACGCCTTGCAGACTTCCAGCAGCGCCACGCCAGCGAATCACCGGCCATGCTGCAGCGCCTGCAGCAGGCGGTGATGCACAACGGCAATGTGTTCGAGGTGCTGATGGACGCGGTGCGGGTCTGCTCGCTCGGGCAGATCACCAACGCCTTGTTCGAGGTCGGGGGTCAGTACCGGCGCAGCATGTGACACTGTGCGCTGGCGACGACGCAACCCGGGTGGTGCCGGGCGCGTCGTGAAGTAGCTCTATGCGATTTGCAGAGCAACTGGTTGGCGGCGACGGTATTGGCCGGCTACCACGCCAACCAACGCCAGCACTACCAGAGCCAGGCTTTGTGGCTCAGGCACGGCGCGAATAAGCACGTCGGCAAACAATGAATGCGCGGCGGTCGTTGGGTGCACGCCGTCGTGGAAGAACAGGCCGTTGCAAGCCGGAAACGCCAAAGGGATGAACGTACAGGGTGGCGCTGTCATGCTCAATGTTGGGTTCGCAAATGCGTCACGCATAAAGTCTGCGGTATCGACCCCGATCAGATCAAGGTCCACGCTCAGACCGGCAAAAAAGGCATCGACACCGGCGACCTTCGCTGCGAGTATTGTGTTGAATAGGTCGGTCAAGCCAGACCCGGCAGCCATGGCTCCTGCCCCTCCAGCCTGCGACAAAGGCGTCAAACCCAAGTCTGGCAGAGTCATCCACAAAATCCGGCGCGCCCCCGCATCCGCAACCTTCTGCATCAGCAGTTCCAGCCCATCCCGCGCGAACAACACTGAATCGCGGTCGTGCACGTATCCCAGGGGGTTGGCATTCGACGGCCAGG
>JANLVB010000043.1:0-32214 GCA_031363785.1 Betaproteobacteria bacterium
CACCAGTCCGGCCGCGATGCGCTCGGACCACGCCTGGATTTCCCGGTATGACCAGCTGCGCTGGTCGGTGATGACGAAGGGGCGATCAGGGAACTCCGCGGCGACCGCGTCGAGCAATGTGTCGAGCGTGCGCGGCAGCCACACCGGGTAGCGGCGCCACAGCGCCTGTTGGCGTTCGGCAATGCTGCCGAATGCAGCGCTCCGTGCCTCGCGCACCGTACCGCTTCCGGTCGATGGAGGATTGGCGGCGCTCGAGGCCATAACGTGCTCCTTGCTGGTGGTCTGTTTCAGTCGCTTGGAACTGAATTTCTGGAATTGTATTACTGATGAGTATCCATGTCTACCTATCTGTATTCCTATTTCCCATTGCTATTTTAATCCCATGTGAAACAGTCGAGTAATATTTGGAGCTTGCAAATTACTGGTGAGTATCTTAAAGTACCAGCAACAAGAAAAACATGTGGCGACCATTGATGGGTGGCTACAACCCGCACAGATGCTGTGCCGTGGCGTCAAGACGTAGTTCAGGAGACAACTCTGTGGATCAGGCTGATGTGGTGGTAATTGGAGCCGGCTTCGCGGGACTGCGGGCCCTGTACACCTTGCGCGCCCTGGGCAAGAAGGTGGTGGTGCTGGAGGGCAGCGCCGACGTCGGTGGTGTCTGGTACCACAACGCCTATCCTGGTGCCCGCTGCGACGTGGAGAGCTTCGACTATTCATACCGGTTCTCGCCGGAGCTCGAACAGGAGTGGCGCTGGTCCGAGCGGTATGCCACCCAGCCCGAGATTCTGCGCTACATCAGCCATGTCGTTGAGCGTTTCGACCTGCGCAAGGACATCCGCTTCAACAGCCGCATGAAGCGCGCCGATTTCGACGAAGCGAAACTGCGTTGGAGCGTCACCACCGAAGACGGACGCCAGTGGTCGGCGCAGTACTTTGTCCTGGCTGTGGGTCAGCTCTCGACCACCAAGGCGCCGGACTATCCGGGACAGGCCGGCTTCCAGGGCGAAATCATCCACAGCGGTGTCTGGCCCAAGCACAAGGTCGAGTTCGCGGGCAAACGGGTCGGCATCATCGGTACCGGGTCTTCCGGCATGCAGATGACCCCGGTCATCGCCAAGAAGGCCAAGCACCTGACCGTGTTTCAGCGCACGCCCAACTACAGCGTTCCCGCCTCCAACGCACCGGTGTCCGACGAAGAGGACGCCAGAGTCAAGTCCAACTACCGAGCGCGCCGCGAGCAGGCGCTCAATTCACCCACCGGGCTCGGATTCGTGCCGAACAAGAAGTCTGCCCTCGACGCCACGCCCGAGGAGCGCGAAGCGGTGTACGAAGCGGCCTGGCACAGGCTGGGCTTTGGATTCGCACTGGCCTATTACGACCTCTTGCTGAGCAAGGAGGCCAACGACACGGCGGCCGAATTCGTGCGCCGCAAGATCGCCGGCGTCATTGACGACCCCGTGCTTCGTGACAAGCTGATCCCGAAGGACCATCCGTTTGCCGCCCGTCGTCCGTCGGTGGACAGCGGGTACTTCCAGGCATTCAATCGCGACAACGTCGACCTGGCCGACATCCGTGAGTTTCCGATTGTCGAATTCACGCCTGAGGGCATCCGCACTGCGGCCAGGCTGCACGAGCTTGACATGGTGATCTTCGCAACCGGGTTCGACGCCCTCACCGGTTCGCTGCTCAAGCCGGATATCGTCGGTCGCGGCGGCCTGACGCTCAAGGACAAATGGAAACACGGCCCGGTGACGCAGCTCGGCGTGGCCGTGGCGGGGTTCCCGAACATGCTGATCGTGGTCGGACCCGGAAGCCCGTCGCTGCTGAGCAATGTGCTGCTGTCCACCGAGGAGCAGATCGACTGGTTGGCGACCTTGATCAACCAGATGGACTCCGAGCAGCATGCGGTGTTCGAGGCCACGCCCGAGGCCGAGCAGGCGTGGGTCGCGCATGTGAATGAGAAGGCGAAGCAGACCATCTACATGACGACCAATTCCTACTATAACGGCGCCGAGATGGCCGGCAAGCCGCGCGTCTTCCTGCCGTACTCCGGGGGCGTGCGCGGTTACCGCCGCATCCTGCAGCAATGCGCGGCTGACGGTTACTCGGGCTTCGACATGCGTTCGGCGTGCGCAGTGGCGAACGGGCCGGCCGCCGAACTGAAACCGGCATGAAGTTCGATTTCACTGGCCAGGCAGCCATCGTGACCGGCGCTGGGGGCGGCATCGGCCGCGCGGTGTGCCTGGCGCTGGCCGAAGCCGGCGCCAAGGTGCTGGTGGTGGACCTGTCCGCCGACAGCGGCAAAGAGACTGAATCCCTCATCACGCAGCGTGGTGGCAGCGCGAAGTTTGTGGCGGCCGATGTCAGCCTGGCCGCCGACGTGGCGCGCTACGTGGCCGCAGCGCGTGATGCCTGGGGCCGCATCGACATCTTCATGAACAACGCCGGGTGGCAGGGCAGCATCGAGCCCATCGTCGACTATCCCGATGAGGTGTTTGACAAGGTGATGGCGATCAACGTGCGGGGTGTCTTCCTCGGGCTCAAAGCGGTGCTGCCGGTCATGCTGAAGCAGCGCCGCGGCGCGGTCGTCAACACCGCCTCGCTCGGCGCACATATCGGTGTGCGCAATCTGGGCCCCTACGCTGCCAGCAAGCATGCAGTGCTCGGACTCACCAAGTCGGCGGCGCTCGAAGTGGCGCGCAAGGGCATCCGCATCAATGCGGTCTGCCCCGGGCCGGTGGACACGCCGATGTTGCGCGACATCGAGGCTGGTCAGGCTGCCGGCGGCACGCAATCCTTGCGCGAGCAGCGCGCGGCCAGCATTCCGGATGGCCGCTACGCCGAGCCGCATGAAGTGGCCAACCTGATGCTCTACCTTTGCTCGGACCTGTCCAGCCACATCACCGGACAAGGCATACAGATCAACGGAGGCAGCCATGCATAAGGGGCTCGCCGCCAAGGCATTTGCGGGGATGCGATATGCTCAAGCTCATGAAATCTCGCGCCAAACCACGTCCCGTGTCCAAGGCGATGGCGGGCCGGACTGCGCGTCGGGCCCCAGCCGACCCGAACGCACCCGAGGACATACGCGACGCGATCTGGCGCCTCAAGCGCGAGAGCATCGTGGCGGCGGCCGTGGACCTGTTCTATCACCAGGGATATGCCAGGACGACGCTCGAGCAGGTGGCCGACGCGATCCACGTCACCAAGCCATTTATCTATGCGCATTTCAAGTCCAAGAGCGATCTGCTGGCCGAGATCTGCATGCGCGGATCGCGGGTCTCGCACGAATCGATGCTGCGCGCGATGGCACAGGGGGGATCACCCACCGCGAAGCTGATGGCCATAACGCGCGACTTCATGCTGGCGGTGCTGAACCACCAGGCACACGCGGTGATCTACAGCCGGGAGGAAAAAGAACTGGCCCCCGAGGACCGCGAGGCCATCAAGCGGGTGCGGCGCGAGTTCGACCACCGGCTCGTGGCCGTGCTGGAGGAGGGCGTGGCGCAGGGCGAATTCACGCTGGAGGACCTGGGCTTGACCGCGCTGGCCATTGTGGGCATTGTTGCCTGGTCCCAGATGTGGTTCAGAACGGCAGGTCGTCTGACCAAGGAAGATGCGGCAGAGCGCGTGGTGTCCCTGGTACTGGCCATGGTGCGTGCCACGGACTCTCGGGTGCGGGAAACGACAACAGAGGCCGCCATGGCTGCCTGATCCCCGCGCCGGGCAGGCTTTGCCGCTACGGGAGTGCGGCATGAGCGCCGCCGGGCCGTTCCCAAGGGCGAACACCGCAATGCGCAGCATGGAGGGTGCCTGATGAGCGCCGCCATGATGCCCGAAGGCGGTCGGCTGGGCGAAGCCAGTTCGCATGTGCCTGGTCGCGCCATGGCCGTGGTGGGGGCGGGCACCATGGGCGTGGGCATCGCCTATGTCTACGCAGCAGCAGGCTGGAACGTCACGATCGTCGAGCCCGACGAGGCGCGCAGCGGCGTCGTGCAGCAGACCCTGGCCGAGGTGGCGCAGTCCGGTGCGAAGCGCGGCAAGCTCAACGTCGCACAGGTGCAGCATGTGACCCATGGCGTGCGGCGCGTGGCATCCGTCGCGGAGTTGCCGCTGGGCCTGGACCTGGCGATCGAGACCGTTCCAGAGCGCCTTGCGCTGAAACAGCAGGTGTTGTCCCAGATCGACTCCCGACGGCCGCGCATCATCGCCAGCAATACCAGTTCGATGTCGATCAACGAACTGGCAGGTTCAGTGCGTGACCCATCTGCTTTTCTGGGCATGCATTTTTTCAATCCGGTGTGGTCGCTGCAGATGGTCGAGCTGATCCGCGGCAAACACACCAGCGCGCAGACGCTGGAGCTGGCGCGGCAGTTTGCCGAGGCCACGGGCAAGACCACCATCACGGTCAGTGACGTACCGGGCTTCGCCACCAGCCGTCTCGACCTGATCGCATCGCTGGAAGCGATGCGCATGCTGCAGGACGGTGTGGCCAGCGCGCAGGACATCGACCGTGCCATGGTCATCGCCTACCGCCACCCGATGGGCCCGCTGCGGCTCAGTGACATCGTCGGACTGGATGTGCGTCTGGACATCGCGCGCCAGCTGAGCAAGGCCCTGGGCGAGCGTTACGCACCCCCGCAGATCCTGCAAGACATGGTGGCGCGGGGTGAACTCGGCCAGAAGTCAGGCAGGGGCTTCTTCGAATGGCCGTCACAGACGGCCAACACCCAAAGTTGACTATCCGGAGATAGATGCATGTCGAATATTTTTGGCTCCAAGCTGGTCGATACGGCCGACCACCATCCGATGCTGCGTGACAGCGTCGGAAAACTGGTGGGCAGCTTCGGGCGCCGTTATTTTCAGGAAAAGGTCAAGCTCAAGCAAAAGCCGGTCGAGTTGTGGGATGCGCTGGGTGAAGCGGGTTTTCTGGGCGTTCACATCTCCGACAAATACGGGGGTGGCGGCAGCGGCCTGGCCGACTACAACGTGGTGGTCGAGGAGTCGGGCGCCCAGGGTTGCCCGATGCTGTCGCTGGTGATCGGCGCGATCTGCGCGCCCATCATCGAGCAGCACGCCAGCGACGCCATGAAGCAGGACTGGCTGCCAGGTCTGGCCAGCGGCAAGCGGCGGCTCGCCTTCGCCATCACCGAACCCAATGCCGGAACCAATACGCACAAGGTGAGCACCGTTGCGCGTCCCGATGGCCAAGGTGGCTGGAAGCTGACCGGCAACAAATACTGGACCTCGGCGGTCGACGAGGTCGACTCCATCATGGTCGTGGCGCGCGGTGAAACGCTGGACGAACAGGGACGCGGGCGGTTGTCGATGTTCATCGTGCCGGTGCATGCGCCCGGCATCAGCATGACCCCGATCGAGACCGCGATCCACGTGCCGGAGACACAGTTCATGCTGTACTTCGACAATGTCGCACTCGGCCCCGAGACCCTGGTCGGCCAAGAGGGGCAGGGCCTGCGCCACCTGTTTGCCGGCCTGAACCCGGAACGCGTCTGCGCCGCCGCCATCAACAACGGCATTGCGCGGTACGCGATCGAGAAGGGCGCGCAGTACGCCATCGATAGGACGGTCTGGAAGACACCTATCGGCGCACACCAGGGCATCGCGCATCCGCTGGCCAAGGCCTATATGGGCGTGCAGCAGGCGCGGTTGATGACGGCGCGCGCCGCACAGCTCTACGATGCCGGCTCGGGTGAAGCGGGCGAGGCGGCCAACATGGCCAAGTTCGCGGCCGCCGATGCTTCGCTGGAAGCGCTTGACGAGGCGATCCAGATCCATGGCGGCAACGGCATGGCGCTCGAGTATGGCCTGGCGGATCTGTGGTTCATCGCCCGCATGCACAAGACCGCCCCGGTCAGTCGCGAAATGATCCTGAACTTCGTGGCACAACACAGCCTGGGTCTGCCCAAGAGCTACTGAGCCCGCGAGCGCCGCACCATGACACAGACCTTCGCCCACATCGTCCGCCAGCACGCTGTCGATACGCCGCAAGCGCCGGCGCTGACGTTCGAAGGCGTCACCTGGTCGTTTGCACAGCTCGATGGTCTCAGTTCGCAATCGGCCAACGCACTGCTGGCCGAGGGTGTGCGCCCAGGCGACCGTGTCGCGCTGCTGACCAAGAATTGTTCGGAATGTTACGAGCTGATTTATGCCACCAACAAGATCGGTGCGATCCTGGTTGGATTGAACTGGCGCCTGGCGGCGCCCGAGCTCGGCGCCATCATCGAGGATGCGAAGCCGACCGTTCTCATCGTCGGTCCGGGCGAGCAAAGTCTGCTGAGCGATGCGGCGCGCCGTTGCGCCAGTGTGCGTCGCATCGTCACGCTGGGCGAGCAATACGACGCCTGGCGCGCCGCGGCGCCCGCCACCGACCCGGGCCACAATGGCCAGCCCGACGACGTGGCGATGCTGCTCTACACCTCGGGCACGACCGGCCTGCCCAAGGGCGTGATGCTGACCAACCACGGCATGTCGTTCACACCGCGCCTGGCAGCGGAGTCCTGGGGCATGGGGCGCGACAGTGTGAACCTAGTCGCCATGCCGATGTTCCACATTGGCGGCTGTGGTTACGGATCGAGCACCATGACAGTGGGCGGCCACACCGTGCTGCTGCGTGAGGTGAATGTCGCGCAGGCGATCGACAGCATTGAAAAGTACCGCGTCACGCACACCTTCCTGGTGCCTACGGTGGTGCAGGCTATCCTGCAGGCGCCCGGTATCGAGAGCGCCGACCTGTCGAGTCTGCAACTGCTGATGTACGGCGCCGCACCGATCGGCGACGTGTTGCTGCGCCGTGCGCTGGAGCGGCTGCGCTGCAAGTTCATGCAGGCCTATGGCATGACGGAAACCTCGGGAACCGTGGTCCAGCTCAACCCCGAAGACCATGCGCTGGACGGCGAGCGCTCGGCATTGCTCAAGTCCATCGGTCGTGTCGAGCCCTGGGTGGAAATACGCATCGTCGATCCGGCCACCTCCGCCGACGTGGCCACCGGTGCCGTGGGCGAGATTTGGCTGCGCTCGGGTATGGTCATGCAGGGCTACTGGAACAATCGCGAGGCGACCCGCGAGGCGCTCGTGCCGGGCGGCTGGCTGCGCACCGGCGACGCCGCCTATCAGGACCCGCAAGGCTACATCTACCTGTTCGACCGCTTCAAGGACATGATCATCTCCGGCGGCGAGAACATCTATCCGGCCGAGATCGAGAACACGCTGAACGCGCATCCGGCGATCCTGGAAGTGGCGGTCATCGGCGTGCCGCATGAACGCTGGGGCGAAACCCCGAAAGCCATCGTGGTGCTGCGCCCGGGCAAGCAGGCCAGCGAGCAGGACCTGATCGCGTTCACACGCGAACACCTGGCGCGTTACAAGTGCCCGACCTCGGTGGTCTTCGCCGACACCCTGCCGCGCAACGCTTCGGGCAAGCTGCTCAAACCCGAGCTGCGTCGCCTCTACCGCAAGGAGCCAGGCCATGCCAGCGGTTGACGCGCAAGTGTCCCCCGTGCACCTGGCGCGGCGCTGGGTGGTGGACTACTTCAACCGCCACGACGCGAGCGCCGCGCGCGAGTTCGCGACCCCCGACTACACATTGCATATCGGCGAGTACAGGTTCGCAGGGCGTGACGAACAGTGGCTGCCGGCAGTGCAGAAGCAGATGGATACCTATCCTGGCCTGGGCATGACAGTGCACCAGATCCTTGCCAGCGCCGACCGGGTTGCGGTACTGTTCACCCAGCACGGCGCCACGGGCGGCAGTGGTGGGAGCGTGAGCCGCCGGGCCGCTCCCCAGGCGCATGACCCCGAAGCGCGCAGCATGCAGCAAACCCGCATAACTTGCTGGTCAGGTGTGGCGATCTACCGCAGCAACGGGCGGCAACTCACCGGCTGCGTGGCGCAGGAAGACTACCTGACGCGCCAGCGGCAGCTGAAGTCGGGCGTCGCCGATCCTGTCGAAGCGCCAGCACCGGCGCCATGGGACACCACCGCGCTGCCGGCCAACCCGCAGGCCGAAGCCGTGGTGCGTCAGTGGCTCACGACATCGTGGCCCAGCGCCGTGCGCGGCGTGCGTTGTGATGATGAACACATTACCGGCGTGCCACTGGCCTTCGCGGTCGACTCCGGCGAGATCACCGAGTTGTTCTCTTCAGGCGCCGACGTGGCGTTCCACGTGCGCCAGAGCGGCCGCTACCTCGGTGGCCTGCCGGGAGTCGCTCCCAGTGAGCGGGATTGCGTATTGCATTGCAACGGCATGGTGCGGGTGCAAGACGGACAGGTTCACTCGGGTCGCGTCATCCGCGACCGCAGCGGCCTGCTCGCCAGCCTGAAAGCCGCGTGAGGACAGAATGACGGACCCGAACCAGACCCAGGACGTGCTTGTTGCCCGCGAGGGCGCGGTGCTGATCGTCACGATCAACCGGCCTGCCATGCGCAACGCGCTGGACCGCGCTGCCTCGGAAGCGATCGCGCGGGCCATGGACGAACTCGACGCCGACCCGGCGCTTACGCTCGGCATACTGACCGGCGCCGGTGGCCACTTCTGCTCCGGCATGGACTTGAAGGCCTTTTTGCGCGGCGAACGCGTTGAGTTGCCTGGCCGTGGCCTCGCTGGCATCTGCGAAACGCCTCCGCGCAAGCCACTGATCGCCGCGGTAGAGGGCTACGCACTGGCCGGCGGCTGCGAGATCGCACTGGCCTGCGATCTGCTGGTGGCTGCCGACAACGCGCAGTTCGGCATTCCCGAAGTCAAACGCGGCCTGATCGCAGGCTCAGGCGGCCTGATCCGCCTGCCGCAACGCATTCCGCGCCAGATTGCACTCGAGTACGCCTTGACCGGCGCGATGATGCCCGCAGCCGAGGCCCGCCAGTGGGGCCTGGTGAATCGTCTGACCGCACCAGGGGGTGCCCTGGAAGGCGCGCTGGCACTGGCGCGCAGCATCGCCGCCAACGGACCACTGGCGGTGCAGATGACCAAACGCGTGATGGTCGAAGTAGCGACCTGGCCCGCTGCGGAAATCTGGCCGCGCCAGCGCGAACTGCTCGAGAAGATCATCGGCTCCAGTGATGCCCGTGAAGGCGCACTGGCCTTCGCCGAAAAGCGCGCACCGCGCTGGACCGGCAGCTGAGGCACGGACGCAACGACCGATGGACGCAACCACCATGCCCACTCCCCTCGATCCGGCTACCGCACGCCTGCTGGCGCTGGCGCGCAAGGCCGGCTACCCGCCGTTCGAGACCTTGACGCCCACCGCGGCGCGCGAGGCCTATGCTGCCAGCTGGGACGCGATGCAGTCGCCCGGCGGCGAGGTGGCCTCGGTGCGCGACGAGCAGATCCCGGGTCCGGCCGGCAGTCTGGCCGTGCGTATCTACCGCGGCCTGGGCACCGACGCCAGCGCCGACCTGCCCTGCATGCTCTTCCTGCACGGCGGCGGCTGGGTCATCGGCAACCTGGAAAGCCACGACCGGATGTGTCGCCGGCTTGCCACGGTGGCCCGAATCTGCGTCGTCGCGGTGGACTACCGGCTGGCACCCGAGCATCCGTTCCCGGCAGCACTCGACGATGCAGCCGCTGCGCTGCGCTGGGTGGCGGACCACGCTGACGAGCTCAAGATTCGACGCAGCGGTATCGGGGTGGGCGGCGACAGCGCCGGCGGCAACCTGGCCGCGGCGCTGGCACTGATGGGACGCGACGGCAGCGTGTCGGGCGCCGCCTTCCAGGCCCTGATCTACCCGGTGCTGGACCTCACGGCCAGCAGCCATTCTTACCAAAGGGTGACATCCGGTGTGCCGCTGACGGCCGCCACCATGCACTGGTTCATCGGCCATTACACGCCAAAGGCCTGTGACCGGCTCGACTGGCGCGCCTCGCCGCTGCAAGCCGTCAGCCTGGCCGGCGCGCCACCGGCTTTGGTGCTGACCGTGGCGCACGACCCGCTGAGCGACGAAGGACAAGCCTACGCCCGCCGCCTGGATGCGGACGGCGTGCGTGTGACGGCCCTGCACCTCAATGACCAGACGCACGGCTTGCTTGGACAGGGCCGGTTCGTTCCCGCAGCCAACGCCATTGCTGACTACCTGTTTGCCAGCATAGGCCTGGAATTGCATCGCGCGGCAGCCGCCGCTCTCACTGTTTCTTCAACCCCTGCCGCCGATTGGCGGCAATTTTTATCCAAGGAGACTTCATGAAACTGCATTCAAGAACCCAACTATCCCTGGCGGCTGCGGCCGTTACCGGCCTGCTGGCCACGGGCGCGCTCGCCCAGGAAGCACCGCAGGACGGCGTCTACAAGGACCGCATCGACTGGGGCCTGCAGATGGACATGAGCGGCCCCACCTCCGAGTCGCAAAGCACCTGGGTCAAGGGGTTTCAGGACTTCATGCGCAAGATCAACGAGGCCGGTGGCGTCAATGGTCGCAAGATCAACGTGCTGGCCGAGGACAACAAGTTCAATGCCGCGCAGGACAAGATCATTTACGAGAAGTTTGTGAGCCAGACTCCGGTGCTGGGCATCTCGGGCATGGGCAGTTCGGGTGGCCAGGTCGCGCTGGCCCCGACCATCCGCGCGGGCAAGGTGCCGGTGCTCGGCACCTACACGCCCACCAAGGCACTGATCGAGCCTGCATCCCCGCTGACCTACCACGGCATGTGCGCGTACAAGCCGATGGCCCAGACCAGTGTCGGTTATTTCGTTGACACGCTCAAACTCAAGGCGCCCAAGGTGGTCACGGTGTCTATCGAAAGCGCTGGCGGCAAGGAGTACCACGACTTTATCGCTGAAGCGATTGCCAAGTTCGGCGGCACCGCCACGCCGGTCACCATGAAGGTGACCGCGGTCGACGTCACACCGCAGGTGCTCGAGATCATGAACCTCAAGCCCGACTTCATCACCATCTATGGCGTGCCCAACACCGCCATCCTGACCATGAAAGCGCTGGCCCAGTACGGCGTGAAGATCCCGGCGGTGGGGATCACCTATCTGGCGACGCCGCAGATCTACGCCGCCATGGGCCCCGCCGCCGGCGCCAACTACTTTGTGGCGACCTGCCTTTCGCCCGGAAGCTCCGACGACAGCCCCGGCAACAAGGAGCTCAGCGCCTTTGCCGACAAGGTCGGTCGCGGCGCGCTGAAGGAAGACATCAACTATGCCGCCGGCTGGATCGTGGCCGACTTGGTGCGCGACCGCATCACCGCGCTCGGTCCCAACGTGACCCGCGCGCGACTGGTGGAATCCATGGCCAAGGGCTTCGTCGCCGAAAACGGTGGAGTGACCGCCCCGATCACCTACACGGCGACTGACCACGACGGTCCGAAGGTGCACAAGTTCGTCGGCTTTGACTACGCCACCAACAAGATGAAGGGTGTCGGCAGCTTCAAGGATTACGAGAAGTACATCAAGTAAAACTTGCCCAAAGTACAACCAGGAGTCATCATGCTCGCACAAGTTCTCTTCGGCGGTCTCGCTGTCGGCAGCATCTACGGGCTGGTAGCCCTGGGTTTTGCCGTCGTCTTCAAGGCGACGGATGTGTTCAATTTTGCACAAGGCATGTTCGTGGTGTGCGGCGCGTTTTTCGCCGTCACCGCCGTGTCCGTGCTGAAACTGCCCTTCGGTGTGGCGGTGCTGTTCATCATCGGCGCGGCGGCCACGATGGGCGTGGTGATCCACATCCTGCTGATACAGCCGTTGTCCGGGCGACCGATGCTGTCGGTGATCATGCTGACCATTGCGCTGTCCATCGTGATGCGTGCCCTGATCGAAATCTTCTACGGCTCGCAAGGCCGCCCGCTCAACACCCCCCTGCCCAGCGGCGTTTTCGTCATTGGCAACCTGCGCATTTCGCAACTGCATCTGACGGCCATGGTCGTCAGCTGGGCTTGTATGGCCGGGTTTGGGGCCTTTTTCAGGTTCACGCCGATCGGATTGCTGATGCGTGCCACGGCGGACGGACACGAGGCGGCCGTTGTCTCCGGGGTCAACGTCAATGTGATGAACCGTCTGGCATGGGCCATCGGCAGCGTACTGGCGGCCATTGGCGGCGTCTTCCTGGGCCAGCTGCAGATCGTCTCGACGGAGCTGGAGAGCATTGGCCTGCTGGCCTTGCCCGCGGTTGTCATCGGTGGCATGCAGAGTATTCCCGGCGCCATCATCGGCGGCATCCTGGTGGGCGTGATCGAGCAGTTGGCCGCCACGTACATCTCGCCCAAGTCCAGCGACATCGTCATCTACGGCCTGCTGTTGGTCATCCTGATGGTCCGGCCCTGGGGTCTCTTCGGTCAGAAGGAACTGGGCCGCGTCTGACGCACCCGCATTCGAGCCATGAAACAACCAACTCTCCCCGTCGAAACCCAGGCGCTGACGGTCGCCGGCCGCAAAAAATGGGTCTGGCGGGCGGTACTTGTCGCGGCAGTACTCTACCTGCCGGTGCTGCTGACGGAGCGGGCCATCTTCGGCTACGCGCTGTCCAACATGCAGTTGCTAAACCTTGGCCTGACACAGATCAACCTGATGCTGATCGCCATGCTCGGAGCGCTGTCGCTGAACTACCTGACGGGTTGCGCCGGCCTTATTTCCATCGGTCACGCGGCGCTGTACGCGATGGGTGCGATGACCGCTGCGGCCGCTGGCACCCTGTGGGGCTGGCCATTTCCACTGGTGCTGCTGGCGGCAGGGGTCACCGGCGCGTTGTCGGGTCTGCTGGCCGGCTTGCCCTCACTGCGCGTGCGCGGGCTGTACTTCGTGTTGTCCACCATGGCGCTGCACTACATCGTGATCTTCGCCTTCCTGCAATTCCAGTTCAAATTCTTCGACGTGGTGGGCATACCCTACGGCGCGGCGAAGCTCGGCCCGATCGAGCTGGCCACGCCGATGAGCTGGTATTTCTTCCTGCTGCCGGTGGTGGCGCTGGTCTACTGGGGTCTGAGCAACACGCTGCGCACGCGTGAGGGGCGCCTGTTGATGGCCATGCGCGACCACGAGCTGGCCGCCACCGCGGTGGGTGCCGATGTGCGCATCCTGCGTCTCAAGGCATTCGCACTGAGCTCGGCCATCGCCTCCATGGCGGGAGCGCTGTATGCGTATTACCTGACCAACGTGACCTCCGAGGCTTTCGGCATCAACTTCGCGATCCAGTTCATCGCCATGATCATCATCGGCGGCATGGGCTCGTTGTGGGGCTCGCTGGTGGGCGCCGCGCTGTGGCTACTGCTGCCCTCGGTCATCAACGGTTTTGCCTCGCAGGCTGGTGACTCGACCGGCCTGGTCCACCTGGTGCTGGTCGAGCACAAGGCGCAACTGGTGCAGTTGATCTTTGGCGCCCTGGTGATCCTGTTGCTGATCTTCGCGCCCGGGGGTATCGCTGGCATGGGTAAGCAGTGGCGCGACCGCCTCTTTGCCAAGCGGGGGCAGTGATGACGAACATGCTCGAAATCAAGGGACTGTCGGTGGGTTATGCCCGTAAGGGCCTGGCAGTGGAGGATGTCAGCCTGACGGTGCCGCAAGGCAGCATCGCCGCGTTGCTCGGCGCCAACGGCGCCGGCAAGACCACGCTGATCCGCTCCGTGACCGGTCTGCTCGAACTGCACCACGGCCATGTGACTGGCGGGTCCATCCATTTCGCCGGCGAAGCTATCCTGGGCATGCCCGCGCATCGCCTGGTGCGCATGGGCATGGGCCAGGTGCCCGAGGGGCGGCTGATCTTCAAACAGCTCACCGTCGAGGACAACTTGCTGGTTGGCGCCGCCATCCTGCCGCGCTCCAAGGTACGCGAAGGGCTGGACTCGGTCTACGCGCTGTTTCCCAAGCTGCTCGAACGCCGCCAATCGTCAGCTGGCTGGTTGTCGGGCGGGGAGCAGCAGATGCTGGCACTGGGCCGTGCGTTGATCGGGCGGCCCAAGCTGCTGCTGGTAGACGAGTTGTCGCTGGGCCTGGCGCCGCTGATCGTGAAGGACATCTACAAGCAGCTCCAGGTGGTCGGCAAGACACTGGGCACATCGATGCTGATCGTCGAGCAGAATGCCCGCCTTGCGCTGGAGTTCGCGGCCAGTGCTTACATCCTCAACGGCGGACGGGTCGTGTTGTCCGGGCCGGCGGCCGAGGTGGCGGCCAACGAGGCCATGAAGGAGTCCTATCTGGGCGTTGCCAGGGAGAAGGCCTGATGCGCCCCGCCTGGCCGCCCGAAGGAGTTTGTACCGCATTGCAGGACACGGAGCCTACCCAATGACTACGCCGATACTTGAAGTCTCTTCGATGCAGATGCGCTTCCAGGGCATCATGGCGCTGAAGGACGTCTCTTTCACGCTGGAGCGCGGGCAGATCAGTTCGCTTATTGGCCCCAACGGTGCCGGCAAGACCACCCTGTTCAACTGCGTGACCGGCATGTACACGCCCACCAGTGGCAGGGTGATTTTCGACGGCGAGGACATCACCGCGCAGGCCGCCTACAAGGTGTCGCGCCACGGCATCGCGCGCACGTTCCAGAATCTGGCGCTGTTCGGTGGCCTGACCGTCCTGGAGAACCTGCTGGTGGGCGCTTATCAGCAAGGCAGCTCGGGCCTGCTGCAAGGGGCATTCCTGTCGCCGCGTACACGCGTCGAACAACGCGCCGCCGTTGCCTCGGCACGGGAGGTGCTCGCCTTTCTCGACATGGAAGATACCGCCAATCTCCTGCCATCCGAATTGCCCTATGGCCGGCAGAAAGAGGTCGAATTCGCGCGCGCCCTGATGCAGAAGGCGCGGCTGGTGTTGCTCGACGAGCCCATGGCCGGCATGAGCACGTCGGAAAAATCCGCCATGACAGCGCTGATCCAGCGCGTGCGCGGGGAACTCGGCGTCACCTTCCTGCTGGTCGAGCACGACATACCCACCATCATGGAGATCTCCGACAAGATTGTCGTGCTGGACTTCGGCAGCAAGATCGCCGAAGGAACGGCGGGGGAAATCCAGAACAACGAAGCGGTGATCGCCGCATACCTGGGCACCGACAGCGCCGCCCACTGAAGGTACAAATGAATCTGCTGCGCGAGCCGATCTTGTGCCTCCGGTACTCACCGTACGCTTGTACGGTTCCGTTCCTCGGCGCAAGCTAGGCCCGCTCGCGACGATTTTTTTGCACCTTCAATCAATTTTTCAATCGACATCAAGGACACCATCATGAGAGAAGCCGTCATCGTTTCAACCGCCCGCACCGGCATCGGCCGCGCGTACAAGGGGTCGCTGAACAACACCAAGTCCCCGACCATGCTCGGGCACGTCATCGCGCACGCCGTGCAGCGTGCCGGCGTGGAAGGCGCCGAGGTGGAGGACGTGGTCGTCGGCACCGTGCTGACCTCGGGCACGGCCGGCATGAACCTGGCGCGCAACGCCGGCCTGGCCGCCGGTCTGCCCGTCACGGCTGCCGGCCAGACCATGGACCGCCAATGCGCCTCCGGCCTGATGGCCATCGCAACCGCCGCCAAGCAGGTGATCGTGGACGGCATGCAGGTCGTCGTCGCCGGTGGCCACGAGAACATCACCGCCGAGCAGAAGGCCTATTTCGACAGCGCGATGGCCGCCAAGGACCCGAACCTCGAGCGTGTCGCGCCGACGGCCTATATGCCGATGCTCATGACCGCCGAGTTCGTGGCCAGGAAATACGCCATCAGCCGGGAGTCGCAGGACCTGTACTCGCTGCAGTCGCAGCAACGCACCGCGGCTGCCCAGCTGGCCGGTCGTTTCGACCTCGAGATCGTACCCATCACGACGCAGATGGCTGTGGCCGACAAGGCAAGCGGTGCCATCAGCTACCGTGAGGTGACGCTGGCGCGCGACGAAGGCAACCGGGCTGACACATCACTCGACAGCCTGAAGGGGCTCAAACCCGTGATTGAAGGCGGGGTCATCACGGCGGGCAATGCCAGCCAGCTGTCCGATGCAGCCAGCGCCTGCGTCATCATGGAAGCCGGCCTGGCCCAGAAACGCGGCCTGCAGCCGCTCGGCATCTACCGCGGCATGACGGTGGCCGGTTGCGCCCCCGAGGAGATGGGCATAGGCCCGATATACGCCGTGCCAAAGCTGCTCAAGCAGCATGGCCTGGCGGTGCAAGACATTGGCCTATGGGAGCTGAACGAAGCCTTCGCCTGCCAGGCCTTGTACTGCCGTGACCAGTTGGGCATCGACCCGGAGATCTACAACGTGAACGGTGGCGGTATTTCCATTGGCCATCCTTACGGCATGACCGGCGCCCGCCTGGTCGGGCACGCGCTCATCGAAGGCAAGCGCCGAGGCGTGCGGTACGTGGTGGTGACGATGTGTGTGGGTGGGGGTATGGGTGCGGCCGGTCTGTTCGAAGTCGCGTGAGCCGTCGGCTGCACCCTTTGAACTGAGGAACGATGACCATGTCAAAGCTCGACAGCTACCAGACCATCCAGCACAGCCGCCGTGGCCGTGTGCTGACGCTCACGCTCAACCAGCCGGACCGGCTCAATGCCGTGGGTGCCGAGATGCACCGCGAGCTGGCGCAGGTCTTCATCGACGCCGCCGATGATCCCGAGTCCGAGGTCATCGTGCTGACCGGTGCCGGCCGCGCGTTCTCGTCGGGTGGCGACCTGGTCTGGATGCAGTCGATGATCGACCACCCGGAAGAGTTCGACCGCACCACCGCGCGCGAGGCCAAGCGCATCATCTTTTCGCTGTTGGATTGCGACAAGCCGGTGATCGCCAAGCTCAACGGCCACGCCACCGGACTGGGCGCAACCATCGCCCTGTTCTGCGACGTGATCTTTGCGGCTGAGCATTGCAAGATAGGCGACCCGCATGTCAGCGTCGGGCTCACGGCGGGCGACGGCGGCGCGGTGATCTGGCCGCAGCTGATCGGTTACGCCCGAGCCAAGGAGTATCTGATGACGGGCGATCTGATGCTCGCTCCGGACGCGGCGCGCATGGGGCTCATCAACCATGCGGTTCCCGCGGCCGAACTCGACGCGCGCGTCGACGCCTTCGCCGACCGACTGGCCGGCGGGGCGCTGCAGGCCATCCGCACCACCAAGTTGTCGGTCAACATCGGGCTAAAGCAGCTCGCCCAGAGCATCATGGACGCGTCGATCGGTTACGAGGGCCTGTCGAATCGCAGCCGTGACCACCAGGAGGCCGTACAGGCCTTTCCCCGGAAGCTGCCGCCGGCATTCATCGGGCGTTGAGCGCCAACACAGACCTTGAACAGCCGTAACCAAGGCGGCAAGGAGCCAGAAATGGTAATTCGTCGAAACAGCCGCGGTAGTGCGGTGAAACCAGTCCATCAGTCTGCCGGGGAAGGCCCGGTCCGCGCCAAGACCGCGTCAACGCGGGCGGGTGGCGCGGCCGCAACAGCGAAGTCTCTTGGCGGTGGAGTTGCTGAACTGGCCGAAGGGTCCTTGAAGTTGTATGGTGAATTGGCTAAAACCATGATGGGTCTGAGTGAACGCGATGTGCCGGCGAAGGACCCGCGTTTTGCCGACCCGGCATGGCGTGAGCATCCGCTGTATCGGCGCCTCGGCCAGGGCTATCTGGCGTTCTGCGAGGCGGCCGACCGCCTGGCCGATAACAATCCGAATTGGCGCGGACGTGCGCGCAACCGGTTTCTCACCGGTGTGCTGACGAGCACGCTTGCTCCAACCAATACCTTGCTGGGCAATCCGGCGGCCCTCAAGCGGGCCTTCGAGACCGGAGGAGCGAGTCTGACCGCGGGCATGAGGAACATGCTGGTCGACCTGGTGCACAACAAGGGGATGCCGCGCCAGGCGCCGATCGATGTTTTCAAGGTCGGCGAGAACATTGCGGCGACGCCTGGTGCCGTCGTCTTCTGCAACGAGATGGTGGAGCTGATCCAGTACCAGCCCACCACCGCGCAAGTCTGCGACCGGCCCACGCTGCTGATCGTGCCGCCGGTTGGCAAGTATTACTTCATGGATCTTGCTCCAAAGCGAAGCTTCGTTGAATACGCCGTTTCCTGCGGCATCCCGATGTTCGTCACGAGCTGGCGCAACCCGGGGCCCGAGCATGCTGCGTGGGGAATCGACGACTATGTGCAAACCTGCCTGGACCTGGTCGACGCGGTATGCAGGATCAGCGGTAGCAAGCAGCTCAACACGCTGGGCATGTGCGCGGGCGGCATCATCACCACGCTGATGCTGGCCGTGATGGCCGAGCGTGGTGACAAGCGGGTGTTTGCCGCGGGCTTTGGTGTCATGCTGCTGGATTTTGCAGCTGAGGCTCCGATCGGTGCGTTTAATGCAAAGCCCGTGTTGTCCATGGCGCGGCGCCGTTCCGCATCCAACGGCATCCTGCCGGCCAGCAATCTGGCGAATGTGTTCGCCTGGATGCGCCCCAACGACCTGGTCTGGAACTACTGGTCCAACAACTACCTGATGGGCAAGGAACCTCCGGCATTCGACATATTGGCGTGGAGCGTGGACGGCACCAACCTGCCGGGCAAACTGCATGGCCAGTTTCTCGATCTCTTTGAATACAATTTGCTGACCAAACCGGGTGCACTGGCGGTGTTGGGCGTGCCGATCGATTTGAAGCGCGTGCGACAAGAAGTATTCGCCACCGGGGCCCTGACCGATCACCTGACCCCCTGGAAAGCGTGTTACCGAACTACCCAATTGCTAGGTGGCAAGAGCCAGTTCGTGCTCAGCAACTCGGGACACATCGCAAGCCTGGTCAATCCGCCGGGAAATCCGAAAGCGAGCTACTGGATCGGCCCCAAACCAATGGCCGACGCTGAAGCCTGGCGCGAAAAGTGCACGCAGAAAACGGGGACCTGGTGGGAAGTCTGGTCCGAATGGACACTTGCGCGCAGCGGGCGCAAGCGCGCCGCGCCAACAGTCCTCGGCAACGCAGAGTTTCCCCCGCTGGGCGCGGCTCCCGGACGTTATGTCCTGAAAAGATCCTGA
Source organism: Betaproteobacteria bacterium (assembly GCA_031363785.1). Classification (GTDB taxonomy): domain Bacteria; phylum Pseudomonadota; class Gammaproteobacteria; order Burkholderiales; family Burkholderiaceae_C; genus CAISIP01. The sequence continues at coordinate 18,923 of JANLVB010000043.1, forward strand.
AACCCGGGTTGAGGGCTTGAATGAAAACCGCGACCCTGAGCCTTGAAACGTTGCCGAATTTCGTTGGGCAAACGCTCGGCTCATCCAGTCGGGTGACGCTTGACCAGCCGTGTATTGCGGAGTTTGCGCATTGCACCGGCGATGACCCGTGCATCCATGACGATGTGGAACGTGCACAACGCGAGAGCCCGCATCCATCGACGTTTGCCCACGGTTACCTGACCTTGGCGTTGGTCGGACCGTCGGCGCAGATCGCGACCACGCTGGCAATGGCGGTCGCTGCGTGACGGCGCAACAAGCGTCCTTGCGCAGTATCGATATCACAACAGTCAAAATCGACGGCCGTGAGATGCGTGTGGCTGTGCGGCCTGGCCGCGGGACACCACTTCTTGTCATCAACGGCATCGGCGCAAGTCTTGAGCTCCTCGCGCCATTGATGCATGCACTGGACGGTACTGAGACCATCGCCTTTGATGTGCCCGGTGTCGGGGGGTCGGCCTTGCCCTGGTCGCCGTATCGAATGGCCGGCCTGGCCCGATTGGTCGAGCGCATGCTGGCGAACCTGGGCTACCGTGGTGCGGTTGACGTGCTGGGAATGTCCTGGGGCGGTGCGCTGGCACAGCAATTCGCGCTAACCTGCCGAGCGCGGTGCCACAAACTTGTACTGGCCGCGACAATTCCTGGCGCGATCATGGTTCCTGGCTCGCCATTGGTACTGGCCAAAATGTTCAATTCGCGGCGTTATAAGGACCCCCAGTACCTGCGACGCATCGCTCCGGCTCTGTATGGCGGCGAGATGCGGCGCAACCCGGGGTTGGTGCAGGAGCACCGTTCCCTGTTGGTGCGCCCGCACTGGCGCGGTTATCTATACCAGCAACTGGCGCTGACAGGGTGGAGCAGCCTGCCCTGGCTGCCGATGCTCAAGCAGCGCACGCTGGTCTTGGCGGGAAACGATGATCCGCTGATCCCCCTGATCAATGCCCGGTTGATCGCCAGGCTTATCCCGCATTCCCGGCTCGAGGTCGTGGACGACGGCCATCTGTTCCTGATAACCGATCCTCAACGCTTTGCGCCGCTGATCCGTCGTTTTCTTGCCGAGCCGCCGACCCAACAGCGACGCGTCAGCCGTCAGAGCTGAAGAGCCCTTGGAACTGCTGGCGCAATTCGCGCTTGAGCAGTTTACCGCTCGGATTTTTCGGCAATGAGGGTACGAAGACCACCGCCTTGGGCACTTTGAATCCGGCCAGGCGCTGCTGGCAGAAGGCCATCACTTCGTCTGAACGCAGCGATTGCCCGGCCTTGAGCACTACCACTGCTACCACCGCTTCCACCCACTTTGGGTGCGGCAATCCGATCACGGCAACTTCACTGACTTGCTCCATGGCGTACATGGCCTCTTCGACTTCGCGGCTTGCGACATTCTCACCCCCGGTCTTGATCATGTCCTTCTTGCGGTCGACGATACTGATGTAGCCTTCTTCATCCATGACCGCCAGGTCGCCGCTATGGAACCAGCCCCCGGCAAAGGCCGCCGCGGTGCGATCGGGATCGTTGAAGTAACCCGACAGCAGTTGCGGCGAGCGGTGCACTATCTCGCCGACTTGGCCCGGCAATACATCGCGCATCGAATCGTCGACGATGCGCGTTTCAACGTTGAGCGTGGGTTTGCCGGCCGAGCCGGGCTTGCGCAGCTGGTCCTGCGGTTTGAGCACGGTGGCGAGCGGGGCAATCTCGGTCTGGCCGTAGAAGTTCCACAGCCGAATCTCCGGCAGGCGTCGCTGCATTTCGCGCAATACTTCAACCGGCATGATCGACGCGCCGTAATAACCCTTGCGCAGCGAAGACAGGTTGGCGCCGTCAAAAAGTGGTGAGCGCAGAAGCGAAATCCAGACCGTCGGGGGCGCGAAGAAAGACGTGATCGCGTGGCGCCCGATCATGGGCAGGAGATTTTCCGCCGATGGAACGGCGGTGATCACGTTGGTCGCCCCCAGATAGACCCCGGGACCAAGGAAGCAGTCGAGCTGGGCACAGTGGTACAGCGGCAGCGAATGCAGGAAGGTGTCCTCGGCACTCATCTCGCCGTCGACAATGCAACTCACGTACTGCCAGACCACGGCTTCGTGGGTCAGCATGGCGCCCTTGGGAAGCGACTCGGTGCCGCTGGTATAGACGATCTGCGCGAGGTCGGAGCCGACCACCGATATCTCGGGCAGCGCGATGGCGCTGGCCGCGAGTCGCGCGAAACCGAGCATGTCTTCACCTTCGGGCTCCGGCGACGATTCGCCGGGCAGCCCAAGGAACTTCTCCACCTGGGTGTCCCGGGACGCCGCGCTGCGCCCGAGGGCCGACAGTCCCTCATCGAGCGCGAGCACACGCGCGCCGGCATGGCGCAGGATATAGGCCACCTCATCGGCCAGGAGCATGAAGTTGATCGGGACAAGGACCGCGCCGACGCGCGCAAGCGCGAAGCGCAGTGCAGCGAAGGCGTGTGAGTTGCGCGACAGCACCGCGACCCGGGAGCCCTTGACGACACCCTCATGGCGCAGGCCGGCGGCCAGGCGTTCGCACAACGCCGAAAAGTCGGCGTAGCTCCATGTGACTTCGCCACAGCGAACCGCGCATTTCTGCGGGTAGCGCCTGGCTGTGCGATGCAGCAGTTGGAAAATGGTCTGGCTACCGGTCATGGATCATTTGCCTCCGCTGTTTGTCTGCGGCATATCGTACATGGTCACGCTGGCAAATCACCACCGTTCTCCCGCCATTGAGGAACACCCGGTGCTCGATGTGGAACCGCACCGCGTTGGCCAGCGCCCGGCATTCTGAATCACGACCTGCTGCGGCCAGTTTTTCGGGGGTGTAGGCATGGTCCACGCGCTCCACGATCTGTTCGATGATCGGCCCTTCATCCAGGTCTGCGGTGACGTAGTGGGCGGTGGCACCAGTCAGCTTGACGCCACGCTGGTGCGCCTGGTGGTAGGGCTTGGCGCCCTTGAAGCCGGGCAGGAGGGAGTGGTGGATGTTCATGGCCCGGCCGCGCAGCTGGCGGCACAGATCGTTTGACAACACCTGCATCTAACGCGCCAGCACCACCAGATCACTGTGGGTCGTGGCAATCGGCCGCTGATCATGTCGTCGAACTGCTGCATTTCCGTGATGTAGCATTGGCGCGAGGCCAGAAACCCCGATACCGCTGCCACCGTGCCCAGACGGCTGTCACAGGTGGCATTGAGGATGTAGTGCGGCTTGTGGTCGACTGAGGTGCTCATGGTGCGGCAGTTTCCCGGAAAAATGGTGACGGGTCGCTCCCGGACAGCGCCCGGTGAGCCGGCAGTGTAGGCAACGGTCCGCGCGCGCCTTGTCTGCATGCGACTGCCATGGAGGCTGCAACGACCCGCCGGGCGTCCAGATCATGCCGGCCATGCATGGATTTCATGTCGCCACGCGACAACCGTGCGTCGCGAATCTGTCAGGCCCGGCAAGGGGTGACCCGTACCATTTCGGCCACATCGGTGCCCGCCCGCGCGGTGGCTTGCGCCCGGACCAACCAGGACCCAGACCATGGCTGAAGAATTTGACGACGACCTCGACCTCAATTCGCTGGGCGACGAGGATTTGACGGAGCAGGTGCACGACGACCTGTACAACGGCCTGCGTGACGAGGTGGTCGAGGCGACCAATATTCTTTTGGGCCGTGGCTGGTCGGCATCACGCGTGCTCGACGACGCGCTGGTCGAGGGCATGCGTATCGTCGGTGTCGATTTCCGCGATGGCATTCTTTTTGTGCCGGAAGTGCTGCTGGCCGCCAACGCAATGAAGGGCGGCATGGAAATCCTGCGCCCGCTGCTGGCCGAGACCGGGGTCGAGGCGATCGGCAAGATGGTGATCGGCACGGTCAAGGGCGACATCCACGACATCGGCAAGAACCTGGTGGGCATGATGATGGAGGGTGCCGGCTTCGAGGTGATCGACCTGGGCATCAACAACCCGGTGGAGAAGTACCTGGCGGCGCTGGAAGAACACAAACCCGACATCCTGGGCCTGTCGGCCTTGCTGACGACCACCATGCCGTACATGAAGGTGGTGATCGACACTTTGAAGGAAAAAGGCCTGCGCGACGACTACATCGTGCTGGTGGGTGGTGCGCCGCTGAACGAGGAATTTGGCAAGGCAGTCGGGGCCGACGCCTATTGCCGTGACGCCGGTATTGCGGTGGAGACTGCCAAGACGCTGATCGCTGCGCGGCGCGCCGCGCGCTGAAGGGGCGGCTGTGGGCGCGGCTGCGTCGACGCTGGTGATCGCCTGCGGCGCACTGGCACACGAGATTGTGGCCCTGCAAAAGGCCAATGACTGGCCACACATGCAGGTGCAGTGCCTGCCAGCCGATCTGCACAACCGTCCGGAAAAAATTCCACAAGCCGTGCGCGACAAGATTCACGCCAACCGTGGGCGTTTTGCGTCCATCTTTGTCGCCTATGCCGATTGCGGCACCGGCGGGCTGCTGGATGTGGTGTTGCAGGAAGAAGGGGTCGAGCGAATTCCCGGTGCCCATTGTTATGAATTTTTTGCCGGCAGCGCGGACTTCGCGGCGTTGGCGGATGCCGAGCCCGGGACGTTTTACCTGACCGATTTCCTGGCGACGCATTTCGAGCGGCTGGTCATGCATGGCCTGGGCATCGACCGCCATCCGGAGCTGCTGCCCACGTATTTTGGCAACTACCGGCGGCTGGTCTATCTGGCGCAGGTGCAGACGCCCGAGAAGCTGGCGGCGGCACAGTCAGCGGCGGCGCGCCTGGGCCTGGAGTTCGAGTGTCGCGTTACCGGTTACGGTGGTTTGGAGCACAGCCTGCGCCGTGCCAACGAAGGAGTGGTGTTTTGGCAAAAATGATTGTGATTTCCTGGCGCGATGTGCCAGCCCAGGTGCTGGTCAAGCTGGGCCGCGAGACCGCCAAGGTGCAGTTGTCGCACCGCTTCCAGGAGGCGGTGGACCGCGCCGCCATGCGCGCCGGCAAGTCGGGCTCGGACGCCTACCTGGCCGACTGGAAACGCAGCGAACCACGCCGCTGTGGCGACGATATCCAGGCTGAAGCGGCGGCCGAGGCGGCGCGTATCGAGGCGCGGTATTCCGACGACGATTTGTTGCGCCTGATCCGTGCCCACGGTCTCGAAGAGCCGACCGGCCGCGCCGTGCCGCCGGTGGCTGACGGAGCCGTCTGATGGTCGCCGTGCGCAGATGGTCGGTGCGCCACGCCCGTGGCCTGGAGCGGTTCTATGCAGCGTTCGAGCGCGTGCTGGTGGCCTTGCACCCGGTGTTCAAGGCGGTCGGGTACCAGCGGCTCGAAGCACCGGTAGCCGCGGTTGAGAAGGTGGTCAAGGGATTTTTGTTCGATTGCCAGATGTGTGGCCAGTGCGCCTTGAGCTCGACCGGCATGTCATGTTCGATGAACTGCCCGAAGAACTTGCGCAACGGCCCCTGTGGTGGTGTACGTGCCAATGGCCGCTGCGAGGTCAAGCCCGAGATGCCATGTGTCTGGGTAGAAGCCTACGCCGGCAGCCAGCGCATGGTGGAGGGCCGCGCCGCGATCAAGGTGGTGCAGTTCGCGGTGGATCGCCGACTGCAGGGCCGCTCATCCTGGCTTGCCGTGGCACGCGACAAGGCGGCTGCTGGCGCGCCAGCCGTTTTGGAGAAAACGTGAGATTCGACGACGAGCCAGTGCCTGGCTACCCGTTGCCCATCCTGCCTGGTCATACCTCGCCCGGGCGGCTGGAGCGGGTGCTGCGCAGCGGCGTCTTTGCCATCACCGCCGAGCTCGATCCGCCGGATTCGGCCGACCCCGAGGACGTGTTTCGCCGTGCGCGGGTGTTCGACGGATATGTGGACGCCATCAACGCCACCGACGGCAGCGGTGCCAACTGCCATATGTCGAGCCTGGCGGTGTGTTCCTTGCTGACCCGCGTTGGTTATGCGCCGGTGATGCAGATATCGTGCCGCGACAAGAACCGCATCGCCATCCAGGGTGACATTCTGGGTGGTGCGGCGATGGGTGTATGCAACATGTTGTGCCTCACTGGTGATGGTGTGCAGGCCGGAGACCATCCGCAGGCCAAACCGGTGTTCGACCTGGATTGCATGTCGCTGCTGGAGATTGGCCGCAACCTGCGTGACGAGCACAGGTTCCAGAGCGGGCGCAAGATCACGTTTGCGCCGCGGGTGTTCTTTGGCGCCGCCGCCAACCCCTTTGTTCTGCCGTTCGAGTGGCGTGCCGAGCGCATGGCCAAGAAGGTGCAGGCCGGGGCGCAGTTCATCCAGACCCAGTACTGCTATGACGTGCCGCGTCTGCGCGAGTTCATGCAGCGGGTGGAAGACCTGGGCCTGCTGGGCCGGGTGTTCATCCTGGTCGGTGTCGGGCCTCTGCGTTCAGCCAAGGCGGGTGAATGGATGCGTACCCACGTGCCGGGCATCCATATCCCTGACAGCATCCTTCAGCGCGTGGCGGGCGCCGAAAAGCAGGCCATCGAAGGCCGCCAGGTGTGTGTGGACTTGATCCAGGAAATCCGCGAGATCAAGGGCGTGTCGGGCATCCACATGATGGCCTATCGCCAGGAAGAGACCGTGGCCGAGATCATCCAGAAGTCCGGGGTATTGAACGGCCGCGTGCCGTGGTACCCCGGGCGTGACAAAGAAATTGAAACTTTAGAGGAACCAGCGTGACCGACACCATCATCAGCTCTGCGACGCGCGAAGTCGTGATCGGCTTTGACCGCCCGTTTGTCATCATCGGTGAGCGCATCAACCCGACCGGGCGCAAGATCATGGCAGCCGAGATGCTGGCCGACGACTACAGCCGCGTCATCGCCGATGCCCTGGCGCAGGTCGCAGCTGGTGCCCACATGCTCGACGTGAACGCCGGTATTCCGCTGGCGGACGAGCCGGGCATGCTGGCCCGGGCGATTCAACTGGTGCAGTCGGTGACTGACGTGCCGCTGTCCATCGACTCCTCCATCGTGGCCGCACTTGAAGCCGGGCTGGCGGTGTACAAGGGCAAGCCTCTCGTCAATTCGGTTACCGGCGAGGAAGACCGGTTGGAGACGGTGCTGCCGCTGGTAAAGAAATACGGCGCCGCCGTGGTCGCCATCTCGAACGACGAAACCGGTATCTCGCAAGACCCGAATGTGCGTTTTGCCGTCGCCAAGAAGATTGTTGAGCGCGCTGCCGACTACGGCATCCCGGCTTGCGACATCGTGGTTGATCCGCTGGTGATGCCGATTGGTGCCATCAACCAGGCTGGCGTGCAGGTGATGCAGCTGGTGCACCGGTTGCGCACCGAGCTCCGGGTCAACACCACCTGTGGCGCGTCCAACGTGAGCTTCGGATTGCCCGAGCGTAATGGCATCAACGCCGGATTCCTCACCATGGCGATTGCGTCGGGCATGACCTCGGCGATCACCAACCCCCTGCATGAGGAGGTGATCCGGGCCTGTATGGCGGCTGACGTGATGATGGGCCACGACCCGGATTGCGCGCGCTGGATCCGCAAGTTCCGCGCCGACCCGGTGGTCGGTGCCGACGGCGAGATGGGTCGTGGCCGGCGCGAAGTCGGCCGGCGCCGAAAGGTCTGACTCCATGAGCAGCAAAGAGGCCTTGGTTGTTTTCACCCCGTCGGGGCGGCGCGGGCGTTTTCCCGTCGGCACGCCGGTGCTGCAGGCAGCGCGTTCGCTGGGCGTGGACATCGATTCGGTGTGTGGCGGGCGTGGCATCTGTGGTCGTTGTCAGGTGCTGGTGTCCGAGGGAGATTTCGCCAAACACGGGGTGAAGTCGCGAGCCGCCAACCTGACGCCGTTTGGCGCGGTGGAAGAAGAGTATTGCAAGACCCAGGTAATGGAGGCGGGGCGGCGGCTGTCTTGCTCGACCCAGGTGCTGGGCGACGTGGTGATCGACGTGCCATCGGGCAGCCAGGTGCACCGTCAGGTCGTGCGCAAGGCGGCCGAGGCGCACGACATCGAGCTCGACCCGGTGATCCGGCTGCATTTTGTCGAGGTGCAACAGCCCGACATGCATGACCCCTCGGGCGACTTGCGCCGGCTCGAAGACGCGCTCGAATTCGAGTGGCGCCTGACCGACCTGCAGTGTGATGTGCGGGTGCTGCACCAGTTGCAGCAAACCCTGCGCGAGGGTGACTGGAAGGTCACCGTGGCGGTGCACGGCGAGAGCCAGATCATCGCCGTGTGGCCGGGTTTTCGCGAGCACGCCTACGGCATTGCGATCGATGTCGGCTCCACCACCATTGCCGCGCACTTGTGCAACCTGGCCACCGGCGAGGTAGTTGGCGTCGCCGGGGTGATGAACCCGCAGATACGTTTCGGTGAAGACCTGATGAGCCGGGTCTCGTATGTGATGATGAACCCGGGCGGTGAAGTCGAGATGACCGCTGCCGTGCGGGTGGCCATCAACGAGCTAGCCACCGACGTGGCGCAGCAGGTCGGCATTGCCGCCACCGACATCCTGGAGGCCACCTTTGTCGGCAACCCCATCATGCACCACCTGCTGCTGGGCATCAACCCGATCGAGCTCGGTGGCGCACCCTTTGCGCTGGCGACCGACCGCGCCATCACCCTGTGGGCAGTGGAGATCGATTTCCACATCCACCGCAATGCACGCATCTACGTGCTGCCCTGTATCGCCGGCCATGTCGGTGCGGATACCGCTGGGATGATCCTGGCCGAGCGGCCCGATCTGACCGAAGAGGTCACGCTGCTGGTAGACGTGGGCACCAATGCCGAGATCGTCCTGGGGAACAACAAGCGCCTGCTGGCCTGCTCCAGCCCGACCGGGCCGGCCTTCGAGGGCGCACAGATCAGCTGTGGCCAGCGCGCCGCGCCCGGCGCCATCGAGCGTGTGCGCGTTGATCCGGTGACGCTGGAGCCACGCTTCAAGGTCATCGGTTGTGATCTGTGGTCCAACGACGAGGGTTTTGCGGCCGCCACGGCGGGCTCCGGCGTCACCGGTATTTGCGGCTCGGGCATCATCGAGATCCTGGCCGAGATGTACCTGGCGGGCATCATCCGGCACGATGGCGTCATCAACGGCGAGATGGCCCAGCGCAATCCGCGCATCTTGAGCGACGGTCGCACCTTCTCCTACGAGATTTGCAAGGCTACCAACAGCGCCTCGTCGATCAAGGTGACGCAAAACGATGTGCGTGCCATACAGCTGGGCAAGGCGGCGCTGTACGCCGGCGTGCGTTTGCTGATGGAGCGCATGGGCATCGACAAAGTGGACCGGATCCGCCTGGCCGGCGCGTTTGGGAGCCACATCGACGTGAAGTACGCCATGGTGCTGGGCATGATCCCGGATTGCGCGCTCGACCACGTGAGCTCGGCCGGCAATGCGGCGGGTACCGGTGCCCGCATCGCCCTGCTGGACCAGCGCTCGCGGCGCGAGATCGAGCAACTGGTGCGTCGTGTCGAGAAAATCGAGACGGCGGTGGAGCCGCGGTTCCAGGAGTTTTTTGTCGAGGCCATGGCGATACCTCACCTCACGGCACCGTTCGAGCGGCTGCGTGAAGTGGTGACACTGCCGGAGCGCACCGTCATTAACACCGAATCGTCGGCGCGTGGGCGTCGCGCCGCGCGGCGCGATGGCAAGCCAGTGGTGGCCCCGTAAAATCGACGCATCCCTTTTTGGAGCATGTGATGAAAGCAAGACTGTCTTTGGTTTGTGCCGCCTTGTTGTCCATGGCATTGCAAGCCAGCGCCGCCGAGGACGCAGCCTGCAAGACGGTGCGTTTTGCCGACGTCGGCTGGAGCGACATTGCCGCCACCACCGGCCTGGCATCGGTGGTGCTGGAGGGCATGGGTTACAAGCCGACCGTGACCATCGCCTCCATTCCGATCACCTTTGCAGGCATGAAGAACAGGCAGATCGATGTCTTCCTGGGTTACTGGAACCCGTCCATGACACCGGTGATCGAGCCATTCGTGAAGGCGAACCAGATCAAGGTGCTGGAGCAGCCCAACCTGACGGGTGCCAAATACACACTGGCAGTGCCCGACTACCTGTACGACAAGGGCCTCAAGACTTTTGCCGACATCACCAAGTTCGAGAAAGACCTGCAGGGCAAGATACATGGTATCGAGCCTGGCAACGACGGCAATGCGCTGATTGCCGGCATGATCAAGGACAACAAGTTCGGCCTCAAGAGCTTCAAAATGGTGGAGTCGTCCGAGGCCGGCATGCTGGTCGAGGCGCAACGTGCCATCCGCGCCAAGAAGGCGATCGTGTTCCTGGGCTGGGAGCCACACCCGATGAACGCGCAGATGAAGATGCGTTACCTGGCCGGCGGCGACGATGTGTTCGGCCCCAACCTGGGTGAGGCCAAGGTTTTCACCGCAGTGCCGCCGTCCTACGAGGCGAAGTGTCCCAACGTGATGGCCTTCCTGAAAAACCTGCAGTTCACCACCGACATGGAGAACCAGGTGATGGGCCCGATCCTGGCCAAGACCAAGCCCAATGTGGCAGCGCGCGACTTTCTCAAGAAGAACCCGGGCGTTCTGGACACCTGGCTCAAGGGTGTCAAGACCTTTGACGGCAAGGACGCATTGGCCGAGGTGCAGGCGGCACTCAAGCGCTGAGGGTCCCCGCCGCCGCGGTGGGGTACTTCTGCGTCTGATTGAAGACGGTTGGCGTGGGGTCGGGCGGGGTGGCCGGTGGCCACCCTTGAGCATGGGTGACAAGGTGGATTACGACTACATCATTGTGGGCGCCGGCTCGGCCGGCAGCGTGCTGGCAAACCGCCTCACCGAAGACCCGCAGGTGCGGGTGCTGCTGCTGGAAGCGGGGGGCCGCGACCACAACCTGTTCATCCACATGCCTTCGGGTTTTGCGTATCCGATGGCGAACCCGCGTTACACCTGGATGTACCAGTCCGAGCCCGAGCCCTACATGAACAACCGGCGCATTCACTGCCCGCGCGGCAAGGTGATCGGCGGCTCGTCGTCCATCAATGGCATGGTCTACATCCGTGGCCATGCGCTTGATTACGACGGCTGGGCCAGCCACCACGACCTGCCCGACTGGAGTTATGCGCACTGCCTGCCGTATTTCCGCAAGGCCGAGGCGCGTGGCAAGGGCGGTGACGCCTACCGTGGCGCCTGTGGCCCGCTCCGGGTCAGCACCGGCAAGTGTGAGAACCCGCTCTACAACGCCTTCATCGAGGCCGGGCAGCAGGCCGGTTATGCACGCACCGACGACATGAACGGTTATCGCCAGGAGGGTTTTGGCGTGATGGACATGACGGTGCACAAGGGTCGGCGCTGGAGCGCCGCGATGGCCTACCTGCGTCCGGCCCTGAAGCGCCCGAACCTTGCGCTGCAGACGGCCACCCTGACCACGCGGGTGCTGTTCGAAGGCCCGGCCGATGCACCACGCGCTGTCGGGGTGGAGGTAGTGCACAAGGGCCAGGTGCAGCAGTTGCGCGCCACCCGCGAGGTGATTCTGAGCGGCGGCGCCATCAACTCGCCACAGTTGCTGCAGCTCTCGGGTATCGGCGACCCGGCGCACCTGCAAGGCCTGGGTATCCAGGTTGTGGCGGCGCTCAAGGGTGTTGGCGAGAACCTGCAGGACCATCTGGAAACCTATGTGCAGTACGCCTGCAAACAGCCCATCACGCTGTATTCGGCCACCAATCCGCTGGTGATGATGAAGATCGGCATCGAGTGGCTGCTGTTTCATAGCGGCCTGGGCGCCACCAACCATTTCGAGTCCGGCGGTTTTATTCGCAGCGAGGCGGGTGTGAAGCACCCGGATCTGCAATACCACTTTTTGCCGATGGCGGTGCGGTACGACGGCAAGTCACCGGCCACCGGCCACGGCTTCCAGGCCCATGTGGGGCCGATGCGCCCAACCAGCCGCGGCCATGTGCGTATCCGCAGCAGCAACCCGGCGCAAGCACCGGAAATCTTGTTCAACTACATGGGCACCGGGCAGGACCGCAAGGAGATGCGCGCCGCCATCCGGCTCACGCGCGAGGTGTTTGCGCAACAGGCCTTCGATGCGTTTCGTGGCGATGAGCTGTCCCCGGGGCCCGCGGTGCAGACCGACGCGCAGATCGACGCCCACATACGGGCCCATGCGGAGACCGCCTACCACCCGTCGTGCAGCTGCCGCATGGGCAGCGATGCGATGGCGGTGGTGGATGCTGCGGCCCGGGTGCACGGCGTGCAGGGCCTGCGCGTGGTGGATGCGTCCATCATGCCCGACGTTGTCAGCGGCAACCTCAACGCGCCCACCATCATGATGGCCGAAAAGCTGGCCGATGTGATCCGTGGCAAGGCCGCCTTGCCGGCGTCCGATGCGCCGGTGTTTGTCCACCCCGACTACGCGAGTGTGCAACGATGAGCCTTCCAAATGGCCTGTACCACTGGCCCGCTGATGCCGCAGCCCGCTTGGACGCGCTGATAGCCGCCAACGCGCACCAAGGTGCCTTTGCGGTGTTCGACGCCGACAACACCAGCTACCACCATGACCTGGTGGGTGCCCTGCTGCCTTTCATGGAAAACCGGGGCGTGCTCACGCGCGACACCATGCACCCGTCGCTGGCCATCATCCCGTTTCGCGACAGCGCGGCGCGGCGTGAAAGCCTGCACAGTTACTACTTTCGCCTGGGCGAGATCGATGACCAGATCGGGTACCCCTGGGCGGCGCAGATTTTTGCCGGCTTCACGCTGCGCGAGCTCAAGGGCCACCTGGACGACATGCTGGTGAGCGGCAAAAGCATTCCGGCGCAGTGTTATCTGGACGGCCAGTTGGTGGACATCGATGTGCCGCCGCCGCGCCTGCAACGCGGCCAGCAGGAGCTGTACAACGCGCTCACCACCAACGGCATCGAGGTCTATGTGGTGAGCGCCGCCGCCGAAGAGCTGGTGCGCATGGTGCTGGCCGACCCGAAATACGGCTACCACGTGAAGCCGCACAACGTGATCGGTGTATCGCTGTTGCTCAAGAACCGCAGCAGCGGCGAGGTGACGACGGCGCGCAAGCTGATCAGCCAGGGCCGGTATGCGCCGGCTGATCTGCTGGAGCACGAACTCACGCACACGCTGTGGGCGCCCATGCCCTGGTTCGAGGGCAAGCAGGCCGCCATCCACACCTATATCCATCCGTGGAAAAAGCCGGTGCTGGTGGCGGGCGACACGCCCGACAGTGACGGCCCGATGTTTTTTCGCGCGCCCGATGTGGAGCAGGGTTCGCTGCGCCTGTTTGTGTCGCGCAAGCCCGACTACCATGACCGCATTCA
>JANLVB010000087.1:0-3697 GCA_031363785.1 Betaproteobacteria bacterium
GGCATGGACGACTACGTGACCAAGCCGATCCGGGTCGATGCGCTGGTGGCAGCGCTGATGCAGGCGAGAGCACGATGAAGGCCCATCCGCCATTCAGGCGCGGGCAAGCGCTCTGCCTGCGTTCAGCGTGCCGCCGCCGACAGCCAGGGGTCCACCACTTCGACCCCTGTGCCCTTGAAGTCGCGTACGTTCCTGGTTGCCACGGCAAACCCATGCGCTGCTGCGATGGCCGCGATTGCCCCGTCCGCAAAGCTGATCGGATTGCCAGCTGCCAAGGCGCCAGCGTGGACATGCGCATACGCATGCGCAGCCTGTGCGTCGAAGGCCAACATCCGGCCCTCGAACAAGGGCAGCACTTGTTCTGTCACGGCCAGCCCCAGCATGTTGCGCCGCCGCCCCGCCGGCAGGGCCGCAACACCGGCCAGCAACTCGGCCAGCGTGACGCTCGTCGTGTACAGCGTTGCCGGCGCCTGCGCGTCCAGCCAGGCCAACACCGCGGGTTCGGGCTCGGCCCTGAGGGGTTCGGAGACGACGTTCGTGTCGAGGATGATCACTTGAAGCTCGCGGGTACCACGGGGGTCCGATCGCGTTCGATCTGCAATGTGATGCCGCCCGCCTTGCGCCCGATGGCTGCCAGCGCAGAACCGAGTCCATTGCCCGGCCTTACTGCGGCTTCCAGGATGTGGCGGATTTCGGCTTCGGTGCTGCGGCCGTGTTGCTGGGCACGGTGTTTCAACGCGCGGTGCGTGGCGTCAGGCAGATTCCTGACTGTGACGGATGACATGGTCGATTGCTCCCGGAAGTCTGGGGAAATGATATCACTCGTGCATTTTGATATCAACTCGTGGTGCTGGAGCAGAGCCTCGCTTTGCTCACGTCTCCAACAACGGGCAGCGCTGGATGCGGGCCAAGGTGTCGCCCATGGCGTCGCGCGCCACGGCCGTGTCGTAGGCCGAAATAGCGACACAGACGCAGGTCGGTATCGGCGGTCACCGCGCGTTTGCCGGCCACGATGTCGCCGATGCGCTGGGGCGGCACGCCAATGTCCTTGGCCAGCCGGTACTTGGTCAGGCCCAGCGGCTTCAAGAATTCTTCTTCCAGCATTTCACCGGGAGATACGGGTGCCACGGTACGCATGTGCAAACTCCTTCAGTGGTAAACAATTTTATTAGCCATCATAGCTATACTGTACATATTAGCCACTATTTCGGAGCCTGCCCATGATTTCCGTTACCTCCGTTGACGCCCAAAACCGCTTTGGTCAATTGCTAGACATGGCGCGGCGCGAGCCGGTGACCGTGACGCGCCATGGCCGGCCGGCGGCTTTCATCGTATCGCCGCAAGACATGGAAGAACTGCTCGACGCGCGGGTGCGCCGCAGCAAGGCGGTGGAGGTGCTTGAGGCCTGGAGCGCACGCGCCACGGCGCTTGCCACACTGGCCGCTGCCGAGCTGTCGGACGACGACATCAACCGGCTGGTTCATGAACTGCGATGAGCTGGCCCAGGCGCGTCGTGTTCGATACCAGCACGCTGGTGGGTGCAGCGCTCAAGCCGGGCTCGCTGCCACACCAGGCGCTCACGCTGGCATTGGCGCGCAGTGATGTATGCGCGTCGGTACCCACCTGGCTGGAGCTGGAGCGCGTGATGCAGCGCGAGCGCCTGGATCGATTCCTGCCCCGCGACGCACGGCTGGAGTTCGTCGCCATGTTGCGCACCAGCATGCACTTCTTTCCGGTCACGCAGGCCGACGTTGATGCGCTGCAGCCACCTTGCCGCGACGTTATGGACAACAAGTTCCTGGCGCTGGTGCAGGTCTGCCGGGCCGACATGCTGGTGAGCAGTGACAAAGACTTGCTGATATTGCACCCGTGGTGCGGCGTGCCGGTGTGCAGGGCGGCCGAGTTCTTGTCGGATACGGGTGCGGCGCGACCATGACTGCCAAAGCCAGGGCCCTGCACGCAGCTTGCATGGCACCGTTGTCGGGCCGAGCCTGCCGCTCGCCTCGACACGCAGAACCAATTGCCAGGGGCGAGACGTGAGCACCTCCCACACAGACCAGGGCGCGGGCCCGCAAACAGCCGTGCAGCGGTTGAAGGATCGCTTTGTGCGTTATGCCACCGAGCCGGACGACTCGCCCGAGTGGAAGTTGCGCAAGTCCCTGATGGCAGGGATCGCACTGGCGGTGGTCTTGGTGTGGTTGCTCTATGCTGGCTTTTACGCTTGGATCGGCGCACGACTGGCCGCACAGATCGCGTTCGTGACGGCATTCGCGCAGTTGGTGTTCTGCGTGGGGTACGCCAGAGGCCGTTCCTACTATCTGCTGGCGAGGTTGACCAATGGGCTCTCGATGCTGGCCCTGCTGGCGGTTCACCTGGCGCTGGGCGGGTTCACGTCTTCGGGCTATGTGCTGGTCTTTGCGATGACGCCGCTCTTCCTTGCCACGGCTTTGGAAGAACCGCGCTACGTCAGGTACTGGATGGCCGCGACCCTTGGCGTGATGGTGCTGGCAGGCGTCGGTGAGCTGCTCGTCCCGCACGGCAATTCCCTGTCGCCGGTGGCGCTTGCGGCCCTGACGGTGTTCAACATCATCGGCTTCTGCAACTTCGTGTTGGTGCCGAACGCGATCCACGGCTACCGCACCCGCATCATCCAGCAAGAGCTGGCCGAAGCCCGCGAGGCGCAACTGGCGCAGAAGGCAGAGCACCTGGCGCAGACTGAAGCCGCGCTCGAGCGCCAGACCGCCACGGCCGAGATCCTGAAGGTCATCGCGCGCTCGCCGTCCGATGTGCAGCCGGTGTTCGACGCTATCGCCGCCAGCGCCTTGCGCCTGTGTGGCGCGCAGCACAGCGTGGTGACACGGTTTGACGGCGAGTTGATCCACCTCGCTGCATTTCATGACCGGGCCGGGCCAGCCGAAAATCCCTGGCGCGACATGTGGCCGCATCGGCCGGGCAGCGACAGCGCCACCGCCCTGGCGATCCTGAATCGGCAAACGGTCGAGATACCCGACGTGTGCGCCCAGCCGGGTTATGTCTTCAGCGGCCGCGCCGACGGGCTGAACTTTCGCAGTGCGCTGGCTGTGCCCCTTTTGTCCGACGGCACGCCGATCGGTGCGATTTGTGTGTTGTGCCCGGATGCAGCCGAGTTCCCCCCGCAGCAAAAGGT
Source organism: Betaproteobacteria bacterium (assembly GCA_031363785.1). Lineage (GTDB taxonomy): Bacteria > Pseudomonadota > Gammaproteobacteria > Burkholderiales > Burkholderiaceae_C > CAISIP01. The sequence continues at coordinate 3,167 of JANLVB010000087.1, forward strand.
GCTGCTGCAGACTTTCGCCGACCAGGCTGTCATCGCGATCCGGAACGCGCAGTTGTTCAACGAGACGAAGGAGGCGCTGGAGCAGCAAACGGCGACGAGCGAGGTGCTGAACGTCATCGCCTCGTCGGTGGACGACGCGCAGCCGGTGTTTGACAAAATCATCGACAGCGCCGCGCAGTTGTTCCCGAACGCCTTGGCGCTGATGATCTTGCAGGTGGATGCAGAGGAACTGTTGCATGTGGGCGGCATCCGGTTTGTGGGTGACGCGTCGGGGCCTTTTGCGCCGGAGTCGGCCAGACAGAAGGAGAGGGATATCGCACAGGCCTTTCCGTCGCCGCTGGCGGGCACCGCGACCGAGCTTGCCATCCGCACCGGGCTTGCTGAAATTCCCGACATGCATAACGCGATCGACGTGCCTGGACTTCAGCGCTTCGCGAAGATCATTGGCTACAACTTCGCCGCACTGTTCGCACCGCTGGTGTGGGAAGGCAAGGGCGTCGGATCCATCGCGGTGTTGAGCGCAAGACTCGG
>JANLVB010000122.1:0-5550 GCA_031363785.1 Betaproteobacteria bacterium
ACGCTGGACGACAACGCAGCCGGCCTCGGCTGGTATGTCGACCCGACATTTGCAGGTGGTGCGGCGGCGGGCGACACCGAGTTCACCGGCAACGGGCCGGCCGGCATCGATCTGCTCACCGTGGTCATGCACGAGATCGGCCATTTGCTGGGCATCGAGCACAGTGCAACCCCGCCGCTGGTGACGGATTTGATGGGTATTGCGCTGGGCACCGGGCTGCGGCGCAACCCGTCGGCACAGAACGCCGCCACCGGTCTTGCACCGGAAGACAAGCTGATTGCCGGCCTGGACGTGTTCGGCAGCTGGGCCGCCGGCATGGGGGTGGCGGTGGATGACTTCTTGAAAGACGCCACCACCATCCCGTTCACCGGCCAGGACCTGGCGTCCCTGCTGGGTGCCAACTTTGGCCAGTTCGGCACGGTCATCACGCCCAAGGTCGGGCTCATCACCGCCGCGCTTGGGCTTTATTTCGACGGCAACACCGCCCCCAACAGCAACGACCTGCTGCTGGCGCTGCAGGGCGTCGACGGCATCACAGTGCACAAGGCGCCGGGTGACCAGCAGTACGACGTGTCGATCACGCTGAGCCAATACCACCAGTCCATCCTGCTGGACCTCGACAGCCTGGAGCTGGATCTGTCGCAATTCGGCATCGACCTGCCGCTGCCGTTCAGCCTGGGCCTGTCGGTCACCCAGAGCCAGCCGCTAGAGATCGATGCCGGCGTCAAGCTCGACTTTTCTTTCGGCCTGGACGGCACGGGCGAGTTCTTCATCCTCTACCCGTCGCTGGCAGCCTATTTCACGTTCGGCGAAGACCGGCAGAACATTGCGGACCTGGTGCCGGGCACCGCCGAGACCCCGGGCACGGCAGCTTTTGTGATTGCTGGCAACGCCAGCAGCAGCCTTGGTGCAGCGGCGTCGGGCCGGGGCCAGTTCATGGCCGGTGACCAGTTCACTGTGGGTGGCTCGACCGACAACGACGCCATCTACACCGTGGACCGGGTGGTATACGACGTCTTCACCGACAGCAGCACCCTGTTTGTGCTGGAAGACGTGGTGTCGGGCACGGCCAATGGCGCCTTGATCAAGACCTTCGATTTCGGCATCAACCTGGGGCCGATCGGTCTGCAGTCGAACAACGCCATCATCTCGCTCGGCGCCTCGGCCAGCATGGGTATCAGCGGCAAACTCCGCATGACCGACTTCGTCGACGGTACGGCAAGCGACCTGCTGGACGACGCCAATCCGGTGCTGGGCGCCGATACCCATTACGAGATCGTGCTGCCGGTCGAGTGGGCTGGCGTGCTGGACGGCGTCAACGATGGCGTGGGTTTCATCAGCGCCACCAGCCAGATGCTGCAGCCGGGTGCGTCCATGCTGCAACTGCTGGCCAGCCTGCCGATGTCGGTCCAGATGACCGGCATGGATGAGTTGTTCAAGTTCAACGGCATCTCGCTCGACATGATCCTGGGCGCGGTGGAAGACCTGGTGGACGACCTGGTCGGCATGGACCAGACCGTGCTGGGCAAGGTTGTCGGTGGCAGCATCGACGACCGCACGGGTGATCTCGTCGGCGGCGAGCTCAAGGTCTACCGCGAACGCTGGGGCGCGGTGGCCGGGCCACTGCTGGCCTCGGGTTACAGCGCGCTGCTGGGCGCCGGTGGCGCGCAGAATGCCCAGGCCGTGACACGCACCGATGGCTCGGCCTTGCGTCTGTTCGAGTGGACGCTGTCCGGCGTGGCCGGGTCGGTCTGGGGCCTGGAGCAGCCGGCCGGCCCGGGTGACTTCTCGCTGCAGCAATTCACGCTGGTGGACTATGAACTGGTCGCCACCTACGAGGCCGACGACGTGTCGGTGGTTCGACTGGCGGGGGCCGCGCCGGCCAACGTGAGTCTGGTCGACGGCGGCGTCATCGCTACCGGGGACCTGCGCCAGTTCCGCGTGCGCGATGGCGCGCTGTACGACGACATCCCGCTGGTGGGTGTCAGTGTGGCCGATGTGCTGGGCGATGGCGCGGTGAGTTTTGCCGCCGGCATCGGTCAGGCGGTGCACACGGTGCGCGACAAGGCGCGCAATATCGGTGAGCTGTAGCAGTTCCTGAACGAGGAGTTGCGCAGTTTCCTGGGGCTGGGTGCCAACGTCGATCTGATCTCGATGAGCTACGCCAATTCGGCGTTCGATTTCGATCTGGATTTGGCCACCATGGTGTCGCGCCAATATGCGCTGAACCTGGATATCGACGAGTTGAACCTGCAGCAGTGGCTGGGCTTCGACCCGGGGCAGTTCCTCGATGTCAATCTGAACACCATGATCACCCTGGAGGCCGAGGCGGGGCTGCACCTGGGTTTCGGCTTCGACCTCGGCGATGTCTTCAACCCGATTTTTTATGTCGACGCCGACACCGGCGTGTATGCCAGCGTGGTTGGCGAAGCACCCGACATCGACGCCTCGCTGGCGATCGACATTCCGGCCATCGGCCCGATCGATCTTCCTCCCCTGGGCCTCTATATCCTCAACGGATCGGCGCGGGTCGAGATCGGCGCCTATGTGAACCTGGCCAATCCGGCGGCAGACCCGGACGGCGATGGCCGGGTCTCGCCTGGCGCGCTGGGGGACGCTTTCCAGGCCGAGTTCTTCGGCAACGCCACGGCGGACCTGCCGCTGTTCTTCCCGATCAAGTCGCTGCCGCTGGGCGGCTTCGAGCGGGATCGCAATGGCGACGGCATCGGCGACAACGTGCTGCATGCCGATGCGTCGTTCTCGGTCGACGAGAACTTCGCCTTCAGCACCGAATTCAATTTCGCGCTGCCCAACATCAGCCTGGATTTCGATGCGGTGCAGGCCTTTATCGCCTTCATCGACAACCCGCGGAACATGCTGGCCGGCATCGAAGGCTTCTTCGACGCCATCGACGTGGTGGCCAGCGGCATCGACTCCATCGAGCTGCCGCTGATCGGTGGCTCGGCCTTCGACGACCTGGCCGGCAGCCTGTACGGGCTGCGCGACAGTGTGCTGGGCAAGCGCATCGGCCTGGACTACCAGGAAAACCTGGGCAAATGGCTGCAGGACGAGATCAGGGCCGGTCATACCAGCGTCTTCGATGCAGTGCTTGACGAATTGCGCAAGGCCTTGTTCAATGGCTTCGACGCGTTGAACCGCTCGCTCGGGCTGGACCCGCTGACCGACACAGTGGAAGACGCGTTGTTCGCCTTCGTGGTGCCGGTGTACGACGAATTCGGTGCGTTGACCTATGACGCGGCGGGCAAGATCATCACCCGGTTGCCGACCAGTTACGAGGACATCGAGCTGGTGTTAACGCCGAACGGCCTGATCACCTTCAACCTGAAATTTGGCGGCGTGCTGGTGGACGGTGAATTGCCGATCGACTTCAATGCCGGCATACCGGGCGTGAACCTGGACATCGACGCCAAGCTGATCACGCGCATCGACTACCTGATGGGCATCGGGCTGGGTATCGGCAACATGAGCAACGGCGGCCTGCCGGATATCGGTGTCTTCATGGACACCTCGGGCATCAACCTGGCGGGTGAGGAGATTGCACTCGACGTCAGTGCGCGCCTGGAGCAAGGATCGACCGCCGAGGGCACGCTCGGTTTCCTCAAGATGACGTTTGTGGACGTTAACGAGCTCGGCAGCGGCCTGACCGGCCACCTCGGCCTGGACATCCGCGATGCGAATCGCGATGGGCGCTGGGAGGTAGGTGAGGGTGTCGATCTGGCGCTGGTGGCCTCCGCGTTCGCCGAGGCCGACTTCTTCGCCAGGATAGAAACCACGGCGGCGCAGTTCCTGCCGTCGGTGACGACCACCATCCATTACCGCCAGTTGCTGGGCGAGATCATGTTGTCGACCGACGGCGGCCTGACCATCGACATCGGCAGCCCGAGTGTCATTCTGGAGGATGTGACGCTCGATGTGGGCAGCCTGTTCGACAGTTTCCTGCTGGAAACCCTGTCCGGCATCTACGACATCGTCGGCCCGCTGCAGCCGGTGGTCAAGCTGTTGCTGACGGAAATCCCGATGGGTGGCATCGCGAGCCCGCCGATCCGTTTCATCGACATCGCACGCCTGAAACTGCCGGCCAAGACGGTCGACATCATGACCAAGGTGCTGCTGGCGATTGACAGCACGATCGACTTCCTGAAGACCGTGGTCGAGTTGTCGGACGCGGGCGAAATCAATTTCGGCACTTTCAACCTGACCGAGGGCAGCCTGAAGAACCCGGATGCTGACCTGAACGCCGCCGATGGTGCCGGTGACCCGAACAAGCCGAGGGACGACTCGAAACTTACCGCTGACCAGAAGGCCAAGCTCAAAGGCCCCGAGCAGCACGGGCTGGACGACGAAACGACGACCAAGAGCACCGCCACGGCGGCCAAGAAACGCGCACCGACCAAGAACTTCAGCATACCGGTGCTGGAAGACCCGCTGTCGCTGCTCGATTTTGTGCTGGGCCGCGGCGAGGTCGATCTGTTCTGGTACGACCTGCCGGACCTGGCGCTGGAGTTCGAGCACGAGATCACCTACCCGGTATTCCCGGGCCTGAATGTCGGCATCTTCGGCAAGATCGGCGCCTATACCAACTTCGATTTCGGTTACGACACCACCGGCCTGAGCCAATGGATGGCAACCGATTTCGACCCGGCCGAATCCTGGCGCATCCTGAACGGCTTTTATCTCGACGACCATGGCCAGGAAAACACCGCCGCCGACGCCGCCGAGCTGACGCTGAAGGCGACGCTGGGCGCGGTTGCCAGCCTGGGCATTGGCGGCATCGTGGAGGCCGGTGTCAAGGGTGGCATCGAAGCCGAGATCCGCTTCGACCTGAACGACAAGGAAACCGAGATCCTGAACGACCTGCCGGTAGGCGACGGCAAGTTTTTTGGCAGTGAAATCATCGAACGTATCGGCGAGGGGCCGGAGTGCCTGTTCGACGTGGCCGGCGAGTTGACGGTGTTTCTGGAAGCCTTCCTGTGGATCGGCATCGACCTGGGGTTCAGCACCATCACACTGTTCGAGGCCACCGAGCGTTTTGTTGACGAGGTGATCGCCAGTTTCGACTGGGAATGTGTACACGACGCGCCGTACGACATTGCGCAGTTCGACTCCGGCACAAATACCCTGACGCTCAGCTACAAGAACGAGAGCGGCAGCAACTACGTGCCGGACGGCGGTGGAGTGGCGGCGCACGATTACAAGGTCGATGTGCTGCTGGTGGACGACAAGCTGACGCTGGAGACCCTGCTCAAGAGTGGTTACTTCGACCCGGATTTCACGACGCGCCCGGAGGAACAGGCGCTCAGCAATCAGTTGGCGGCACTACGTGGCAGCAGCGAGAAAGAGGTCATCGTTGTCAGCAATGGCCTGCGCGTCGAGGTCTACAAGGCCTCGGAAGTCGATGTGTTGCGCACGGAAGGCACGTTGGCCTCCGACACCTATCTGTTGAATCTGCTGGACGGTCGCATCACATCGCTGAACTTCTCTCTCGGCGGCGGTGACGACATGGTCTAGGCCATCGGTGACAGCAAGAAC
>JANLVB010000217.1:0-4534 GCA_031363785.1 Betaproteobacteria bacterium
CTCATCCCCCACATTCCTGCACCAGTTTCCCCGTCAAACCACATTTTTCGACACACGCATAACCCGTTGATTCCAAACGCTTTCTGCGTGTGCCAGATCGACACGGTTCTCCACTTTTCTTTGAGAACAGAGAGCACAACGGAATCGAAACGGGGCGAATACGGGGAAATTTCCGGCACGCCACGGACGCCGTGGCACAAGCAGAACCGCCCGGAACCCCGCGTGGCGCGGGGAAAGTCCAGAAACAACAAAGCCAACCGCGAACAGTTGGCTTTGAATTCTGGTGGCCTGGGGCGGAATCGAACCACCGACACAAGGATTTTCAGTCCTCTGCTCTACCGACTGAGCTACCGGGCCAGAGCGGCAGAGTATACCAGCGGCAACTGCCCGATGTGGGGCGTGGCTCAGGCCGCGCTGCGCTTGCCGCGGGTCAGGTCGACGCCCAGTTGCTTGAGCTTGCGGTACAGGTGCGTGCGCTCCAGGCCGGTCTTTTCAGCGACCCGGGTCATGGAGCCATTTTCCTTCGCCAGGTGGTATTCGAAATACGCTTTTTCGAACTCGTCGCGCGCTTCGCGCAGCGGTTTGTCCAGGCCAAAACTCTGGCGCGACAGCGGGCCGGCGTCAAGCTGCAACACATTGTCTGGCACTGCCTCGCCGCCAGCCTCGGGCACCGGCACCACGGTCTGCATGGTGGGCGGCGGCTGCAGCTTGCGCACGGCCGTGCGGGTCAGGCCCTGCTCCACTGCCTTGAGCAGTTTTTGCAGGGTGATCGGCTTTTCAAGAAACGCCAGCGCGCCGATCTTGGTGGCTTCCACTGCGGTGTCGATGGTGGCGTGCCCGCTCATCATGATGACCGGCATGGTCAGTGCGCCTGTGGTGGACCACTCCTTGAGCAGGGTCACGCCATCGGTGTCGGGCATCCAGATGTCGAGCAGCACCAGGTCTGGCCGCTCGCGCAACCGTGCAGCACGCGCCTGCGCGGCGTTTTCGGCAACTTCGACCGAGTGGCCTTCGTCGTTGAGGATTTCCTGCAGCAGGTCGCGAATGCCGAGTTCGTCGTCGACCACCAGAATGTTTGCCATGATTTCTACGCCGTATCCCTTGCCCGTTGCGAAGCTGCTGCACTACCCGGCCCGTCGGCGGGCGGCAGGTTGCCTGTGGCGAATGATAACGATACTTGCGCACCCAGCACCCGGCCGTCTTCGATGCGGTTGCTGATGTCCACCCTGGATGCATGTTCGTCGGCGATCTTCTTCACCACCGCCAGGCCCAGGCCGGTGCCCCTGGCCTTGGTGGTGACGTAGGGTTCGAAGGCGCGCTTGAGGATGTTGTCGGGGAAACCGGCACCGTGGTCGAGCACCGTCAGGCGCACCCGCTTGCTGGCTTCCAGCCATTGGGTGCGCACCAATACCGCAGCCTCGGGGCCACCCGGTGCCAGTGTCGCGTCCTGGGCGTTTTGCAACAGGTTGTGCACCACCTGGCGCAGTTGCTGCGCGTCGCCCAGGATCGGTGGGCAGGCGGCGTCGAGCTCCATGCGCACCGGCACGTGGGTGGCTTCGCTCTCGTACAACTGCAACACGTCAGCCACCAGCGCATTGAGATCGAGCGGCTTGAGTTCGGCAGCCGGCAGCCGCGCATAGTCGCGGAATTCATTCACCAGCCGTTTCATGGCGTCCACCTGGTCGACGATGGTCTTCACCGACTTGGTGAGTATGGCCTGCTCGGCGGCGGCCACCTTGCCGGAGAGCTTCATCTCCAGCCGCTCGGCCGACAGCTGTATCGGCGTCAGCGGGTTCTTGATCTCGTGCGCCAGCCGACGTGCCACCTCACCCCAGGCCTGGGAGCGTTGCGCCGAGACAATCTCCGAGATGTCGTCGAACACCAGCAGGCGGTTGGTTCCTGGCAGCTTGGCGCCACGCGCCACCAGCACGATGGTGTGGCCCGACTGGAAGGCCGGCAGGCCGGGCGCAGCGGCACCCAGTTCAAACGACTGCTGCCAGTGGTCCAGACCGTCTTCGCTGCGTTCACCAAGAAAGGAGTCAAAACGGGCCTGCACCTGCGCGGCAAAGTCCTGCAGCCCATCGATGTCAGCCAGCCGGCGGCCCTCGAAGGCCGCCAGCGGCAGGCGCAGGATGCGGGTCGCGCCCGGGTTGGAAGACTGGATCACACCGTGCACATCGAGCACCACGACACCGGCAGTCAGGTTGTCCAGGATGGTCTGCAGGTTGGCACGCGCGGCATCCACCTGCTCCATGCTGTGGCCTACCGCCTCACGTGCGTCCGACAGCTGTTGTGTCATGTCGGCAAAGGTGCGGGTCAGGCCGCCGAGTTCATCCCGCCCCTGCAGCGCCACCTTGGGCGTCAGGTCGCCCGCGGCCACCTTGCCCATGCCGTCGGCCAGCAGCAGCAACGGGCGCACGATCTGGTTGCCCAGCAGCACGGCCAGCAACACGGCGCCGAACACGGCCAGAAACAGGCTCAGGGTGAGGGTGCCGATGTACATGCGCTTGAGGCCCTCGCGCGCCAGCGAGCGCTCCTGGTACTCGCGGTTCGCCTGGGTGACGGCCAGCGCGTTGGTCACCAGCGCACTGGGCAAGGCACGGGTGACAAGCACAAAGCGGGCCTCGCCCTGCAGGTCGAACGCCGGGTTGGGCACCAGCACCAGCGCCTTGATCCGGGCATCGTTCACCGTGGCCGCTGTCGCCTCGTCCAGCCCCTCGACCCAGGTCGTCACCCGGGCACTTCGCGCGCTGCGAAACTGTTGTGGCTGCGGGCGTACCGCACTGAGTGCAAAGGCCGACTGGCTGACCGCCGCCAGTTGCTGGCCGGAGCCGGTGAACAACACCACCTCGGTGGCGCCGAGCTGATCGCGCAGGCGCTCCAGCGGCAGGGTGGTGGCGCCATCACGCAAGCCCTCCAGCGTCGGCACCGACAGGCGCGCCTTGTTGGCCAGGTCCGTGCTGAGGGTTTCCAGCGAGACACGGCCCAGGTTGAGCCCGGCATCGAGCGCGCGCTCGACCTTGACGTCAAACCAGCTTTCGATCGAGCGCGAGACAAACTGGTACGACACCACATAGATCAACATGCCGGGTGCGAACCCGGCGAGCGCAAAAATCGCTGCCAGCTTGAGTAGCAGCCGGCTGCCAAAACGTTTGCGCCGCAGGCGCAGCAGCAGGCGCACCACCACCCACACAATCACCAGCAGCAGCAGTGCAGCCACCACCACGTTGAGCGTGAACAGCAGCGCGTAGTTGCGCTCGTAGAGCTCCCGGTTGTTGGTGGCCTGCGTCAGCAGGAACAACAGCACCAGGCCAATCGCGGTCATGATGGCGAGGCCGACACCTACCGTCCAGCGCACGGTGCGGCTGTGCTGGCGCAGGCTGGCGGAAACTGGTGCCGCGGTCTCGCCGGCGTCTTTCACTTGAGCGCCTCGGAGCTGATCTGCTTGCTGGCGGAGACTGCGATGGTCCAGTCGGACTGGCCAAAGGTGCCGATCTTGAACGGCCGCGGCAGTTGGGTCAGATCAAGCGAAAAACGGAATTCGACCTTGTGCACCGAATCGGGCTCAACAACACCAGGCTCGGCGATTTTCCAGCCCGACAGGCGTTGCACCGCTGCCATGGCATCGGGTAGGGTGTCAAAGCTCTGGTTGATCGTCATGCCCAGCCTGTTGGAGGTGATGACGCCGGGCGCCACGTTCAGACGCCAGCGCTGCGTCAGCGGCTGGTAGGCAAGCCGCATATGGCGCTGCACACTGGCTACCTTGCGGTCACTCCAGTACCAGCGATGGCGAACCACATCTGCTTCAGCGACAAAAAACATCGGCACGCCGCGCAACAAGGCGTCTTCCACCGCGGCTGGCAACTCCACCCGCACGCTGGCAAACAGGAGCAGGCCCTCGGCACTGCGCTCGACCCGTAGTTGCGTGACCTCGGGTGGCACGGCGTCGGCGTGGGCCCGGGTGCTGACCAGCAGCAGCAGTGACAGGCAGGCACAGGCCGCAGCCAGCCTAGGGCGCCAGCTTCTGCAGCAATGCGTAAAAAAATCCGTCATGGTCAATCAGGTGATTGTCCGGGACGGCCTCGCCATTTGCCTTGAAAACCGGCAGCAAATGCCCCGGGGAGGGCAACAAGCGGGCATCGGTGTTGTGTGCAAGAAACGTTTCGATCTGCTGCGAACCCTCGGCACGAAACACCGAGCAGGTGCAATACAGCAGGCGCCCGCCCGCTGCCAGCAACGGCCACAGGCTGGCCAGCAGGCGCGCCTGGGTCTTCGCCAGCTGGGCAACATCACTCTCGCGGCGCAGCCAGGGCACGTCCGGATGGCGGCGCACGATGCCCGAAGCGGTGCAGGGCGCGTCGAGCAGGATGGCGTCAAAGGCCACACCATCCCACCAAAGGCCCGGCTGGGCGGCGTCTGCAGCCACCACATGTGCCTGCAGGCCCAGGCGTGACAGGGTCTCGGCGATGCGTTTGCAGCGCACCGGGTCGATGTCCAGCGCCCAGACCTCGGCCTCGGCGAGTTCGAGCAGGTG
>JANLVB010000226.1:0-13529 GCA_031363785.1 Betaproteobacteria bacterium
CATGCGTTATTACCAGCTCTGGCACGAGCGCAGCCATGCGTCTGCCGCGGCGCGCTGGTTGCGCGAACGTGTCAAGCTGGTGGCATCCAAGTTGCTTGATAAGGAGGCCGACCCTCCCGCCAGGCGCCGATGACCAATTCGGCCAACTGACCCCGAACTACAAGAACCACACCACACGAGACAACCCGGTATGACAACCCCCCGATTGCACCTGTCCGGCATCACCAAGCGTTATCCGGCGGTGGTGGCCAACAGCGACGTGTCGTTGACCGTCATGCCTGGCGAAACCCATGCCGTGCTGGGCGAGAACGGCGCCGGCAAGTCGACGCTGATGAAGATCATCTACGGGTCGGTCAAGCCGGACGCGGGCAGCGTGATGTTCAACGGGCAACCGGTGCACATCCGCAATCCACAGGAAGCCCGTGCCATGGGCATCAGCATGGTGTTCCAGCACTTCAGCCTGTTTGACACCATCACGGTGGCCGAGAACGTCTGGCTCGGTCTGGCCAGGACCTTGACACTCGATGAAGTCACGCACAGCATCACGGCGAAGGCGAAGGAGTACGGCCTGGATATCGATCCAGCGCGGCCGGTGCACACCCTGAGTGTGGGCGAGATGCAGCGGGTCGAGATCATCCGGGCCCTGTTGACCAACCCCAAGCTGCTGATCCTGGATGAACCGACCTCGGTGTTGACGCCGCAGGCGGTGGAAAAACTCTTCGTGGTGCTCAAGAAGCTGGCGTCCGAGGGCTGCAGCATCCTGTACATCAGCCACAAGCTGCATGAAATCCGCGAGTTGTGCACGGCCTGCACGGTGCTGCGCGGCGGCAAGGTAACCGGGGTGTGCAACCCGTCACAGGAGTCCAACGCCTCGCTTTCTCGCCTGATGATTGGTGCCGAGCCGCCGCAACTGACGCACCGTGCGCAGGCGCCGGGCGCTGCGGTGTTGCGCGTGCAATCGCTCAGCCTGCGCAAGGAGGACCAGTTTGGTGTCGATCTCGAGGCCATATCGCTCGATGTGCGCGCCGGTGAGGTGGTGGGTATCGCTGGTGTGTCGGGCAATGGGCAAAGGGAGCTGTTGTACGCCTTGTCTGGCGAAGACTGCCGCTCTGCTGCAGGATCGATCCGCATGGGTGATACCGACATGTCGGCGCTGCACCCGGGTGGCCGGCGCAAGCTGGGCCTGCATTTTGTGCCGGAGGAACGGCTGGGGCGTGGCGCCGTTCCGACCCTGGGCCTGGCGCACAACCTGCTCCTGACGCGCAACGAGGCGCTGTCGCGCGGTTCCGGCTGGATCAATCTCGAGACCCTGCAAGCGCAGGCTGCCGACATCATCCGGCGCTTCAACGTGAAGGCCGGTGGCCCGAACTCCGCGGCGCGTTCCCTGTCGGGCGGCAATTTGCAGAAGTTCATCGTGGGTCGCGAGATTGATGCCAACCCGAAGCTGCTCATTGTCTCGCAGCCAACCTGGGGTGTGGACGTTGGTGCCGCAGCCCAGATTCGCGGCGAAATCCTGGAACTGCGCGACAAGGGATGCGCGGTGCTGGTGGTGAGCGAGGAACTCGACGAGTTGTTCGAACTCAGCGACCGCCTGCACGTGATCGCCAAGGGGCGCCTGTCACCGTCGGTCCCGGTCGCCGAAGCCACCATCGAAAAAATTGGCGAGTGGATGAGCGGATTGTGGGAGACCGAGCATGCTTAAGCTGGAAGCCCGACCGCAAGCCTCCTCTTTCTGGACCTACGGCTCGCCGCTGCTGGCCCTGGTCGTGACCGTGATCATCGGTGTGGTCATGTTTGCCGCTCTGGGCAAGGACCCGATCAGGGGTCTGGAGATGTTTTTCTGGTTGCCGATCAAGAGCGGCTACGCGATTGGTGAACTGCTCGTCAAGGCCACGCCGCTGCTCATCATCGCGCTCGGCCTGGCGGTGTGTTTTCGCTCCAACGTGTGGAACATCGGAGCCGAGGGGCAATACATCATCGGTGCCATATTCGCCGCCGGTGTGGCGCTGCTGGCCGGTCAGGGCACCGGCGGCTGGATCGTGTTGCCGGTGGTACTGGCCGGGGTTGTCGGCGGCATGGCCTGGGCCGCATTGACGGCAGTGCTGCGCGACCGTTTCAACGCCAACGAGATTTTGGTCAGCCTGATGCTGGTCTACGTGGCGGTGCAGGTGCTGAGTTACCTCGTCGGTGGTCCCTGGAAGGACCCGGCCGGATTCAATTTTCCGCAGACCAAGACTTTCGACGCGGCCACCCGTATTCCGCGCCTGTTCGAGGGCTCCCGGGTCTCGATTGGTGTCGTGCTGGCGCTGCTGGGGGTGGCGGGCATGTGGGTGTTCCTGTTTCGCACCCGCGCCGGGTTTGCCCAGCAGGTTGGCGGCCTGGCGCCTGCAGCGGCGCGTTATGCCGGGTTCTCCTCGCGCCAGGCGCTGTGGACGGCCTTGATGATTTCCGGTGGCGCGTCCGGCCTGGCAGGCGCGCTGGAGGTGGCCGGACCGATCGGGCAGCTCAGTACCTATGTACCCGCTGGTTACGGATTTGCCGCCATCATCGTCGCTTATGTGGGCCGCCTGCATCCGGTGGGCATGGTGTTCTCCGCCATCCTGATGAGCATGTTTTATATCGGCGGTGAAATGGCGCAGTCGCGCCTGGGGTTGACCAAGTCGTTGACCGGTGTGTTCCAGGGCCTGCTGCTGTTCAGCCTGCTGGCCTGCGACACACTGGTCAACTATCGGCTCCGGTTTGGCCGTGCGGGGAGCAAATAATGGAATCCTATTCACTGCTGGTTGCAGCCACCCTGAATGCCGGCACGGTACTCGCCCTGGCGTCGCTGGGCCTGTTGATCAACGAAAAGGTGGGCATAGTCAACCTCGGTGCCGAGGGCATGATGTTGTGCGCGGCAATCGCCGGATTCGCTACGGTCGTGCATACCGGCAACGACTGGCTCGGGTTTGCCTCTGGCATCGCGGTCGGCGCCGGACTGGCAGCGTTGTTCGGTGTGCTGGTCATCTGGCTCAATACCAACCAGTTCGCCACCGGTCTGGCCTTGACCCTGTTTGGCACCGGATTTTCGGCCTTTGTCGGCACCGCTTATGTGCAAGCCAAGATACCCGAGCGCCCCAGTTTCGGCATCCCGCTGCTGGGCGACATTCCGCTGGTCGGGCCAGCGCTGTTTCGCCACCATCCCCTGGTGTATGTCACGGTTGTCATCGCGCTGGCGCTGATCTGGTTCATGTACCGCACCCGCAGCGGGCTGGTGATGCGCAGTGTCGGCGAGAGCCCGGAGTCGGCACATGCCCTGGGTTACCCGGTGCGCCTGATTCGCCTGCTGGCCGTGGTGGTGGGCGGTGCCCTGTGCGGACTGGCCGGGGCCTACCTGTCGGTGATTTACACGCCATTGTGGGTAGAGGGCATGGTGTCGGGCAAGGGCTGGATCGCGCTGGCGCTGACTACCTTTGCCACCTGGCGACCGGCGCGCGTGCTGCTGGGGGCCTACCTGTTTGGTGGCGTCACGATGCTGCAGTTTCACTTGCAGGGAATCGGTGTCGACATACCCAGCCAGTTCCTCAGCATGTTGCCTTATGTGGCGACCATCGTGGTGCTGGCGCTGATCTCCCGAAACCCCCAGTGGATACGGATAAATATGCCCGCCTCCATTGGAAAACCGTTCTATCCCGGCTCATAATGAGCGCTTTTCTTAACCCCTCCCATTGAGGACAACCATGACAGACTTGAACAAACGATCTCTCATCAAGGTGGCCGCGTTGTCGGCCATCGCCGCCGCCGCAATAGTCGGCTGCGGCAAGAAGGAAGAGGCCAAGCCGGCCGCCGCCGCGCCTGCACCGGCGGCTTCTGCCGCTGCCGCCCCGCCCAAGGCCGAGCCGCTGAAAATTGCATTTGCCTACGTCGGCCCGGTCGGCGACGGCGGCTGGACATTTGCACACGACCAGGGCCGCAAGGCGGTGGAAAAAGAGTTCGGCGACAAGGTGGTCACGTCATTCGTGGAAAACGTGCCGGAGTCGGCCGACGCCGAGCGTGTGATCCGTGACATGGCCAGCCAGGGCAACAAGCTGGTGTTTGGCACCACCTTCGGTTACATGGAGCCGATGCTGAAAGTGGCAGCCGACTCCAAGGGTGTGAAATTCGAACATGCCACCGGCTACAAACAGGCCGAGAACATGCGCACCTACGACAGCCGCACCTACGAAGGTGCCTACATGGCGGGTGTCATTGCCGGCAAGATGACCAAGACCAATACCCTGGGCATCGTGGCGTCGATTCCAATCCCCGAGGTGATCCGCAACATCAACAGTTTCACCTTGGGTGCGCAATCGAGCAATCCGAAGATCAAGACCAAGGTGGTGTGGGTCAACGAATGGTTCAACCCTCCCAAGGAAACCGAGGCCGCGACGGCACTGATCAACGGTGGCGCCGATGTGTTGTTCCAGAATACCGACTCTGCGGCCCCTCTGAAGACCGCGCAGGACAAGGGCAAGCGTGCTTTCGGCTGGGACTCCGACATGACGGCGTACGGCCCCAAGGCGCACCTCGGTTCCGCCATCATCAACTGGGCGCCGTATTACATCAAGGCTACCAAGGAAGCACTCGACGGCAGCTGGAAGGGCGGCACCGGTGTGTGGTGGGGGCATAAGGAAGGCGCCATCGACATGGTGTCCATCGCCGACGATGTGCCGGCAGAAACCAAGGCCCGGATCGAGGAGATCAAGGCCGGACTCAAAGCTGGCACCTACAACATCTGGAAGGGTCCGATCGTCGGGCAGGACGGCAAACAGATACTGGCCAAGGACGCGGTCGGCGATGACAAGTTCCTGAGTGGTGTCAACTTCTACATTAAGGGCGTGGAAGGTAAAGTACCAGGCGGCAAGTAAACCGCCCGCCCGATGGCGGTGTTGTGCAAGGCTGCCTTCGGGCAGCCTTTCTTTTGAAGGCAGAACCATGTTAGTCAGACCCGTTGCCGCAGACCGTCTGCCAGCGTTGTTGCGGGCCATGCCCAAGGCCGAACTGCACATGCATATCGAGGGCTCACTGGAGCCCGAAATGATCTTTGCGCTGGCACGACGCAATGGCATCGCGCTATTCCACCCGAGTGTGGAAGCTTTGCGGCAAGCCTACGTGTTCGACAACCTGCAAAGTTTCCTCGACGTCTACCACGCCGGCACCATGGTGCTGCGCACCGAGCAGGATTTCTTCGACATGGCGCGCGCCTATTTTGCCCGTGCCCATGCCGACAACGTGGTGCATGCCGAGATCTTCTTTGACACCCAGACCCACACCGGGCATGGGATCGAGGCGTCGGTGGTGGTGAATGGCCTGCACCGCGCCTGTGTGGCGGCGCGGCAGGAATTCGGCATCACCGCCTCGCTGATATTCTGCTTTTTGCGCCACCTCAGCGAGCAACATGCGTTCGAGGCGCTGGAGCAGGTCTTGCCGTACCGCGACCAGATCCTGGGCATTGGCCTGGCCTCCAGCGAGTTGGGACACCCGCCGGAAAAATTCGCCCGCGTCTTTGCGCGTTGCCGCGAACTCGGCTTTCGGCTCGTGGCCCATGCCGGCGAAGAGGGTCCGCCCGCCTATATCTGGAGCGCGCTCGACGTGCTCAAGGTAGAGCGTATCGACCACGGGGTGCAGGCGATGCAGGATGCACTGCTGATGCAGCGCCTGGCACGGGACGCCATACCCTTGACGGTCTGTCCGCTGTCGAACCTGATGCTGCGCGTGTTTCCGACCCTGCAGCAGCACAATCTTGGCCAGTTGCTCGATGCCGGAATCGTTGCTACGGTGAACTCGGACGACCCGGCCTATTTTGGTGGCTACATCAACGAGAACTACACGCAGACATTTGCTGCACTGGGGCTGTCGGCCCAGCAGGCCTGGCAGTTGGCCCAAAACAGCTTTCAGGCCGCATTCATCGATGCGCCAGTGCGCCGCCAGTACCAGGACAAACTACAGGCAGTTTTCGACGACTTTCACTGAAAGCCGCGATGCACCAGCCGCGTTCAGCACGCCCGTTGATGACTTTGGGGTAACGCTTGCAGGCCTGTACATAGGCGTCGGGTACCACGTTCTGGTCTACATGCGAGATGGCAATGCCCGCATCCGGCCAGTTCTCCAGGCCTGCTGTCACGACGATCTCGTGCCCATCGGCGCGCCAAAGCGCTACCAGGTCGCGCAGCAAATTTCGGCGCTGCCCGAAATCGTCGAAGTCATGGGTAGTGATGACAATCTGCGCCACGCGCACAACATACGCAAACGCATGGGCGCAGCGGCTAAAATTCTCCGCTGGCCCGCCGCTCTGACGGGTCAGTTTTTTTTGTGCCCTCAGAGCCATGTAGAGGACTACCATGTATAAAAACCTCGCCGCCGCCCTGGTGGCCACGGCTGTTTGTTTTCCCGTTCATTGCGCCGACCCGCCAGTCTTGAAAGTGGGTTTTGTGTATGTCACGCCGCTTACCGAGGCGGGCTGGGTGCGTCAGCACGATGAGGGCCGCAGGGCCATGGAAGCGGCGATCAACCGGCCTGCCGGTGCAACGCCTGCCGTGCGGGTGCAGAGCAGTTATGTCGAGAACGTGGCCGAGGGCCCGGACGCGGAGCGTGTGATCCGCGACCTGGCGCAGCAAGGGCATAAGCTGATCTTCACGCCCAGTTTCGGCTATATGGAGCCCACCCTCAAGGTGGCGGCGGAGTTTCCTGACGTGGTATTTGAGTCCATCACCGGCTACAAGACTTCCGCCAACGTGGCGGTAGCCAATGCCCGCTACTACGAAGGACGTTATCTGGCGGGTGTTGCGGCAGGCCGAATGACCCGCAGCCATCTGGCGGGGTATGTGGCCGGTTTCCCCATTCCCGAGGTATTGCAGGGCATCAACGCGTTCGCGCTGGGCATGTTGTCGGTCAATCCGAAGGCCCAGGTCAAGGTCATCTGGCTTGGCACCTGGTTTGATCCGGCGCGGGAGCGTGATGCGGCCATGACCCTGGCCAACCAGGGTGCGGACGTGTTGGCCTTTCATACCGGCTCCAACGCCGTGATGGTGGCGGCTCAGGAGCGCGGCTTGATGGCCGTGGCCTACCACTCGGACATGCGCCGGGTTGCGCCGCAGGCGCAGATTGTCGCGGTAACCCATGAGTGGGGCGCGTATTACACGGCGCGGGCACGGGCGGTGCTGGGCGGCACCTGGAAAAGCGGCAGCCTGTGGGGCGGCGTGAGGGAGGGCATGGTACGGGTCGGGGATTTCGGCCCGCGCGTGCCGTTGGTGGTGCAAAAAGAGGTGTTGGCACGCCAGCAGGACATTGCGGCCGGGCGGCTACAGCCATTCCTCGCGCGCAAGGCCGTGCGTGACAACCAGGGGCAGCAGGTCATCGCGGCAGGTCAGGCTTTGACTGACCAGCAGATCCAGCAGATGCACTGGCTGGTGCAGGGTGTCCAGGGCAAAGTGCCCTGAAAGGTTATTCAGCCCGGTACCGTCGCAGCTCGGCGTGTTTTTGCGGCCATGGAGGTTATGGGCGGGACCGTATAGGCTGCGCGGAAATTTTTGCGTAAGCTCTGTCCCATGAAGTGTTTCCGTTCTGCGGTCTTGCGATTTGATCCGGTAACCCGCGAGGCCCTGTTTGAAACAGACGGTCTGCTGGTCGTCGGCCCTGGGCCGGGCGGCCATGAGGTGGTGCTGGATGTGGGGCCCTTTGCCGCGCTCGCGCCGCGTTATGCCCACTGCGCTACTGAACACCTCGCGGGACGCATCCTGGCCCCTGGTTTTGTCGACCTGCATGTGCATTACCCACAGGTCGACGTGATCGGCTCGCCGGCCAGCGGCCTGTTGCCATGGCTGGAGAACTACACCTTTCCCCAAGAGACACGTTTTGCCGACCGGGAGCACAGTCTGCAGGTCGCCGATTTTTTTCTCGACGAGTTGGCGCGCCACGGCGTGACCACGGCACTGAGCTTTGCGACCTCGCATGTAAATTCGGTGGATGCGCTGTTTCAACTGGCGCGGTCCCGCAATCTGCGGCTGGTGACCGGCAAGGTGCTGCAAGACCGCAACTCGCCCGACGGCGTGCGCGACAACACGGCACAAAGCCTGGCCGACACCGAGATGCTGATACAGCGCTGGCATGGGCAGGGTCGGCTCGGTTACGCCATCACGCCACGTTTTGCGCCCAGCTGCAGCGATGCGCAGCTGCGCGGCGCCGGTGTGCTGGCAGCGCGTTATCCAGACGTCTGGATCCAGTCACATGTGGCCGAAAATCGCGACGAGGTGCAGTGGGCGCGCGAGCTGTTTCCGCAGTCACGTTCCTACCTCGCCGTCTACGACGACTTTGGCCTGCTGCGCCAGCGGGCTGTGTACGCGCATTGCATCCATTTCGACGATGCCGACCGGGCCCTGATGCGGGATCGCGGCGCGGTGGCTGCTGTCAGCCCGACCAGCAACCTGTTCCTGGGCAGTGGTTTTTTTGACTACGCGGCGGCGCACCGGGTCGGCATGGCTTACGGTCTGGCGAGTGATGTCGGCGGTGGCACCTCGTTTTCCCCGTTCCACACCATGCTGGCGGCCTACTATGTCGGGCGCGAAGGCCACACCAAAACCGGCCTCAGCCTCGGTCCGCAGCAATTGTGGTGGCAACACACGGCAGGTGCTGCCAGTGCGATCGGGCTGGCAGGGGTGGTGGGAAATCTGCAGGTGGGTTGCGAGGCAGATTTTCTGGTGCTCAACCCGACATGCACGCCGCTGATGGCGCGCCGCACTGGCCAGGCCAGGAGCCTGGACGAGTTGTTGTTTGCCATGATCGTGCTGGGGGACGACCGCCTGGTGGAGCGCACCGTGATTGCCGCCGCTTGTTGAACCGCAGTCGCCGGGCCGGCGCACGACTGCCTACAATCCGCGCCAGAACCACACAGCGCCGGCACCGGGCACGATCATGACAATCAAGAGCGACAAATGGATCCGCCGCATGGCGCAGACAACCGGCATGATCGAACCTTTCGAGCCACGGCAGATTCGCGAGCGCGACGGGCACAAGATCATCAGTTATGGAACCAGCAGTTACGGCTACGACATCCGCTGCGCACCCGAGTTCAAGGTGTTCACCAATATCCACAGCACGGTGGTCGATCCGAAGAATTTCGACGAGAAGAGTTTTGTCGACTTCCACGAGGAGGTGTGCATCATCCCGCCCAACAGCTTCGCCCTGGCGCGCACACTGGAGTACTTTCGCATCCCGCGCAACGTGCTGACGATCTGCCTGGGCAAGAGCACCTATGCGCGTTGCGGCATCATCGTCAACGTGACGCCTTTCGAGCCGGAGTGGGAAGGCTACGTGACGCTGGAGTTCAGCAACACCACACCGCTGCCAGCCAAGATCTATGCCGGCGAGGGTTGCGCCCAGGTGTTGTTCTTCGAGAGTGACGAGGTGTGCGAGACCAGCTACAAGGACCGTGGCGGCAAATACCAGGGCCAGCGCGGCGTGACCCTGCCAAAAGCCTGATCTCAATCGGTCGTGCCCGCGCCCACGGGTAGGTCGCTGCCCGGCGCAGCACGCAGTGCCGCGCGCAGCCCGGCCTGCAAGGTGTGCACCATGTCGCGCAGTTCCATCACGCAGCCGGTGACAGGGACCTTGGGCTTGGCGCTGCGTGCTGCGGGTAACATGGTCGCAATTTACCGCGAAAAGCGCGGGTTGCAAACGGGGGATGGCCATGAAATGGGAAGGCAACCGGGAATCCAGCAACGTGGAGGACCGCCGCAATGACCTACCAGGAGCCGCGCCTGGTGTTGTTTCGTGGCACCACTGCGACCGCCTGCGGTACCGGACAGGCGGCGATGGGGCCGTTTTATTGTCCCGGTGACCAGAAGGTGTACATCGATCTGGCGTTCTACGAAACGCTGAAGACCCGGCTGGGTGCGCCGGGCGACTTTGCACAGGCCTACGTCATCGCGCACGAAGTGGGGCACCATGTGCAAAACCTGCTCGGTATCAGCGCCAAGATGGAACAGATGCGCGCGCGCGTCAGCCAGACTGAATACAACGCGCTCAGTGTGCGGCTTGAACTGCAGGTCGATTGCCTGGCCGGTGTGTGGGCGCACCATGCACAGAATGCCCGGCAGATTCTGGACAACGGCGATGTCGAAGAGGCCATGAATGCCGCTGCACGCATCGGTGACGACGCGCTGCAGCGCGCCGGCAGCAGCGCTGTGGTTCCGGAGAGTTTTACCCACGGTACCAGTGCGCAGCGTCAACGCTGGTTCAATGCCGGTTTGCAGGGTGGTAGCGTCAAGGGTTGTGATACTTTTGCGGCGCGCGCGCTGTAAGAGGATAATAGAGGTTTGTCCGGAACCCGGGCACCACCCGCCCCGGCGCCCTCCACAGGCGCGTTTGGCACACCCCCTTGCAGGATCTGATGAGCGACGAAGCAGCCCCCTCCCTGGACATCGAACGCCTGGACGCGTTCTCGCAGCTGCAGCTTGCAGCACCCCTCTCGCGTGCCGTCGCCGAACTCGGCTACGAGTCCATGACCCCGATCCAGGCGCAGGCGATCCCGGTAGTTTTGCAGGGCCGCGATGTGATGGGTGCGGCGCAAACCGGCACCGGCAAGACGGCGGCGTTCGCCCTGCCGCTGCTGCAGCGCCTGCTGGCGCACGAGAATGCATCCACCTCTCCGGCGCGCCATCCGGTGCGTGCCCTGGTGTTGCTGCCGACCCGCGAGTTGGCGGACCAGGTGGCGCAGGCGATCAAGGCCTACGCCAAACATACCCAGCTGCGCTGCACCGTGGTATTCGGCGGCATGGACATGAAGCCCCAGACACTGGAGCTCAAGCGCGGTGTTGAGGTGCTGGTGGCGACACCCGGGCGGCTGCTGGACCATATCGAGGCCAAGAACGCGGTGCTCAACAAGGTGGAATATGTGGTGCTCGACGAGGCTGACCGCATGCTGGACATCGGTTTTCTGCCCGACCTGCAGCGTATCCTGAGTTTCCTGCCCAAACAACGTACCACGCTGCTGTTTTCAGCCACCTTCTCGCCCGAGATACGGCGCCTGGCCAACAGCTACCTGCAAGACCCTGTGACGATCGAGGTGGCACGGCCAAACGCCGCTGCCAGCACCGTCGAGCAGCATTTCTACAGCGTGGACGACGAGGACAAGCGTCGCGCGCTGCACCAGGTGCTGCGCCAGCGCGGCCTGAAGCAGGCCTTTGTCTTCGTCAACAGCAAGCTGGGCTGCGCGCGGCTGGCCCGTTCGCTGGAGCGCGAAGGGCTCAATACCACGGCCTTGCATGGCGACAAGAGTCAGGACGAGCGGCTCAAGGCGCTTGATGCATTCAAGAGGGGCGAAGTCGACCTGCTGGTCTGCACCGATGTGGCAGCGCGGGGCCTGGACATCAAGGATGTGCCGGCAGTGTTCAACTTCGATGTGCCGTTCAACGCCGAGGACTATATCCACCGCATCGGACGTACCGGCCGCGCCGGCGCCTCCGGGCTGGCGGTGACCTTTGTTTCACGTTCCGACGGTCGCCTGGTGGCGGACCTGGAGAAGCTGCTCAAGGCCAAGCTGGAACTGGAGGCGATCGAATTCGAGGAGGATGTGCCCGACATTCGCAAACAGGGCCGCATCAACGATGGCCGGCGCATGTACGGCCAGGACGAGGTGCCCGATGAGCCCGGCGTGCAAGTGCCGCGCAGCCGGCCACAACCGCGCCAGGACGGTGTCGAGCGCGCGCCCCGGCGCGACTACGCGCACCCCGCGTCGGTCTCGCGCGACCCGTTTTTCGACAAACCCTACGAGGCACCAGAAACCACCGGCAGCACGGCCGCATGGGAGCCCGCGGTTCCGCGTGTGGTGCGCAGCATCTCGGCCAATATCAAACCCAAGCGCCGCGTCGCCGCCTTGTTCAAGTCAGAGCCTGAGACCAGCAGCTGATTGGCTGGCGATCAGGGTACCTGTGCCTGCGCGCAGGGCTGCTGCACCAGTTCGATGCCCAATGCCCCGTCGGTACCAGGGGCCGTCACCCGCGCCGCGCTGAGGCAGCCGCCCCACACACAACCGGTATCCATCGCCAGTACGTCGCGCCGGCCCAGCCAGCCCAGCGTCGACCAGTGGCCAAAGGCGACGGTAATGGGCGCCGTCAGGCGACCTGGCACGTCAAACCAGGGCCGGTAACCCGACGGCGCGGCGTCGGCGGCATCCTTGGATTGGAACTCCATCGTGCCGTCGTCGGTGCAAAAACGCAGCCGCGTCAAGACATTGACAATGGTGCGCAGACGTTCCTGCCCCTGCAGGCCATCGTGCCAGCGGATCGGGGTGTCGCCATACATGCTGCGCAGCAGCGTTTCCGGCTGCGGCCCACGCAACACCTGCTGCACTTCGTCTGCACGCGCCATGGCGAAACTGGCTGACCAGGACGGCAATACGCCCGCGTGCACCATCAACAGTTCCTGCCCATGCACGCGCTCCAGCAGGGCCAGCGGCCGCATGCGCAACCAGCGCAGCAGCACATCGCGGTCGGGAGCCTGCAGCACTGCCTGTAGTGTGTCGCGGCGGCGCGCCTCGCGCTGGCCGCTGGCCACTGCCAGCAGGTGCAGATCGTGGTTTCCCAGCAGGCAGTGGGCACTGTCACCCAGGCCCATCAGCCGACGCAACACCTGCAGCGAGCCCGGTCCCCGGTTCACCAGGTCTCCCAGCAGGTACAGCGTATCGCGGCTGGGTGAAAAGGCAAGGCGATCGAGCAACTGCTGCAACGCTCCGTCACAGCCTTGTACATCACCGATCAGGTACAGTGCCATGGTGTTGATTCTGACCGCGGTTGCATGGATATCCTGCTGATAGCGTTTTTGACCCTGTTGAATGGCGCTTTTGCAATGTCCGAGCTGGCGCTCACCGCCAGCCGCAAGGTTCGTCTGGCCAACATGGCATCTGCGGGTGATGGCGGCGCCCAGGCGGCACTCGACCTGCTCGAAAATCCCACCCGTTTCCTGTCCTCGGTGCAGGTCGGCATCACGTCCATCGGCATGCTCAACGGCATCGTGGGTGAAGCGGCGTTCAGCGGCGGAGTCGCGGCATGGATCATGGCCTGGGGATTGTCGGAGCGTGTGGCGGAGGTTTCAGCCACCGGCGTCGTGGTGACCGCCATCACCTTCATCACGATTGTGTTTGGTGAACTGGTGCCCAAGCGCATCGGCCAGTTGTACCCGGAGCCAGTGGCCCGGCTGGTGGCGCGACCGATGAAATGGATGGCGACCGGGGCCAAACCATTTGTCTGGTTGTTGTCCACCTGTACCCATGGTGTATTGCGGCTGCTGCGCATCGACACCGATGGCAACCGTGCGGTGACCGAGGCCGAGATTTCCGCCAGCCTGGAAGAGGGGGTGGACGCCGGTTTGATCGAAGAGCATGAACACCAGATGGTGCAAAACGTGTTTTTGCTCGACGACCGGCCGCTGACCTCGATGATGCTGCCACGCTCCGACATCGAATGGCTTGAGGCAGGCGACAACGTGGCGCAAAGTCTGGCCAAGGTCGGTGCGCA
>JANLVB010000269.1:0-14787 GCA_031363785.1 Betaproteobacteria bacterium
GTTACCTCGCGCGCGAGGTGTCCACGGGTGGTGCGCCACCGCGCATGCCGGAGATCACGAAGAAGCCCTACATTCTGGTTACGACTGGCGGTGGCGGAGACGGCGAAAGCCTGATCGACTGGGTGCTACGGGCCTACGAGCACGATGCGCTGTTGCCGTATCCGGCGTTGTTGGTTCTCGGGCCGTTCATGCAGCCGGAGAAGCAAACCGAGTTCATGAATCGCGTGGCCAAACTAAAACGGGTCGATGCCATCACGTTCCACAGCAACCTCGAGGCCCTGGTCGCCGGTGCGGCAGGCGTCGTGGCGATGGGCGGCTACAACACGTTTTGCGAAGTCCTGTCGCTGGACAAACGCGCACTGATCATTCCGCGCACGAAGCCGCGCCTGGAGCAGTTCATCCGTGCCTCGAGCGCTGCCAAACTCGGTCTGGTCAGCATGTTGGCGGAAGATGACGAGAACGATCCGGCGGTGATGGCTGCCGCACTGCGCGCCTTGCCGCGGCAGAACCTGCCGTCCAAGGTCGTGGTACCGGGTCTGCTGGAGGGCCTGCCCAACGTCGCCAAGCTGGTGGAGCCCTGGCTCCAGACGCTGGAAGAACCTGCGGCATCCGCCATCGCCCGCATCGGTTGATGGTTGGTGCATGTTGACGCCGGCGCCGGTGGCGTTTGTACTCAAGGGTTACCCCCGACTCTCGGAAACTTTCATCGCGCAGGAAATCGCCGCGCTCGAGCGCCTCGGGCTGCGCATCCTGATTTATTCTTTACGCCAGCCCACCGACGGGCAGGTGCACCCGATTCACGCCGATATCTGCGCACCGGTCTGTTACCTGCCCGAGTATCTTTACAACGACCCGCTGCGGGTGCTCCGGTCCTGGTGGCGCGTGCGTCGATTGCCAGGATACCGCAACGCATGCGCGACCTGGTTGCGTGACCTGTGGCGCGACCGCTCGGCCAACCGTATCCGCCGTTTCGGCCAGGCCTTGGTTCTGGCCGCCGAGATCCCGCCTGAAGTGCAGCGCATACATGCACATTTCCTGCATACACCGGCTTCGGTGTGCCGTTATGCAGCGCTGATGCGCGGGCTGGGCTGGTCGGGTTCTGCCCATGCCAAGGACATTTGGACCAGCCCGCAGTGGGAACTGCGAGAGAAGCTCGCGTCGTGCGACTGGCTGGTCACCTGTACCAGGACCAACCTCGATTACCTTGCCACACTGGCTCCGCCGGGCCGTGTGGCGCTGGTGTACCACGGGTTGGACCTGGGCCGGTTTGATCGCCCGAAGGTACTGCCGTGCCAGCGCGATGGAAGCCTCGCCGATGCACCGGTGCGCATCCTGTCGGTCGGACGGCTGGTCGAGAAGAAGGGTACCGACGTGCTGCTCGATGCCTTGTCACTGCTGCCGCCGCAACTGCATTGGCGTCTGGTCCATATTGGCGGCGGCCCACTGCGCGAGGCGATGCAGCGCAAGGCTGACACGCTGCGCCTGTCTGATCGCATTGACTGGCGTGGTGCTACGGCGCAGGCGGCGCTGATCGACACGTACCGGCAGTCAGACCTGTTTGCCCTGGCGAGCCGGGTCGCCAGGGACGGCGACCGCGATGGTCTTCCGAACGTCTTGATGGAGGCCCAGAGCCAGGCCATTGCCTGTGTCGCGACACGGGTATCCGCCATCGACGAACTCATTACAGGCGGGTCGACCGGGCTGCTGGTGGAGCCGGATTCGCCAGCCCAGCTTTCGCAGGCGTTGGCAGAACTGATCGCCAATCCGGCGTTGCGCCGCCAATTGGGTGACGCCGGTCAGGCGCGTGTGGCGCGGGATTTTGATTTGCAGTCCAATCTGGCGAGTCTGGCTCAGAAGTTCGGATTGACAGCGACGCCCTGAGCCGCCTGATGCAAAACCAGTCCCATGCTGTGTTCCAGCCCGGCGATGCACAACATGCGCTGCAGCAGGCTGCATTCCAGGTAGGCGTCGTCGACGCGCGCTGCGTCCAGCATGGCAGTCACATTGACGCGCTCCGGCAGCATTTTGGAGGCCGCCACGAGTTCGAGCACAGGGCCCCGGTTTGCGCGCAGGAACCGGTTGTAGACCCAGCGAAATCCCTGTTTGTCACGACGCCATTGGGTAGGCAGTGGCGTGAAGCGCGCAAAGACGGAGCGCAGTTCGTGTTTGTTCCAGGGGCCGACGAACTTGTCGCGAAAGTTGCTGTGCATGTGCGGCGCCAGGCGGTGATCGAGGAGCGGACTGCGGTTTTCTATGCCCGACATCATGGCATTGCGGTCGTTCTGCCATAACCACTCCGGCAGCCGGCCATCGGTGGCATCAAAGGACAGGGCTTGCCCCAGTGTGCCGCAAAACGATTCCAGCCGGTCGTTGACGCGCGCCTGCATGACGTCGGGATGCAGCCATGCGACCAGGCCCGCGGGATCGCCGGCACCGGTCAACGAGGAGGATGGGGGATGTCCCGTCTGTGCAAGAACGCGCTGTGCCGACGCCAGCGCCTTGGTGTTGCCGGCATTCTGTGCCAGCGAAGATGTGATCCAGGCGGTGTCGCCCTCCGCCTTGGCCTGCGCCACTGCAAAGCGGTAATAACGGTCCCAGTAGCCGGCGAACACCTCGTCACCACCAGTGCCGTCCAGCACCACCGGTACGTCGTGTTGCGCAATACGCGCATACAGCTGCGGCATGGCCAGCACATTGCCAATGAACGGAAATGGCTTCTCCTGGTGCTTGCAAACCTGCAGGAAGCTGTCCATGCCGGTAGAGCTGTAGTCCAGAGGCAGGTTGATCGCCTGTATGCCGAGCTGCGCAATACACTGCCGGGCGTAGGATGCGTCCTCACTCTTGCCTGCGTCACCGGTAAAACACGTCACCTGGTCGGCCAACCCATGTGCATGCAAAACGGACAGGATCAGGGAACTGTCCACCCCACCTGAAAGCAGCAACCCGACCCGGCGATCAGCCACCAGGCGCGACAACACCGCGTCCTGCATCTGGTGAGCCAGTTCTTCCACATCGGTGGTGGTTGCCAACGCGTATTGCGCAAGATTGAAATAACGCTCGGTTTCGCTGTGCCAGGTGCGCAGGTCAAACCGGACTGCGCAACCCGCCGGCACCTGCCGCACATTCTGTATATGGGTGTTGCCGGCCGGGTCTGGGAACAACCAGCCATCACGCAAAAAGGTGTCAAGGTCCGCGCCGACCATTGCCGGTGCTTGCCCGAGGTAGGCCAGGATCGGGGCGATTTCCGACGCCAGGCACAGCCGCGTTGCATCGTGAAAGTAAAACAATGGCTTCTTGCCATAACGGTCGCGCACCGCGTGTAATTGCCCGCCAACTTCGTCCAGCAGGCAAAAAGCCCACATTCCGTTGGCGCGGTTGAGCGAGTGCACGCCACCTTGTGCCAGCAATTCGAGCAGCACTTCGGTGTCGCCGTCGGTGGTGAAGCGCACGCCGTCGCCTGCCAGCTCGGTCCGCAGCGCCCGGTAGTTGTAGATTTCGCCGTTATAGGCCAGCGTTCGTGCACCGCGCCGAAACGGTTGTGCCGAGCGTTGGTCCGGATCCTGGATCGACAGCCTGGTGTGGCCGATGAAGCCGTGCACCGGCGCCGCACCAGGCATGGCGCAACTGTCCCAATGGAAATCAGCGGTACCGATGCCGTCCGGGCCGCGGTGGCGCAATGCGCGGGTGGCATCGTGCGCGCGTTGAGCATGTACGGGACCATTGCGCTCCAAAACCAGGAATAGTCCGCACATGAATTTGGGGCCCGACGAGTCGACAAGGTGGGCTAGGGTTGCCCGTGATTGCCCTGCTCGCTGCCTTGACTGTAGTTGCGATAGCGGCACCTGATTGTAGGCGGCGGCAATCGATCACGCGGTGGGCAGCGCACTAGAATTCACCATGCGCATCGCCTTTTACGCGCCGCTGAAGTCGCCTGCGCACCCCGTTCCTTCCGGGGACCGGCGCGTGGCGCGGCTGTATGTGCAAGCGCTGCAGATGGCCGGCCACACAGTCGACCTGGTGTCGGAGCTGCGTAGCCACGAACCCGATGGTGATGGGGCACGCCAGCACCGTCTGGCTGTGGCTGGTGCGGACATTGGTCGGGAGCTGGTGCGGCGCTGGCGGGCTGTGGACGCCAGCGACGTTCCAGCGTTGTGGTTCACCTACCACCTGTACTACAAGGCAGCCGACTGGATCGGCCCCGATGTCTGTCGTGCGCTGGGCATGCCGTATGTTGTCGCCGAGCCGTCTTTCGCGGCGAAACGGGGCGACGGACCGTGGCACACGGGGCACGTGGCGGCGTTGGCGGCGATTCGCGCAGCCGATTTGCTGCTCTGCCCGACGCGCGCCGATATGGCAGGTGTGATCGAAGCCAGGGGTGGCAGCGCTGGTGTCGAGTTTCTGGCGCCGTTTCTTGATCCAACGCCCTACCAGCAGACCGTTGCCGCGCGCCAGCGGCAACGTGCCAGCCTCGCAGCGCGGTTTTCTTTGCCCGCCGATCAGGTGTGGATCGTCGTCGCAGCGATGATGCGTCCGGGGGACAAACTGCTGTCGTATCGAATGTTGGCTGATGTACTGGCGCAATTGGCGCACGTGCCGCTGCAGGTGCTGGTTGCCGGCGATGGTGTGGCGCGTGACGAAGTGCAAGCCATGCTGGGGCGGGTCGCCCCTGGCCGCGTGCACTTCGCAGGCGAGTGCTCTGCGCAGGATATGGCGGCGTTGTACGCGTCATGTGATCTGTGTGTATGGCCGGCGGTGAACGAGGCCTATGGCATGGCCATGCTGGAAGCCCAGGCGGCGGGACTGCCGGTGGTGTCGTGCGCGACCCGCGGTGTGCCCGATGTCGTGTGTGACGGCGTCACTGGCATCCTGACGCCGACTGGTGATGTCACCGCCATGGCCAATGCCGTTCGCGGTCTGGTGCTCGATACTGCGCAGCGCCACCGCATGGGCCAGGCAGCGGCCCGATTTGTGGCCACTGAACGCGGCATTGCCGGTGCGGCGCGCACCCTGAACCTGGCCCTCGGGACGACCATGTCCCATCATGCCGGTGCGCCAATCAAAGGCTTTGCATGACCTTGCTGGCCATGTTGCGACACGGGGACACGGCCTGGTCCCGTGCCGGTCTGATCCAGGGGCGTACCGATACCACCCTGGATGCGGCAGCGCGAACCCATTTGTCGCAGCACTGTTTGCCCGAGCGGGTTTCCGGCCTGCGCGTAGTGAGCAGTCCACTGCTGCGTTGTATTGAAACGGCGCAACTGCTTGCGCTGGTTGATGTGTCCAAAGAACCGCGCATTGCCGAAATGTCCTGGGGTGAATGGGAGGGCCAGCGCTTGCACGACCTGCGTGCGCGCCTGGGCGAAGAGATGGCCAGCAACGAGTCGCGCGGGATGGACTTCATGCCACCCGGCGGGGAGTGCCCGCGCCAGGTGCTGCAGCGGGTTCGACCATGGCTGGCTGAGCTCGCCGCAGGCGACGCGCCGACTCTGGCGATTTGCCACCGGGGCGTGATCCGCGTCGTGTTTGCCAGCGCCACGCTGTGGGATATGACCGGGCGCCCCCCCGCCAAGCTGGACTGGACAGCGCTGCATCTCTTCGAGGTGACGATGGGCGGCATGGTACGGGTAGCACAGTTGAATGTTCCGCTTGCACTGCGCGATAGGCCACTGGTGGCACCTGGCGCGGCGGCGGCCGGGGCGATGCCGTGACCGGTGCACGGGTGCTCTTTTACGTCCAGCACCTGTTGGGCATAGGACACTTCCGGCGTGCAGTTACCCTGGTTGACGCCATGACGCGCCGTGGTCTGGAGGTCACCCTGGTGAGCGGAGGGTTTCCGGTGCCCGGCATGGCGCCACAGTCAGCCAAGGTCGTCCAGCTACCGCCCGCCGGTGCCGCCGACATGTCGTTTCGCCAACTGATCTTCAGCACTGGTGCGCCAGTGGATGAGGCGTGGAAGCAACTGCGTCGGCAGCGCGTGTTGCAGGCCTGGGATGCCGCCGCGCCGCAGGCGCTGGTGGTCGAGCTGTTTCCGTTTGGCAGGCGGCAGATGCGTTTCGAGTTGTTGCCGCTGCTTGATGCGGCGTCGCGTGGCGACCGCCCGGCTGTGCGCGTGTCGTCCGTGCGCGATGTATTGGGCGGTGGCCAGAACGACCCGGCCAAGCAGGACCAGGCGGTGGAGACATTTGAGCGCCACTTTGACCATCTGCTGGTGCACGGTGACCCGGCGGTTATTCCCTTTGGCGCCACGTTTCGCCATGCGCAGCGGATCGCCGGGCGTCTCCATTACACCGGGTATGTGGTTGACAGCGGTGTTGCATCTGATGGTGGGTCTTCGCACGGCGGCTCTGGCGATTCTGATGGTGGCGAGGTTTTGGTGTCGGCGGGGGGTGGCGCCGTCGGCAAGCGCTTGATGCAGGCTGCCGTTTGCGCACGCCGGCTCAGCGAGCTGGGCGGGCGAAGGTGGAGACTGCTCGCCGGCATGAACTGCAGCGAAACCGAACTGGCCGAATTGCGCGCCTTGGCGCTGGCCGAGGCCGGTGACGGCATTCGTGTCGAACAACATCGGCCGGACTTTTTGCAATTGCTTGCCAGCTGTCGCGTGTCCGTCAGCCAAGGCGGATACAACACCGTCTTGGAGACACTGCGGGCTGGGGCGCGCTGCGTCGTGGTGCCGTTCGCCGGTGGCGCGGAAGTCGAGCAAAGCCTGCGCGCCGGGTTGCTGGCCGCCCGCGGCTGGATCGAACTGGTCCAGGAGTCTGATCTGACTCCGCAGTCCCTGGCACAGGCCATCGATTCTGCAAATTCGCGGCCAGTTTGCCTGTCGGTGCCAATCGACATGAACGGAGCGGCCCGCAGTGCCGAGTTGATCGACGCGTGGATTCAGGAGCGCTTCGGATGACTGCTGCCTGGAATGCGCTGCAGACGGAAGTCATGCGGTGGCGTGACGCGGGCAAGTTGGTCGATTTCTGGTGGCGTGACGACGATGCCTGCAAGCCGTCGCCGGCCTTCGACAGGCTGATTGGTCTGGCGCAGTTGTTGCAATTGCCTCTCGCTGTGGCCGTCGTTGCCGAGCGCCTGGATCCGGCAATTCTGGCCCGGCCGCTGGCGCCGGCATACCTGATGCAGCATGGTGCAGACCATTGCAACCGGGCCGCTGTGGGGGAAAAGAAGACCGAGTTTCCTGCTGATGAGCCGGTGGACCGGGCGCTTGCGCGCCTGAGCAGTGCACGTGCCGCCATCGAATCGGCGGCGCCTGGCCAGAGTGTGCGCGTGCTGGTTCCGCCGTGGAACCGGATTTCCTCGGCCGCATTGCTGGCTGCCCTGCCGGCTGCTGGTTACCGTGGCGTGAGCCGTTTCGGCCCGCGACGCATGCTGCACGCTGTGCCGGGACTGGTGCAGGTGAACACCCACGTGGACATCATCGACTGGCGTGGCCGGCGCGGCTTCGCGGCGGAGGATATTGTGCTGGCCCAGGCGCTGGGCCACTTGCAGGCGAAACGCCTTGGGCAGGCCGACAGCATGGAGCCGACCGGTTGGCTGACGCACCACGCGGTGCACGATGGTGCTTGCTGGGACTTCCTGCATCGTCTGATGTCGACCACTTCCGGCTGGGACTCTGTGCGGTGGGTTCGGCCGGATTTTTGAGCGTCGACCATCTTCTATACTTCGAACGAACAACCGTATGGCGGCATGTGTGGCACGGGCTGGCAAGGAAGCCAGTGAATGGCGGGACCCATGTGATCTGCCAGTGACATTCCAGCGGTAAGGGATCGCAATACAACGGGTGGGCATGTCAAACGTTCTAACGGTCAAGGATCTCAAGGTCTACCTCAACGTGGACGCCGGTGTCGTGAAAGCGGTGGATGGCGTTTCATTTCGTATTCCGGCTGGCCGCACGATGGCCCTGGTGGGTGAAAGCGGCTCCGGCAAGTCCATCGTGGCGCAAAGCATCATGGGCATTCTGCCCCGGGTCGCCAGGGTCGAGCAGGGAGAAATCCTGTTGCGCCACCCCAAGCACCCCGAAGCGGTGGTCGACATTACGAAACTCGATATGCAAGGCCAGCAGATGCAGTCGATCCGCGGTGGCAGCATTTCCATCATTTTCCAGGAGCCGATGACGGCGTTGTCGCCCCTGCACACCATAGGAAACCAGATCGGCGAGGCGCTGGCCCTGCACCGCAGCGCCTTGGGCAAGGCGGAACGTAGCGCGGCAGTGGTCGAGATGCTGCGCTTGGTGGGTTTCCCGAATCCGGCCAAAGCCGAGCACACCTACCCGTTCGAGCTTTCCGGCGGTTTGCGTCAGCGCGCCATGATCGCGATGGCCCTGGTGTGCCGTCCGGCCCTGCTGATTGCCGATGAACCGACAACAGCGCTGGATGTCACGATCCAGGCCCAGATACTGCAGTTGATCAAGCAGTTGCAGGCGGAACTGCAGATGGCCGTGATGATAATCACGCACGACCTGGGCATTGTTGCCAACATGGCCGACGAGGTGGTGGTGATGTACCACGGCAAGGTCATGGAGTCAGGTAGCCTGGACGATGTGTTCCGGGATCCGCGACACCCCTACCTGAAGGCCTTGATGCGTGCGGTGCCCCGGTTCAACATGGCGCCGGGTGAGCGGCTGACTCCGATCCGCGAAATCCAGGTCACGACCGGCCACCTGTTGAACAAGGATGCCGCTCGCGCAGCGCCGTCGGCCGCTGCCGAACCCATGCTGGTCGTGCGCAATCTGACCAAGACCTTTGGCACACGCAAGACTTCGTGGCTGGGGGCAAAACCCGGGGGCCAGACACTGGCAGTCGACGATGTGAGTTTCGAAGTGGCGGCTGGAGAGTGCCTTGGCCTGGTCGGTGAGTCCGGCTGCGGCAAGACAACCACGGCCAAGATGATTTTGCGCGCGGGACGCCCCGATTCCGGGCAAATCACATTCAACGACCGCGGTCAATCGCGCGATGTTCTCAAGCTCGAGGCGGCTGAGCTGTTCGAGTACCGTCGGCGTGTGCAGTTTGTGTTCCAGGATCCTTTTGGCTCACTTAACCCGCGCATGACGGTGTACGACATTGTCAGCGAACCGCTGGTGATCCATGGTATCGGTGATGAAGAGGAGCGCTTCGCGCGGGTGAAAGAACTTATCGGGCTGGTGGGCCTGGACGTGCGGCATCTGCGGCGTTATCCGCACAGCTTCTCGGGCGGGCAGCGCCAGCGCATCGGCATTGCGCGGGCGCTGGCGCTGAGCCCGGACCTGCTCATTTGTGATGAGCCGGTATCGGCACTGGACGTGTCGGTGCAAGCGCAGGTATTGAATCTGTTGCTCGACTTGCGGCGGGAAATGAACCTGACGTATCTGTTCGTATCGCATAACCTGGCCGTGGTGCACTACATCGCAGACCGCATTGCCGTCATGTGCGCCGGTCGACTGGTGGAAATTGCCCGCTACGATGAGTTGTTCGCCAATCCGGTGCACCCCTATACCAAGGCGCTGTTGGCCGCCGTGCCCCATCCCGACCTCGACCACAAGTTGGACTTCAACGCGTTGATGGAAGGCAAGGCATCCATTCCATCGGCGTGGCCGAAGCCGTTTCAGGTTGACGGAACGAGGCGCATGGGCATGATAGACATCGGGAAACAGCATTTCGTCCGGGTGCATGCGGACGTTGACGTATCGGAGCTGAAAATATGAGTAATCCATCGCGATCCACCAAAACCAGTCCTGTCGCCCGCCTTGTTGGCGCGATGCTGGTTTGCTTCCTGTTTGCTGCGTCATCCGCAGCCAACGTTCCGGCCAATTTCATCGAGACACCGATGCTGCGTGACGATGTGGCGGCCAAGAAGTTGCCGCCCGTCAAACAGCGGCTGCCGGAGGTTCCCCTGGTTGTCACCATGGACGGAAAGACTGGCGAACTGGGACAACACGGTGGCACGCTGAACATGCTGATTGGCCGTGCACGGGACGTGCGCATGCTGGTGGTGTACGGTTATGCGCGCCTGGTCGGTTACGACCGCAACCTGCAGGTGGTGCCGGATATTCTGGAGAGCATCGAGGTCAAGGACGACAAGGTATTCACGATGAAGTTGCGCAAGGGCCACAAGTGGTCCGACGGGCAGCCATTCACGACGGATGATTTCCGCTATTTCTGGGACGACGTGGCCAATGACAGGGATTTGAGCCCGTCGGGTCCGCCGAGCGAGTTGCTCATCGATGGTGCAGGTCCACGCATCGAGTACCCGGACAAGTGGACAGTACGCTACACATGGAGCAAGCCGAATCCGGATTTCATTTCCCGTATGGCGGGTCCGTCGCCATTGTTTATCTTCCGCCCGGCACATTACCTCCGGCAGTTTCACAAGAAGTACAACCCGAAAGTCGTGGAGGCTGAGAAGACGGACGCCGGAAAAAGGACCTGGGCGGCCATGCACAACCGCGAAGACAACATGTACCAGTTCGACAACCCCAAGTTGCCGACGCTGCAACCGTGGATCAATACCTCGAAGCCTCCAACCGACCGCTTTGTCGCTGTGCGTAACCCGTTTTTTCACCGGGTGGACTCGAACGGTCGGCAGTTGCCCTACATCGACAAAGTCATCATGCCTATCGTGGACGGCAAGCTGATTCCGGCCAAAGCCGGCGCCGGCGAGTCGGATCTGCAGGCCAGGGACGTGCAGTTCAACAACTACACGTTCCTGAAAAAGGGTGAAAAGAGCAATAACTACCGGACGCTGCTGTGGCGCACCGGACAGGGCTCACACTTCGCGATGTTTCCGAATCTCAATGTCAACGATCCGGTTTGGCGCACCCTGATGCGCGACGTGCGCTTTCGCCGTGCCTTGTCGATGGCGATCGACCGGTCCCAGATCAACCAGGTGCTGTATTTCGGCCTGGCCAGCGAGAGCAACAATACGGTGGTCTCGGAAAGCCCGTTGTTCAAGAAGCAATACCAGTCTCAATGGGCGCAGTTCGACCGCAAGGCGGCAGAACGGCTGCTGGACGAGATCGGGCTGAAACGTGGCTCCGATGGCATCCGCAAGCTGCCCGACGGGCGGGCACTGGAAATTGTGGTCGAGACCGCTGGCGAAACTACCGAGCAGACCGATATTCTCGAGCTGATTCGCGAAACCTGGCGCGAGAGTGGCATCAAGCTCTTCTCGAAACCGTCGCAGCGCGATCTGCTGCGCAACCGCGTTTTCTCCGGTGAGGCGATGATGTCGGTCTGGGGTGGCATGGAGAACGGATTGCCAAATGCCGATACCATGCCCGACGAGCTGGCCCCCACCAGTCAGGTACAGCTGCAATGGCCCAAATTTGGGCAGTATTTCGAGACCGCCGGAAAAGTTGGTGAGGCCCCCGACATTGCTGAGGTTGCAGAGCTGCTCAAGCTCAATGAATCGTGGCGCGTCACCGACCGTGCCGGGCGCGAGAGAATCTGGCACCGCATGTTGACAATCCATATGGAGCAGCAGTTCACGATAGGTGTTGTCAACAACGTGATGCAGCCGGTGGTGGTGAACAATGCCCTGAAGAACGTGCCGGAGAAGGGCATGTACAACTGGGATCCGGGGGCGTTCTTCGGCATCTACCGGCCAGACACCTTCTGGTTCACCGACGCACGCAGGAACTGACGTGCTGGCCTATACCCTGCGGCGGCTGCTGCTGATGATCCCCACCTTGCTGGTCATCAGCTTTGTGACCTTTGTCATCATTCAGTTGCCACCGGGGGACTACCTGTCCAACCAGATCGCCGAGTTGCGCAGCCAGGGTGATACAGCGGCGCTGCAAAAGATTCAGAACCTGCGCCAGCAGTTCGGACTGGACAAGTCATTTATCGAGCAATACGTGACCTGGGTTGGGTTGTGGCCGGGTGACCGCGGCTTCTCCGGGCTGATCCAGGGTGATTGGGGCTGGTCGTTCGAGTACAACCTGCCGGTTCTCGATGTGGTTGGTGACCGGTTGGTGTTGTCCTTTGTGTTGAACGTCTCGGTCATCCTGTTCACTTGGGCGGTTGCGTTCCCGATCGGGTTTTACGCGGCCACGCACCAGTACAGCTGGGGCGACCACGGCCTGTCCCTATTGGGTTACGTCGGCTTGGCAACCCCCAATTTCCTGCTGGCGCTGGTGTTGATGTATTTTGCCAATGTGCAGTTTGGCCTGTCCATCGGCGGCATGATGGACCCGCAGTACCTGGACCAGCCCATGAGCTGGCCCAAGTTCGTCTCGGTGTTGTCGCATTTGTGGATACCTGTGATAGTCATCGGAACCTCTGGCACCGCTGGCATGATCCGGCGCCTGCGTGCCAACCTGCTGGATGAGTTGCAAAAGCAATATGTCGTGACTGCCCGCAGCAAGGGCATGCCGTCGACGCGGCTGTTGATCAAGTACCCCCTGCGCATGTCGCTCAACCCCTTCATCGCCGATATCGGCAACCTGCTGCCGAGTGTCATTTCCGGGTCGGCCATCGTCTCGGTGGTGTTGTCGCTGCAAACGGAAGGACCCATGTTGCTCGACGCGCTGCAAAGCCAGGACCAATACCTTGCGGGCTCGTTCCTGATGTTCCTGGCCTTGTTGACGGTGCTGGGGATGTTCATCTCCGATTTGCTGCTCGCCGCACTGGACCCCCGCATCCGCCTCGGTGGCGAGGTGGCCAAATGAGCTCTTTGCGCAGTGCCGAGCCGCCCCTGGAACACTATGTTTCAACAGCGCCGTTTGAGCCCCATGCCGTTGATACCCTGACCGCAGAGCAGGAAGAGTTTTACCGGGCGTCGCAATGGCGCATCATGTGGTGGAAGTTCCGCCGCCATCGCATTGCAGTGGCCTGTGCGGTCATTCTCGCCGTGCTGTATGCCTCGGCGCTGGTGTCGGAAATTCTGGCCCCGTACGGACTGAACACGCGCGACTCGCGGCATATCTATGCGCCACCGCAGTCGGTGCAGCTGTTCCACGAAGGCCGGTTTGTCGGGCCGTTTGTCTACGGTTACAGCATGAAGCTCAATACCGACACCATGAAGCGGGAGTTCACGGCCGACGCCAGCAAGGTCCAACAACTGAGATTTTTTTGCACCGGGGACGAATATGAGTTCTGGGGTCTGTTCGACGCCAGCTTTCATGTGGTGTGCCCGGCCGAGGGCGGCACCTTGTTCCTGTTCGGTACAGACCGCCTGGGGCGCGACGTGTTGTCCCGCGTCATTTATGGCACCCGTATTTCGCTCACGGTGGGGCTGTTGGGAATCGCAGTCAGTTTTCTTATCGGCATCGTGCTCGGGGGGATCTCGGGCTATTTTGGTGGCTGGATTGATAACCTGATCCAGCGCCTGATCGAGATCGTCCGTTCGTTTCCGGAATTGCCTTTGTGGATGGCGCTTTCCGCAGCGTTGCCAGTTACCTGGAGTCCGATTCTGATCTACTTCGGCATCACGATCATCCTCGGCTTGCTTGACTGGCCGGGTTTGGCGCGCTCGGTGCGTTCCAAGTTTCTGGCCCTGCGCGAGGAGGATTTTGCGACCGCTGCCGTCTTGATGGGGGCGACACCGACGCGGGTCATCAGCCGGCACCTGCTGCCGAGTTTTACCAGCCACCTGATCGCCTCGCTGACATTGTCTGTGCCCAGCATGATTCTGGGCGAGACGGCCCTGTCGTTTCTCGGCTTGGGCCTGCGCCCACCCATTACCAGTTGGGGCGTCCTGCTCAACGAGGCTCAAAACATCAATGTAGTGGCGCTGTATCCGTGGCTGATGCTGCCGGTGGTCCCGGTCTTCATTGTTGTGCTGGCCTTCAATTTCATGGGTGACGGCATGCGAGATGCCGCCGACCCTTACAACTAGAGCCGAACAAGGCCATGGAACGCCGTTTATTCGGGTTCATCCTCAAGTACAGCAGGCGTGACCAGCTGTTGATCGTGCCGCTGGTGGTGCTGTCGATGTTGTTTTATTACATATCGCTGGACCTTCCAAAGAACATCATCAACCAGCCGATCCAGGGCAAGGGATTCCCGAACCCGGACTCGACGGTGGACTTCCTGCGTATCAACCTTGCCCTGCCGGATTTTCTTGGTGGAGCCTCTTGGCGCCTGTTTGATGGTTTTGCGCTTGAGCGCACGGACTATCTGTTGGCGCTGACGTTTTCCTTCCTGCTGATGATCATCATCGGCGGCCTCATCAAGCTGCAGATCAATACCATGAAAGGCTGGATGGGCGAACGCATGCTGCGTCGCCTGCGCTACGACCTGTTCGACCACATCCTGCGGTTTCCGATCCCGCACTTCCGCCGTGTCAAGTCGGCCGAGGTGGCGACAATGATCAACAACGAGGTCGAGCCGCTGGGCGGGTTTGTAGGTGAGGCCCTGATCACCCCCATGTTTCTGGGAGGCCAGGCTCTTACGGCGTTGCTCTTCATCCTGTTCCAGCACGTCTACCTTGGTCTGGTCGCGTTCACGATGGTGATTGTCCAGGCTGTCATCGTGCCGAAAATGCGCCGCCGCTTGTTGGTGTTGTCGCGGGAACGGCAGATAGCCGCCCGTCAGCTGGCCGGGCGAATTGCCGAATGTGTGGATGGGGTGGTCGAGATTCATGCGCATGACACCTCGAACTATGAGCGCGCAGAGTTTTCGGCACGGCTGGGGCGTCTGTTCCTGATCCGGTTCGAGCATTTCCAGCGCAAGTTCCTGATCAAGTTCATCAACAATCTGCTGTCGCAAGTCACACCGTTCCTTTTTTACCTGGTGGGCGGTTACCTGGCAATCGTTGGCCGGCTCGACATCGGGGCCTTGGTGGCAGTCATTGCGGCGTACAAGGATT
>JANLVB010000291.1:0-17615 GCA_031363785.1 Betaproteobacteria bacterium
GCTGGCACCGGGGCAGCTGGTCAAGTTCGTTGATCGCCAATAACGCTGCTGCCAAACACAAGGAATCCGGTGATGGGTGAGTTTGACTTCGACCTGTTCGTAATTGGCGGGGGCAGTGGTGGTGTGCGTGCGGCCCGTATGGCAGCGCAGCGTGGCGCGCGGGTGGCATTGGCCGAGCAGGGCGGCACGGCAGGCTTGGGTGGCACCTGCGTCAACGTCGGCTGTATCCCCAAGAAACTCTACAGTTATGCGGCCCACTTCGCCGAGGGTTTCGAGGAAGGGCACGGCTACGGCTGGGAGGGCGGGGCGCCGGTGCTGAACTGGGCCACGCTCAAGGCGAACCGGGCGCGCGAGATCAAGCGGCTCAACGGTGTGTATCTCAACCTGCTCAGCGGTGCCGGCGTGACACTGCTGAACGCACACGCCAGCCTGGGCGACGCGCACACAGTGCTGGTGGATGGCAGAGCCTGGAGCGCCAAGCATATTCTGGTGGCGACCGGCGGCACGCCCAGTGTGCCGAAGTTCTCCGGATCGGGCCACGTCGTAACGTCCAACGACATGTTTGACCTGGAGCCTTTTCCGCGCCGCCTGCTGGTGGTCGGGGGGGGGTACATCGCCTGCGAGTTCGGCTCCATTTTCAACGGCCTGGGCGCCCGCGTCACCCAGCTTTACCGTGGCGAGCAGGTGTTACGCGGCTTCGACGACGATGTGCGGCAGTTCATTGCGGTCGAGTTGCGCAAGAAAGGGGTCGATTTGCGCCTGGTCAGTGATGTCACCAGCCTGAGCCCGAGCACAAGCGGCTTGGTGGTGCAGATCAGCGGACCGGCGGGTGGCCATGAGGAACTGGAAGTTGACGCGATTCTGTACGCCACAGGCAGGGTGCCCAATGTGCGCGGCCTTGGGCTGCAGGATGTCGGGGTTCAGACCGGCCCCAACGGTGGCATCGTCGTCGGCGCCAACTACCAGACATCGGTGCCGTCCATTTATGCAGTGGGCGATGTGACGGCCCGGATACAGCTGACCCCGGTTGCCTTGGGCGAGGCGATGGCGCTGGTCGACCATTTGTTCGGCCCGCCCGAAGGCAAGGCAGCGCGCAGCCTGAGTTACCAGTTCATCCCGACGGCAGTATTCACGCACCCGAACATCGGCACGGTCGGTTACTCCGAAGGCGATGCGCGCAAGAAATTTGGCCGCGTGACGGTGTACCGCAGCGAGTTCAAGGCGCTCAAACACACGCTCAGCGGCAGCAGCGAGCGCACCTTGATGAAACTGCTGGTGGAAGACGCCACCGACCGGGTGGTCGGCCTGCACATGGTCGGCCCGGACGCCGGCGAGGTGGTGCAGGGCTTCGCCGTGGCCATGCAGGCCGGCGCCACCAAGGCCGTGTTCGACAGCACCATCGGCATCCATCCGACAGCGGCGGAGGAGTTTGTGACGATGCGCGAGCCGGTGCGCTTCGTGCTCTGAAAGTGCCGGCAGAGTACGACTGTCATTGACAGCCTGCAGAAAATGACTCCACCGCACCCGCCGTGTGGCGGGCGCACATCGCCATTGTGGACAATACAGGCATGGTTTACCTTCCTCCTCCCGTGGCTACCGCGCGCTTTACCGATCCGGCTGCTGCACTGGCGCAAGCACGCAAGATTTACGATGCCGCCCTGGCGCACCTGCGCCGCGCAATGCAGCGTTATGTGGACGGCGACACCCTGCCCGGCCATGCGCGGGCTTGTTACCCCTTTGTGCGGGTGCAGACAAACACGGTGGCGCGAACCACGTCCGCCGACAGCGCCCGCCTGAGTTACGGTTTCGTGGCCGGACCGGGGGTGTATGAGACCACGTTGACCCGACCGGACCTGTATGACCACTACTACCTTGAGCAGTTCACCTTGCTGCTGCAAAACCACGGCGTGGAGCTCGAGGTGGGTGTCAGCCAACAGCCGATCCCGGTGCATTTTTCATTTGCCGAGCATGACCATATCGAAGGCAATCTGAGTGCCGAGCGGCGCCAATTGATGCGCGACCAGTTTGACCTGCCCGATCTGGCGGCGATGGACGATGGCATCGCCAACGGCACCTTCGAGCCGAAACCTGGTGAACCCCAACCGCTGTCGCTGTTTACCGCACCGCGGGTCGACTATTCGCTGCATCGTCTGCGCCATTACACCGGCACGGCACCGGAGTATTTCCAGAATTTCGTATTGTTCACCAATTACCAGTTCTACATCGACGAGTTCGTGCGCCTCGGGCGCACCTCCATGCAAGACCCGGACAGCGATTACATTGCCTTTGTCGAACCCGGCAACATGGTCACGCGCCGGGTCGGGCTGGGGGCCGAGCGCGGAGACGAGTTTGGCGCCGAGCCGCTGCGCTTGCCGCAGATGCCTGGTTACCACCTGTTGCGTGCTGACCGCAGTGGCATCACCATGGTCAACATTGGCGTCGGCCCCGCCAATGCCAAGAACATCACCGACCATATCGCGGTGTTGCGGCCACACGCCTGGATCATGCTTGGTCATTGCGCCGGCTTGCGCAATACGCAGCAACTCGGCGACTACGTGCTGGCGCACGGTTACGTGCGCGAAGACCATGTGCTGGATGAAGAACTGCCGCTGTGGGTGCCGGTTCCGGCACTGGCGGAGATTCAGGTGGCGCTCGAGCAGGCCGTGGCCGATGTGACCAGGATGAACGGCCTGGAGCTCAAACGCATCATGCGTACTGGTACCGTCGCCAGCACCGATAACCGCAACTGGGAGCTGTTGCCCGACAACGGCCCGCAGCGGCGCTTCAGCCAGAGCCGTGCGGTGGCGCTGGACATGGAGAGTGCCACCATCGCCGCCAACGGGTTCCGCTTCCGCGTGCCCTACGGAACCCTGTTGTGTGTCAGCGACAAGCCGCTGCACGGCGAAATCAAGCTGCCCGGCATGGCTGACCAGTTTTACCGCGAGCGTGTTGATCAGCATTTGCGTATTGGTGTACGCGCCATCGAGTTGCTGCGTGAACTGGGCGTGGACCAGTTGCACAGCCGCAAGCTGCGCAGTTTTGCGGAGGTGGCGTTTCAGTGACATCGGCGCTGGCGTCGGCGCCCACGCTGCTGCAGGTGGCGCACCTGAGCAAGCGTTATGGCGACAGCACCGTCGTCGATGACCTGTCGTTTGCCATTGCCGCGGGTGAATGCCTGGGCGTGATCGGGCCGAACGGCGCCGGCAAGACCACCACCATCCGCATGTGCCTGGGCCACAGCGTGCCAGACGAAGGGTCGATCCGCTACGCGCTGGACGAAGCGGCTCCTGGGTCCTTGAGCATGCCGCAGGATGCGATGGCGATCAAGGCGCAGCTAGGCGTGGTGAGCCAAGCCGACACGCTCGACCCGGACTTCAGCTGCTCCGAGAACCTGTTGGTCTACGGCCGTTACTTCGGCATGCGCGACGCGCAGATTCGCCAACGTATTCCGCAATTGCTGGAGTTCGCCTCGCTGGGCCACAAGGCAGCGGCCAAACCGGGTGAGTTGTCGGGCGGCATGAAGCGCCGGCTCAGCCTGGCGCGGGCCCTGGTCAATGATCCCCGGTTGCTGTTACTCGACGAGCCGACTACCGGACTCGACCCGCAGGCACGGCACCTGATGTGGGAGCGTCTGCAACTGTTGCTGCAACAGGGCAAGTCGATTTTGCTGACCACGCATTTCATGGACGAGGCCGAGCGGCTGTGTTCGCGCCTGCTGGTGCTGGACCATGGCCGCAAGATTGCCGAGGGTGCACCACGCG
Source organism: Betaproteobacteria bacterium (assembly GCA_031363785.1). Lineage (GTDB taxonomy): Bacteria > Pseudomonadota > Gammaproteobacteria > Burkholderiales > Burkholderiaceae_C > CAISIP01. Next base: position 3,762 of record JANLVB010000291.1, read on the forward strand.
CGCTGATTGCCGAGCACCTGGAGCCGGACGTGGTGGAGGTGTATGGAGTGGGTGCTGCGGCGCTGATGGAGTCTCCGCTGCGCGGCATGGCGGCACGGGTCGAGGTCAGTGGCGAGACGGTGTTTTTCTACACCCAGGATGCACGCCCGTTGCTGCAGGCGCTGACCGCCTGGCCGCAACTGCGAACCATGCACCGCCCCGCCAACCTGGAGGACCTGTTTCTCAAGCTGACGGGCCGCCAGATCAGGGAGGATGGCTGACATGGGCATGGATGGTTCCATCTGGGGGGCACCACAGCTGTCGTTGCGGTTCTGGCCGGTGTTCCTGCGCAATTTACTGGTGTGGCGCAAGCTGGCTATTCCGAGCCTTGTCGGCAACATCGCCGAGCCGTTGATGTGGCTGGTGGCGTTTGGTTATGGCCTCGGGTCCCTGGTCGGCACAGTCACGGTTCAGGGTGCATCCGGCAGTACCCAGGTGTCCTATATCCTGTTTCTGGCCAGCGGCAGCATCTGCATGAGCGCCATGAACGCGGCATCGTTCGAGGCGCTGTATTCTGCTTTTTCACGCATGCATGTGCAAAAAACCTGGGACGGCATCCTGAATGCGCCGGTGCAACTGGACGACATCGTTCTCGCCGAGATGTTGTGGGCGGCGTTCAAGGCGCTGTTTACGGTGACGGCGATTCTGCTGGTGATGCTGGGCTTAGGCATCAGCCACAGTCCCAAGTTGTTGCTGGCCTGGCCGGTGTTGCTGGGGGTTGGCGTCACGTTTTCCTGCCTGGCACTGATCTTCAACGCGCTGGCCAAGGGTTACGACTTTTTCACCTACTACTTCACGCTGTTCCTCACGCCGATGATGTTTCTCAGCGGCATCTTCTTTCCGATTGAACAGTTGCCGCCGTTGGTACGCGTGATCGCCACCTGGCTGCCGCTGAGCAATGCCGTCGAGCTGGTGCGCCCGTTGTTCATGGACGAATGGCCAAGCCAGCCGTGGCGCCATGCGCTGGTGCTGCTGGTCTACACCGTGGCCGGTTTCTGGCTGGCACTGGCCTTGACGCGCAGGCGTTTTCGGGGCTGAGCCACAGTTGACGTTCAGTCGCGTGCTGCTGCCTTGATCATGTCTGCCGCCTTCTCGGCAATCATGATCACCGGCGCATTGGTGTTGCCACCCACAATGCGCGGCATGATGGAGGCGTCCACCACGCGCAGGCCTTGCAAGCCGTGTACCCGCAGCTGCATATCGACCACATCCGTTGTGCCACTGCCCATGCGGCATGACCCCACCGGGTGGTAGATCGTGTCTCCGTTGTCGCGGATGAACTGCTCGATTTCCAGATCGGTCTTCGCGCCAGCAGAAGACGCCGACTCCGTGCCGCCATAACCAATGAGTGCGGGTTGCGAGAGGATGTTTCGCATGATGCGAAAGCCGCGGATCATGCGGTCCATGTCGTCGCGCGCGCCCAGGAAATTGGGGTCGATCAGTGGCGCCGCCAGCGGGTCTTTGCCGGCCAGCTGGATGCTGCCACGGCTCAAGGGGCGCAACACGCACACATGGCATGAATAACCGTGGCCGAAAACCGTCTTGCGGCCATGGTTGATCAATTTGCCGATCACGAAGTGCAGTTGCAGGTCGGGGAGCGTCTCGTCAGGTGAGCTCTTGATGAAACCGCCGGCCTCGGCGAAATTGGTCGTCAACATGCCGGTGCGGTGTTTGCGCCACTCGAAAATGCCCTGGATCGCCCGGGCCGCGCCGGTCAGCGATATGCCGAACAACTCGGTCAGGTTGGGGGCATTGTTGACGATGACGACATCCGGGTGATCGTGCAGGTTCTGCCCGACACCGGCCAGGTCATGCTGCGTGGCAATGCCATTTTCCAGCAGGTGTCTGTGCCGGCCAATGCCCGACAACATGAGGATTTGCGGTGACTGGATGGTGCCGGCACATAACAGCACCTCGCGATTGGCCTTGATCTGCTTGACCAGCCCCAAGTGCTGGTACTCCACTCCCACCGCGCGCTTTTTCTCCAGCAGGATGCGTGTTGTGTATGCGCCCGTGATCACCTGCAGGTTGGGCCGCAACAGGTTGGGCGTCAGATAGGCCTTGGCGGCACTGAAGCGTTCGCCATTCCTGTGCGTCACCTGGTACATGCCGACGCCTTCCTGGTCGGCGCCATTGAAGTCGGTGTTGACCGCGAATCCCGCCTGGCGTCCCGCCTCGACGAACACCGGGCCAAAGCGGTTCGGGCTGGCCAGGTCTTTGACGTTGAGCGGGCCACCACTGCCATGAAAAGTGTCGGCGCCACGCTCGTTGTGTTCCGCCTTCTTGAAATACGGGAGCAGGTCGTCATAACCCCAGCCCGCGTTGCCCTCAGAAGCCCAATGATCGTAGTCGGCCCGGTGGCCCCGGTTGTAAATCATGGCGTTGACCGAGCTGGAGCCGCCGAGCACCTTGCCCCGTGGCTGGTAGCCGCGCCGCCCGTTGAGCCCCGCTTGCGGCACGGTTTCGAACTTCCAGTTCGTCCAGCCGGTCTTGCCCAGCAGTGGCAGACCGGCTGGGCAGTGGATCAGCACACTGCTGTCGACCGGGCCGGCCTCCAGCAGCGCCACCGTGACATCGGGGTCTTCAGTGAGCCGCGCGGCCAATACACAACCGGCCGAACCGCCGCCGACGATGATGTAATCGAACATGGAATGGATCTCCGGGATCGTGTTGCTGGGTTCAGCCCGCCGGGCACTGTGCCAGCGCCACCCGCCATGCGGGGTCGCGCATTTGACTGACGTTTGTGACTGTCCCGCCGACGATAGTCGAGAAAATCAGCGACACTTTAAGGAGCCCACTTTAATGCGACCCCCCGAAAACCCTGAGCCGCAGGCCCAGAGCAGCATCGACTGCACGGTCCAGGGCGCGGCCTCGTTCGTCGAAAAGCGCCCCGGGGCGCTTCACCGGCTCCTGGGTCGGCGAAAGTCCGATTGTTGGGCCGCCCAAACAATGCGCCAGCAGCGACAATAGAGGCGCACAATTCGCGATCTCCCCACCCGCTTTGGCCAGCAGCCGGAGCACCATTGCAGAATGCCATCATGGTCACCAAAGTCGACAAGCTTGTCTACCAGGCGCACGCAACTTCCACCGGTGGGCGAGACGGTAACACCCGCTCGTCGGATGGCCTGCTCGATGTGAAGCTGGCCTTACCGCGCGAAATGGGCGGTGGTGGTGGCGGCGTCAACCCGGAGCAGCTGTTTGCCGCAGGTTACAGCGCCTGCTTCCTGGGTGCCATGAAGTTCGCCGCCGGCCTGCAAAAAGTGGCATTGCCTGTCACCACCTCGATCAATGCCACCGTGGGTATCGGCCCGATTCCCGCAGGCTTCGGCATCGAGGTGCAGCTGGTGGTGGATGTGCCCGGCGTCGACCACGCCGTGGTGCAGGCCATCGTTGACAAGGCGCACCAGGTCTGTCCCTATTCGAATGCAACACGAGGCAACATTGAAGTCACCATCACCCTGGCCTGATTGCGGCGGTGCAGCGAATTCATGACGCAGTACTTATGACAACCACCGAGTTTCTGGTGCGAAAAAACCAGTTGCAGCAGACCCGGGTGCGCAACTCCGTCGATGTACCGCTGCAAAGCGGGCAAGTGCGGCTGCAGGTCGGGCGTTTTGCCCTGACCTCCAACAATATCACTTATGCGGCATTTGGTGATGCCATGCATTACTGGGATTTTTACCCCAGCGGTGAGCCGGACTGGGGCATCATTCCGGTGTGGGGTTTTGCCAGTGTGGCGCAGTCGCTGCATCCCGGTGTGGCAGTGGGCGAGCGGCTCTATGGCTACTTTCCCATGGCCAGCCATGTGGTGCTGCTGCCGACCAGACTCTCGGATGCCGGGTTTACCGATGGCAGCGAGCACCGTACAGCCCTGCCTGCCATCTACAACCAGGTGGTGCGCTGCGCCACGGACCCGTTCCGCACTGCGCAGGGTACAGACCTGCAGGCGCTGCTGCAGCCGCTGTTCGTCACCTCCTGGTTGATCGACGATTTCATGGCAGACAACGATTTTTTCGGCGCTGCGGCAGCGGGGGCCACACCTGTCATGTTGTTGTCCAGCGCATCGAGCAAGACGGCTTATGGCACGGCCTTCATGCTGGCGCAGCGCACCGGTGTCGAAGTGGTCGGTTTGACCTCGCCGGGCAACGTGGAGTTTTGTGAAAGCCTGGGCTGTTACCACCGCGTCTTGCGGTATGACCAACTGGAACAGGTTGATGCCAACGCCCCCTGCATCTATGTCGACTTTGCCGGCAACGGCGCACTGCGCGAGGTGGTCCATACGCGTTTTGCGAACCTGCACTACAGCTGCTCCATTGGCGGCACGCATGTAGGGCAATTGCGTGGTGGGCGCAATTTGCCAGGGCCGAAGCCGACGCTGTTTTTTGCCCCAACACAGATTGCCAAACGCCGCGCTGATTGGGGCCGCGCCGAATATGAACGCCGTGTCGTGCAGGCCTGGCAGTCGTTTGTGGCGCGGGTCCGTGACCCGCAGTTACCCTGGTTGACGGTGCACGAGCATCGGGGCTTGGCAGCGGTGACCAATGCCTACAGCCTGGTTCTGGCTGGTCGTGGCGACGCGCGCAGCGGGCATATGCTTTCGCTGCAGGAGTGAGAGGCGATGCAACACAACAAACACACTACGGGGTAAGCGCACATGGTGACCAAGACCATTGAACTGCCGCTGCAACGCTTGCGTGCCGGGCGCGTCGTACCGGTGGATGTGCTGGATGCCAAAGGCAACCTGCTGCTGCGCAAGGGCAGCAGCATCAGCTCGGAGCAACACAAGGAGCAGCTGGCGGCCCATGGCGCCTGTGTGCGGGAGACCGATTTCAAGGCCTGGCAACGCAGCTACGACCGCTTGATCAACCGCATGCTGCGAGACGGCGAGAGCCTGGACGCGATGGCGAAGGCGCCCATGCCATCGAAGATCGAAGACAGCGACTACGCCGTGGGTTTCGAGATTCAGGGTGGCTGGCTCGACGTGCACGAGGTGCACAAGGCGCTTTTGTACCAGGGAGCAGACGCGAAGAGTCCGCTCGATCGTATCGAGAGCGTGCATTCGCGCGCGGCCGAGCTGTTGCGCGCCGACGTCGATGCCGCGCTTTTTGCGCTGTTCCAGGCCCTGCCGGACATGTCGGTATCCTACGGTGCCAAACACGCCTTGCTGGCGGCGGTTTTGTGTGAACTCACGGCGCAAAAGCTTCACGTGTCCGAGCTGTTGCGCCCGGTGCTGTTTCGCGCTGCCCTGCTGATGAATATCGGCATGGCGCGCTCGCAGGACGAGATGGCACGTCAGACGGATCGCCTGACGGCAGAGCAACAGCAGTTGATTGATGCACATCCGGCCAGGGGTGTCGAGATATTGCGCGGCTTTGGTGTGATCGACGAAGATCTGCTCGACATCGTTGCCTGGCACCACGCGATTGAACAGGGCTCGCAAGTCGCGGGCCTGTCCGAATGCCGACAGGTCGTGCACGTGGCAGACCAGTTCATCGCCATGATGTCGACCAGGGCGACACGCGACGCGCGCTCCGCGCCAGGTGCGGTCAAGTCCATCGTTCTTGATGCCGGTGAGGACGAGGCGCGTATCGGTGGCGCCATGACAACGGCCGTCGGGTTTTACCCGCCTGGCACCTACCTCAGCCTGGCGAATGGCGAGACCGCGGTGTCGGTGCGGCGTGGCGCAAGCGCACATACGCCGGTGGTGGTCAGCCTGTTGCGTGCCGATGGCATGGCGATGCACCAGGCGTTGCTGCGTGATACCTCGGACAAGGCCTTCGCCGCCCGTGCGCCGGTTGCCGCCGAGCGCATGAAGATCACCGTCAGCCGGCGTATTGTTGACGCCGCCCTGGCGCGCGTGGCCGCATCAAGCGCCTGAGGTCGCGCCGGATTGCTCCTTCGCAACCGCGGAGCGGGTCGCTGAGCTTGCGCGTCTGGCCGAGCTCGACCTGCTTCAGGCCTGCCAGACGCCAAAGCCGGCGCTGCGCAGGTCGATCGCTACCTCGACCTCCTTGCTGCGGGCCTCGTCATAGGTCATCGGATTGAAGCCCTCGTAGAGATCGGGCAGCAGGCGCAGGCCATGGCGCAGCACGTAACGATTGGCCTGGATGCCGGCCATGTGTTTGTCAAAGCGCAGATCCGGGTGCAAACCGGTCATGCCGACGTAGACACAGGGCTTGCCGGTCATATAACCCGGGTTGCAGCGCACAAAGCGCGCCGCACTGAGCACGTCTGTAGACAGCTCGATCACATAGACGTGGTAATGGGGCTTGCGTGCCATGTTGCATCCGCGTTATTGCATGGCTGCGACATGAACAAGCTTAGAACAAGTTCTCAGTCGAGCCTGCGCAGGGGATGGGCCTGCGCCGGCCATGGACTGTCAAAAAATGGCAACACCATGTCTGGCGTGACGTCTTCGATGCGCCCCGGACTCCAGCGCGGCGCATGGTCCTTGTCTACCGCCAGCGCGCGAATACCCTCCACGGTGTCGCTGCTGGCGGCGCTCCGTCCAAGATGATGCGGGTGAAAGCTGTGACGCACCAGGTCGCGTTCCATGCGCAGGTCGTCGGCCAGGGTCATCACACGGGCACGGCGGATCTGCTCCAGCGTCACATGCAACATCAGCGGGCTGCGTTGGCGCAGCGCAACTGCGGTGTCGTGGGCCCAGCTGTCCGTCGCGGCCACCGCTTCCAGTGCCTCGATGATGGAGTGCATGGTTGGCAATCCGAAGAAGTGGTCGATGAGAGCCGTCGGCAGCGTGACCGAGTCGCTGCGGCTCGTGAAAATTCCACGAATCCACTGCTGCAGGCTGTCGGCGCTGGCAGCCTGTTGGCCTGCCAGAGCGCTCCAGACCCGGTCCAGTTCGTTGGAGGCAAGCACGCCATCGGCCAGACCGACAGCCACCGCCTGCGCGCCATCCAGCATATGCCCTGTCAGCGCCAGGTACTCCCCCATATGCCCAGGGCAACGGCTCAGGAAATAGCCGCCCCCGACATCCGGAAACAAGCCGATGTTGGTCTCCGGCATGGCCATCCTGGTTCGCTCAGTGGCGATGCGCAGCGAGGCGCCTTGCGCCACACCCATGCCGCCACCCATGACAATGCCGTCCATGAACGCCAGCACCGGTTTCGGGTAGTGGTGAATCAGGTGGTTGAGCCGGTATTCCTCGGTAAAAAAGTCTTCCAGCTCCGGGTTGCCGGCCAGCGCCGCCTGGTGGAAAAAGCGGATGTCGCCACCGGCGCAGAAGGCGCCGAAGTTTGACTCCAGCCCGGTGGCGGAGTCACGCCGTTTGCCACGGATCGCCACCAGACCTATGGCGGGGTCGTCGCGCCAGCCCAACAAGGCGCGGGTCAGGTCCCGCACCATGGCCAGCGACAAGGCGTTGAGGGCACGCGGTCGGCCCAGCGTGATCACGCCGGCGTGGCCTGCGACGGTTGTGATGATGTGGCTGGTCATGGGGCTTGCATTGTCAAGGAGTTTTGGCTGTGCTTGCCATGGCCCGGGAGTCCGGCTCAGACTGTGGCATCGCACCTCTGAAGTCCGCCAGGCCGAGGCGCAGACACCCGAGCTGGCGAACCATGCACACCCACTTTCTGCGCGCCGATACCCGGCTGGAAGGTTTTGTGCGCTCGCGCGAGGCGGTCGGCAAGGTCGGCTGGAATGGTTCCTGACCACCGCGATGAAGGCCCAGGCGCACAGCGAGGTGAACACCAAGGCTGGCGCGCGCCGAATACGACCAACACGGCGAGGGGCGCACGAACCTGCGGTATGGCTACATGCGGGCCTGAAGGTTCGGTCGACAACAATCTGGGCGCCAGGTTGGGACGCCGCTCGGGCATGGCTCAAGTCTGCGCCCGAAGCTTCGTGACATGCCGTTTGTGCTAGCATTGCATGCAATGCATGCAGCTGCGCACTGGAGGCCGATATGAGCACATTGACGATTCGCAATATCGAACCCGCCATCAAGGACAAACTGCGCAATGTCGCTGCGGCGCATGGTCGCTCGATGGAAGAAGAGGTGCGCACGATATTGCGCAGCGTGTTGTCGCGGCCAGTGGCGCATACCGGCTTGGGCAGTCGCATTCACACGCGCTTCGCTGCCATTGGTGGTGTGGACCTTGATATTCCCGAGCGCGTCGTGCAGCCGCGTGCAGTGCCACTGGTTGCGGGACGCAAGAAGTGATCATTCTGGACACCAACGTGGTGTCCGAATTGATGCGCCCGCTGCCCGAACCATCCGTGCTGCGTTGGGTGAACCGGCAAGTCTCCGATACGCTGTGGCTGACCAGCATTGCGGTATCGGAATTGCTGTTTGGTGTCGCCCGCTTGCCCGAGGGCGCACGCAAGCGACAGTTCGCGCAAGCCATGGCAGACTTGTTGGAGCATGAGTTTATTGGCAGGGTGTTGCCGTTCGACCTCGAGTCGGCTGTGGTGTATGCCGAGCTGGTCGCCCGCAGGGAGCGCGAAGGCAAGCCAGTGGCCATGGCGGATGCGCAGATCGCTGCCATATGCATTGCGAACAGCGCGGCATTGGCCACGCGCAACCAGCGGCACTTTGCAGGTCTTGGATTGCCGGTGTTGGACCCATGGGTTGTTGGTGCCGCCTGATTGCGGTTGTCAGGTCAGCCATCTGCAGCCGACAGTCAGCCACGGAAAAAGATGCGGTAAATCGCCCCGGCGTGGTCATCCGACACCAGCAATGAGCCATCCGGCAGCACCAGCACATCGGCCGGGCGGCCCCAGACATTTTCACCCTGCAACCAGCCGCTGGCAAAGGTCTCGTACGCCACTGCCTTGTTGCCCTGCAGGCGTACCAGCGAGATACGGTAGCCGATTTTCTTCGAGCGGTTCCATGAGCCGTGTTCGGCGATGAAAATCTGGTTGCGGTACTGCGCCGGGAACATGTTGCCGGTATAAAAACGCATACCCAGCGAGGCCACATGGGGGCCGAGGTTTTGCACCGGCGCGGTGAATTCGCTGCAGCGCCGTCTGGCGCCGAACTCGGGGTCCGGCAGGTCTGTGCCATGGCAATACGGAAAGCCGAAATGCATGCCGGCGCGTGGCGCGTGGTTCAATTCATCGGGTGGTATGTCGTCGCCCAGCAGGTCGCGCCCGTTGTCGGTGAACCAGAGCTCCTTGTTCTGCGGCTGCCAGTCAAAACCTACCGTATTGCGTACACCCCGCGCCATCACTTCCACCGCGCTGCCGTCCGGGTTCATGCGCAGGATGTTGGCATAACGGTCGGCCTCGCGTTCACACGCGTTGCATGGCGCTCCTACCGGCACGTACAACTTGCCATCCGGCCCGAAGGCGATGAACTTCCAGCCGTGGTGGGTTTCGGTGGGCAGTTTGTCGGTCACCAACACCGGCGCCGGCGGGTTGTCCAGGCGGCGTTCGATATCGTCAAAACGCAGGATACGGCTGACGGCCGATGCGTACAGGTTGCCGTCCTTGTAGGCCACACCCACTGGCATCTGAAGGCCACTGGCTACGGTCGATACCGCTTTAGCCTTGTACGACGCGTCAAAAGGCACGGCAAACACTTTGCCGGCGCCCCTGGAGCCGACAAACAGCGTGCCGCCGTTGCCGTCGGTGCGGCCCAGTGCCATCTGGCGTGCGTTGTCAACGCGGGCGAACATCTCAATGGCAAAGCCAGGCGGCAGCTTGATTTTTTCCAGCGGCAGGTCGGTGGCCGCCACGGCGGTGGCGAACAAGCTGGCTGTCACTGCCGCAAACAACACTGCCTTGTGCATGGTCACTCCCTGGTTGCATTCCAAGGCCGGACTATGGCACAAGCCGCCAACGCTGTGGCGGCATGAGTACCGCCGGGCCGCTCCCAAGGGGCTCGCACCGCAGCCCACAGGGCGAAGGTAACCTGATGTGCTGCGCAGGGATATTGCCCCGTCAGGCCGATTTGGCTGCGCTGCGCCGCCGAACCAGCAGCAACCCGGACAGGGCCGCCAGGGTCAGGGCCGCACTGCCGGGCTCGGGTACTGCATTGAGGTTGTCCAGCACCACATCGGCTGTGGCGTTGAAGCTCACCTGCCGCAGGTTGCCCCAGCCCTGGAAGCTGAAGTTTTGCAGCGCGCCCAGGTTCAGTTGTTGTCCCAGAACGCTGTTGTCGCCGAGCAAGCCCTGTATGTCCAGCACACCAGCTTCGTTGGGGTCGTTCAGGCCGAAGTCCAGCCCCAGCAGGCTGAACACGCCGCCACCGGCCGCCATCAGCGTCAACGGGCTGTTGGCCAGTACAAACAGGCCGCCGCTGCCAGCCGTACCGATGTTGTCCAGCGTGAGGAAGGTGGGTGCCTGTGCCGACAGGACAAAGCCGCCTTCCTGGTAGGTCGCCACGCCCGTGTTGTTGTCGATGTCGATCAGGGCCGGCATGTCAAAGGTCAGGATTGCTGCATGACCGACGTTGGCCAGGCCCATGGGGGCGACACAGGCGAGTGCGCACCACGGGTGAAGCACTACGCATCACAAGGGCGCCCTGGCCCATGCCGACGGGTTTGATGCGGATGGGCGGCCCGGCCGCCGGGTCACGCCGCAGCGCCGGCGTGCCACTGGTTACCTCGGGCTGTCTGGGCCTGAACGTCACCTGTGTCGGGCCACGCAAAGCAAACTCGGCACCAGGCTCAAAGTACAGCACCACCATGCTGGCATTGGCCGCCAGCTGTAGCTGGGTGCCGGCTTCGATCACGCTGGCGCTGCTGGCCTCTACTATGGCGCTGCACTACCGCGTGCATGTGCCGGTGTTGGGCTTGTTGCTGGTGGCTACTGCCGCAATTGGCGCGCGCCAGGTGTTGCAGATTGTGCGCAATCTGCGCGAACGGCGCCGCCTGCGCCAGGCCTTTGGTGCTTATGTCAGCCCGCCGGTGATGAACGAGACACTGGCCGGCACACTGAACCCGGTGCAGGGTGGGCAGCGGGTATTTGCCTGTGTGTTGTTTTCCGACATCCGTGGCTACGCCAGCCGCAGCGAGCACTGCAGCCCGGAGCAGACCATCACCTTCCTGAACAATTGCTTCGAGCGCGTCGTGCCCATCATCCACCAGCACGGCGGAACGGTGGTGACCATCATGGGAGACGGCATGATGGCGGTGTTTGGCGTGCCCAAGCAGCTGGACAACCCCTGCGCAGCCGGCTTTGCTGCTGCCCGCGCGATGCTGGCCCAATGCACGCACCTCAATGCCGCGCTGCAGGCCACGGGCGAGGCGCCATTCCAGATTGGCATCGGCCTGCACGCCGGCGTTGGCGTGGCCGGACACGTTGGCGCGGCGTCCCGCCATGAATACAGCGTGATCGGCGACGTGACCAACGTCGCTGCGCGGCTGGAGGGTGTCACCAAGGAAGTCGGCTACCAGCTGGTGTGTTCGCGTGCAGTTGTTGACCATTTGGTCGGGCGGTCTGGCCTGACGGCGCTCGGTCTGCGCGAGCTCAGGGGGCATTCGCCGGTGGAGGTATTTGGTTGGGACGTGACGCGGCCTGACAGCAGCCCCGCCACTACGACGGCGTGACTTGGCCAGCGCACTTCAAAAGCTGCCAACCAGCATGAAGGAGGCCCAGTGAAACGGTTCGGCAAACCGCGCTCCGGCGATCATCTCTCCGTAAAACGCGTCGCCTGCAGCAATATGCCCCATGCAGATCAAATGTGCTCCAACTTCTGTAGCTATGCCGGAGTGCGCCCAATGTGCACAAATGGCTCGGACGACGATCACAGTCGCCAGTGGTTGCCCCGCATGGGCTTGTCACGTACGGGCCACACGGGGCAGAGCATTTGGACCACCTCCATCAGGCTCATCCACTCGGCGAAGGGGTCGGCCTCAGAAGCCTTGCCCGGCGGCGGCTGAAAAGGCACACCCGCTTCGCGCACCAACACCGCACTTGCATCGGCACGCCTTGGCACCGCTTCAAGGTGTGTATCGGTGTTATCCGAGAAGTTCATCGAGGAGTTCCGGTTTGTTGAACAGGGCAAAGTATTCGCGCAACTCATCCATGTCGAGCGAAGCGCGATGTGTTTTCAACAGTGCGCGAATGTCGTCCAAGTCTCTCGTTCGCGATGCATCGTTCACAAAGCCCTGCAGCTTGAAGCCTACGAGTCCTTCGACGCTGATGATACGCATGCGGCCCATTGGGGTTTCTCGTTCTGATGCCTGCGCCAGCAAGCGGCGCGCGAGGGGACGATGCGCGTACAGCAAATCCAGCCCTTCCGTTGCGCGCACATAGTTGGCGGCATCTTCACTGCGGTACAGGCACCGGTAGCCCAAATCCAGCAGCGCATCATGTAACCGATCCGCAGCTTCGGCCTCCACCAGAAAATCCACATCCTTGGTGGCGCGCACTACCTGGTGCGCAACCACCGCCAAGCCGCCGATCAATGCTGGCGCTGTTCCGTTGCGCGCAAACATGGCCAGTGCTTCGCGAATTTGTTCGGCCAGGTTGGACATGGTTGCAGCGTGAAACGGTTCTTGCGGCCATCATAGCGCCCGCTTTGGCATTTGCGTATCGGTTGGCGACTGGACCGATGACCTTGCCTCATGGGCTCGTCGTGGTCACCGTTGCGCACCATTCTGAACAGCCATATCGCTCACCGCCCCCCATCTCCCACCAGCGCATACGGTGCCCATCAAGCCGGGTGGCTGAACTGCGCCATGCCCATCACCTTGAGCATGGCCTGGTGCAGGCTCTCGGCTTTTGGGGCCTGCGGGTTGACCGTGTAGTGCGCAAAGGTGCTGGTGGTGAGCTCCTTGGCCGATTCACTCTCCACTGCCCGGTGGGTTACCAGCAGGCTCCGGGAGCCGGCGTAGAAGAAACCCCGGGCCAGACCACTCAGTGCTTCTTCTGCCCGTCCGTCTGCCGTTGCCGTGTTGCAGGCACTGGTCAGGCAGAAATTGCTCATGCCCCACGCACTTCCTCCAGCAACTCCGGGTGCCGGTCCAGAATCTGCAGCAACAGCACCGTCGATTTGTGTGGCTGTGTTTTGCCACGCTCGTAGTCCGAAAACGCGCTGACGCCGCCACCAAACAATTTACCGGCGTCGGACTGCCGCAGCCCGAGCTTCTTGCGGATAGTGCGCACTGACTCGGCGCGCTGCTTGTCCGCTGCCTTGTGCAGCGCCGCCAACGCCTTGTTGTACCGGTTGGAACTGGCGCGTTGGGTAAATTCGATCTCTCCGCACACCGGGCAGTGCCAACCACTGACCGCTGGAACGACAGTGGTGAAACCGTTCACCGAAATGCTCACGTCTTTGGTCTGGTTTGCCAGCAACGTACCGTCATCGCACTGCAGGCAATAGGCCGGTTTGCGCATGTTATTTCTCCTTGAATTGAATGACCAAAGCACCATCCTGCAGCGTCAGCTTGACATAGGCGACGCGCCCGTTGAGACACATCGCGTGGTAAACATCCTGCCAAACCCGGTGGTCGGCGAAGGTGGTCATGCTTTTGATGCACTGATTGCGCCGCAAACCCAGGACCAGACTGACCGCCTCTGCCTCCGACAGCCCCAGAGCCGCCGCACCCAGTCGCGCTGTGGCAGTGAACGTAAAGATACCGTCTCTCAGGACCCGCGCCTTGACGACCGTCAGGTCGTAGTGCGGGGTCTGCTTTTCCATGTCCGGAGTTTACGGAATGGATAAATATTGGTCAAGACAATAATTTATCCATTCGATAAATGTCGCACAGGATGCCATGCACACGTCACCGCCCCCCATCCCCCACCAGCGCATACGGTGCCCATCAAGCCGGGTGGCTGAACTGCGCCATGCCCATCACCTTGAGCATGGCCTGGTGCAGGCTCTCGGCTTTTGGGGCCTGCGGG
>JANLVB010000386.1:0-3458 GCA_031363785.1 Betaproteobacteria bacterium
CGATCCCGATGATCATCTACGGCCTGGTGACCGAAGCATCGGTGACTGACCTGTTTCTGGCCGGCGTCGGTCCGGGCATCTTGTTGCTGGTCGTGATGTCGATCTACGCCATTTGGTTCAACCGCAAGATGCCGTCGCAGAAGTTCAGCATGACCGAGTTCACCCAGGCTTGCCGCAATGGCGTTTGGGCGGTGATGATGCCGGTGATCCTGCTGGGTGGCATCTACAGCGGGTTCTTCACCGCTTCCGAGGCTGCGGCGGTCGCGCTGGTGTATGCCATCATGATCGAGACCTTTGTGCACAGCGAGATGAAGTTGCGCGATTTCTACCAGGTGGTGCTGGACGCTTCCAAGCTCGGTGGCTCCCTGTTCCCGGTGCTGGCGGTCGCGCTGAGCCTCAACATCATCCTGATAGAACACCGGGTGCCATCCACCCTGGTGCAGTTCATGCAAGGTTACATCTCCAGCCCCCTGATGTTCATGCTGCTGGTGAACGTCCTGTTGCTGGGTGTCGGTTGCATCATGACCACCGGTGAAGCGATCCTGATCCTGGCACCGCTGCTGGCCCCGATGGCCGAAGCTTATGCCTACAACAAGATCGTGTTTGGCATCATCATGATCCTGAACCTGGAGATCGGGTACCTAACGCCTCCCGTGGGCCTGAACTTGATTGTTGCCATGTCCGCCTTCAAACAGCCGTTCGGGCTGCTCATAAAGGCGGCGGTGCCGTATATTCTGATCATGCTGGTCTGCTTGGCACTGGTGGTCTGGCAGCCCTGGATCGCGATGTACCTCGTCGACGGCAAGTTTTAACCGAAGGCACCTTCATGAACCACCTCAGCGGCGTTGACGCGACCTTCCTGCACCTGGAGTCGCCCGAGATGCCGATGCATGTCGGTGCCTTGAACGTGATGGACTTGCCAGAGGGCTACAACCGCAATTTTTACGAAGACGCCAAGGCCCACCTGGTGCAGCGCATGCACCTGGCCGACGTGTTCACGCGCAAGCTGGCGCTGATGCCATTTGACCTGTCGAACCCGGTCTGGGTGGAGGACGAAGACATCGACATGGACTACCACGTACGCCATGTCACCCTGCCAGCCCCGGGCAGCAACCGCCAGTTGCAGCAGTACGTCGCGCGCCTGCATTCCAGCCTGCTGGATCGCAGCCGCCCGTTGTGGGAGTTTTTCATCATTGATGGCCTGAAAAGTGGCCAAGTGGCGCTGTACACCAAGGTGCACCATGCCGGTATCGATGGCCAGGCCGGTGTGGCGCTCAGCAAGGCCATTCTGGACCTCGAACCCAGCGGTCGTCAGATAAAGCCTCCCCGGCCCAAGGCACGGCGCAACCAGTACCAACTCGGCATCGCCGAGCTGCTGGGCGCTGCCATCAGCAACACCGGCCAGCAGGTTTTCAAGCTGGTCAAGTCGGTGCCGACCATCGTGCGTACCGCCCGCAATGTGCTGGTTCCCGAGAAGGACGAAAACGGCAAACGTAACTGGCTCCTGCCCAAGAAGCTGAGTTTCTTCGCACCACGTACCTTGCTCAACGTGGCCATCACCAACCAGCGCAGTTTTGCCGGCCGCACCGTGCCGCTGGCCGAGGTCAAGCAGATCGCCAAGCTGGTGGGTGTATCGCTCAACGATGTGGTGATGGGCACCGTGGCTGGGGGCCTGCGCGGTTACCTGAAGCAGCACAACGACCTGCCCGACAAGCCGCTGTCGGCGGCCGTGCCGGTGAGTCTGCGTGAGGCCGGAGACGACACTGCGAACAACCAGGTCAGCATGGTGATCATGAATCTGGCGACTGACATCCAGGACCCGATCGCGCGCCTGCGCAAGATCAACGAGTCGTCCACCAGCAGCAAGGCGATGATGGGCCGCATGCGGGCGGCAATTCCGACCGACTTTCCGATGCTGGCCGCCCCCTGGCTGATGTCCGGCCTGGCGTCGCTGTTTGGCCGCTCAAGGCTGGCCAATGTGTTGCCGCCAATCGCCAACGTGGTGGTCTCGAATGTGGCGGGTATACCGGTACCACTGTACTTCGCCGGTGCAAAGATCGTCAGTTATTACCCGGTGTCGATCCCGGCGCACAGCATGGCGTTGAATGTGACTGTGCAGAGTTACAACGGGCGGCTCGACTACGGTTTGATCGCCTGCCGCCGCGCCGTGCCCGATGTGGCAGATTTGGCAGACTCACTGTTGGCAGAACACCGCAAGCTGCTGGAGTTGGCGCTTGGCCTGGTGGCACCGGTCCATGAAACAGCGGTTGCGACGGCCACCGGCACCCCGAAACCAGCCCGTTCAAAAGCGGCTGTCAAACCTGCGGCTGCGACCGTCGCAGCCGCCAGGCCGGCGCGCAAACGCAGCGTGCCCTTGAAGCTTGTCAGCGGCGCCACACCAGTCAAGGCATCCGGGAAGGCACCGGCCCCGGTTCGCGCTGGCAAGCGCGGCTAAGCGCCTGCCGCTACGCTCTCAGGCAGCGGCACTTCCCGCTGTTGCTGGCGTCGCGCCCAGCGCTGCGGCGGCGCCGTCGCCGGCGCTCAAGCCACCAGCCGCCTGTACGGTAATCACCCCGGCGGCAAACTCGATGCCGTCCCTGGCAAATGCACCGTGAAGGCGTTTCAGTGCTTCGCGCTGGATGACACTCGGATTGGTGGGCTTGACGGTGAACTTCAGGCGCACGACCAGTGCGCTGTCGGTGATTTCGGCCATGCCCTGCAGCTTGAGGGGCAGCAAGAACTCGGCACCGAACTCCGGGTCTTGCAGCATTTCCTGGCCGACCCGCTTCACCGTCTTGCGGGTTTTCTCCAGATCGGTGTCGCGCGACAGCCGCAGGTTGAATTTGACGGTCTGCCAGTCGCGGCTGAAATTGGAGATGGAGTTGAGCTGGCCAAAAGGAATGGTATGGATCTGCCCGTTCTGGTGGCGCAGTCGCACCGAGCGCAGCGTCACCCTCTCCACGGTACCCTTCAGGCGTCCCGTGTCGATATATTCTCCGACCCGGAATGCGTCATCCGACATGAAAAACACGCCTGACACAATGTCGCGCACCAGCGCCTGCGAGCCGAAACTCAGCGCCAGACCGAACACGCCGGCACCCGCCAGCAAGGTCGTGACATCAACACCCAGCTGAGACATGCCAAGGAAGGCGACAAAAAACAGAATGGCCACGCCCGACAAGACGCGCGCCAGGGGCAGGGCGGTGGTCAGGCGCGAGGCCGGCTCGACCGCGATCTCCTCGTCCATCTGGGTTGGCGACAGACCACCGGATGCCGCACGCAAGCGTTCTTCGGTCCACAAATCCAGGTACCGCCAGCCGATAAAGCCGGCAAACAAGGTGATGGCCGTGGTTTCCAGCGAATGGCGAATCGGTGTCCATTTCGCTATCGACATCAACCCCATCCGTTCGACCAGCCACAACTCGGACAGCATGATCGAGAGAGACAGGATGGCGCCC
>JANLVB010000391.1:0-1699 GCA_031363785.1 Betaproteobacteria bacterium
TGGTTACGCCGTGGTGCGTGGGGTGTTCTCCAGCGACGAGATGGCTACCATCCAGGCCGAGACACAGCGCATCTACGCCGAAGGCCTGAAGCAACACGCCACCTGGCGCCATCAAAACCTGCTCTATGAGATCCTGCCCGAGTCGTTTGTCGGCCAACGGTACCTGTTGCAGGCGCACTGGATACCTGGATCAGCCCGTTGTTCGAGCGCATCCGGCGCGACCCGCGCGTGCTGGCGTTAATGCAGCCACTGCTGGGCCCTGACATCAAGCAGGTGGCGCAGCAGATCCACTGGAAACCGCCCGGGGCTAACCGGCGCAGCGGTTACTGCTTCTACCAGGACCTGCGATTCCGCGACCGGACCGACGTGTACCAGGACCTGATGACCTCCTACATCAACACCGGCCTGGCCATCGATGCCGCCACAGTCGACAACGGCTGCCTGCAGGTGTTCCCCGACAGCCACAAGTTGGGTTACCTGGGCCTGTCGGATGACGGCCCGATCATGAAGGGCACCACGCAGGCGGCCGAATTGCAGGCCGCAGGCCTCGATCCGGAGCGGGTCGTCAACCTGGAACTGGAGCCCGGTGACCTCGCCCTGTGGGGCCTGCTGACAGTGCATGGCTCCAACGCCAACACATCGAAGCACGACCGGGCATTCGCCATCCAGAGTTTTGTGCGCGCATCCACCAGCCAGCGCGGGGAATGGGCGTTTCGCGCAGGCGAGTCGATCCCGCTGGGGCCCGAGCCCGAGATCTGCAAGTACGAGGCGCTACGCGAAAAGCCGGGGCCGTTCTACGACGAGAACAGGTGGTTCGAGTCGGCAGACGGCAGCTGAAGCACCGGGCAGCGTCCCGCTCATGACCTCTGGGTCGCGGCTTCGCGCGATCTTCGTTTTTTCGTCATGTCGCCTTGCTGCGGGGTACATGCTTGCTCACATACTGACGGAGCACACTGTCCATGCGCGCCTGCCAGCCATCGCCGGTAGAGCGAAAATACTCCACAACCTCGACGCTGTAGCGTACGGAGAGAAGCAGCTTTTTATTCTCGGATTTTGGCCTGCCTCTCGCAACGCTGATCGGCACCAGCGCATCTAGCTGCGTCTTCGTCATGGGCTTGGCATCTGGATCGGCCTTGGCCGCCGCAACAATTCTCGCGTTGTCCTTGACCGACGGCATCAGGATCATGCGCTTACTGGATATTTTCGACATACTTTTTTACCTCTCGTCTCTCGGCAAGGCGCAGGCTGATGGTTCTGCGCACATCGCCACGATCAACAAATGCCACGCAATACAACGTGTTGCCCTCGGGAACCAGTCCAACCATTCGCAACTCGTCATACGGATAACGTGGGTCAACCCAAACGTACGCCTCATCCCAAACCAGTTTCGCTGCCAACGAAAGCGATAGGCCATGGTTGGCCAAGTTCAGCGCGTCTTTGTTTGGGTCGAATATAAAACGCACCATTTATTGTAGCTACCAATATTCAGAACTCAACCACGACTGTGGGTGCGTGCCACAAAACGCTACAAGCTAACCGGCGGGCCGCGCCGATACTCGCCAAGTTGCAGCCCAAAGCCTCAGATGCTGGCCCAGTGTCTCGGTTGTGGCGAGCAACGCCGGGTGCCGCATTCCTGCGGCCACAGAAGCTGCCCGCACTGCCAGCACTTCGAGAGCCAGCGCTGGATCGAGCGCCAGAC
>JANLVB010000399.1:0-13456 GCA_031363785.1 Betaproteobacteria bacterium
TGAATCCCGGCCAGCGCTATGGAAAACTGAACCGGGTTTTGCTGCAGGAATTTTTCTACCGCAGTTGCCTGATCGACGGCCAATCCAACAACTTGCCATCCGTTAGGGGAGTTTTGACGGTAAAAGGCGTCAAGTAGCGGAAATTCTTCGATGCAGGGTGGACACCAGGTGGCCCAAAAGTTCAATATCAAGGGACGCCCGGCGAATTGCCGCATTGCCAGTTTTTGAGGCCCTAGGGTATCGAATTCCATGTCCCATAGTGGCGCACTCGGATCGGCGTCGGCGCGGCTACTTCGCTGCATCCATGCCAGTGTGGCGCCGGTGGCTGTAGCGGCCGCGGCGACACCGGCAACAAGCCAGCGGCGCCGGGTTGCGGCTAGTGCAGTGGCGGCAGGTGTTGCCATCAGCTGTCTTGCAGCAGCGCGAGCACGCCGCTGAGGTCGCCCCGTCCTGTACGCCCACGCCCGTCGGGCCGCAGCGCACCGCGCAGCTGGTCGAGGTCGTACACCAGCAAATGCACACCAACCATCTCGCGCAATCCCTCACACAGACTGTGCACACTCAGGGTGTCGACCATCTCGCCACGTATGCCGCGCCGGCTGCGTTGTTCGTAGTCCGCGCGCTGGTCGATCAGCACCAGCTCGGCCGACTTGGTATCGTCACAGAAGAGGTCGATGCGGATGTCCGACAGGCGTGTTGCCGTGCCCTGCCAGACTGCCCCGCTGAGGTGCGGCCGGAATTGCTGCAGCCGACGCATCCAGGTGCACGCCAGAACCCGCAGCGCGTACAACTCGCCCGGTTGCGTGTCAGCGCAAAACAGCGCAATATAGTCCCGCACAGCCAATTCCAGTTCGTCATTGCCTGGCATCGCGCCCCGCAGGCCCAGGCCCAGCAGGCGCGCAGCACGCTGCTTGGCGGCACCGAAATCCAGCCCCTCCTCGACCACCAGCCGCGCCGCCGTGGCACAGATGTCGGCATGGTGGCTGGATGTGGTGCTGTGCATGGACCGCCATTTTGCATTGCCTGACCGGCGGGCTCCTAGAATTGCCGCATGCACATTCATATCCTGGGTATTTGCGGAACTTTCATGGGGGGTCTTGCCGCGCTGGCGCGGGCCCAGGGGCACCGGGTGACGGGTTGTGACACGGGTGTCTACCCGCCGATGAGCGAGCAGTTGCGCGAGCTGGGTATCGATCTGGTAGAGGGTTATCGTGCTGACCAGCTGGCCTTCCAGCCTGACCAGTACGTGGTGGGCAACGTGGTCAGCCGCGCCAGGCTGACTGACGGCAGTGCGCGTTACCCCTTGATGGAGGCCATCCTCGATGCTGGAGTGCCATACACCAGCGGCCCCCAGTGGTTATCCGACCATGTATTGCCAAGGCGGCACGTATTGGCGGTGGCAGGTACCCATGGCAAGACCACGACCACATCGATGCTGGCCTGGATACTCGAATGCGCCGGACTGGCGCCGGGTTTCCTGGTCGGCGGTGTGCCCCTGAACTTTGCCACGTCAGCGCGTCTGGGACTGCCGACGGGCCCAGAGCGCCCCGGTGCGCCAGCCGGGCCAGGGCGATGTTTTGTGATCGAAGCGGATGAATACGACACAGCGTTTTTTGACAAACGCAGCAAGTTCGTCCACTACCGGCCACGCACTGCGGTGCTGAACAACCTGGAATTCGACCATGCTGACATCTTTGACGATCTGGCTGCGATTGAGCGCCAGTTCCACCACCTGCTGCGTACCGTGCCGGGCAGCGGGCCGCATGGCGCCGGGCGCGTGATCGTGAACGGACTGGAGGAAAGCCTGGCCCGCGTTCTGCATGCCGGTTGTTGGAGCGAAGTGCGCAGTTTTGGCGCCGCCACCAGCGACTACAACGCCCTCGGTGAGCCACACCAGTTTCAGGTTTTGCGCGCCGGCGTGGCCGTGGGCGAAGTCCGCTGGTCACTGGGTGGCGTGCACAACCAGCTGAACGCGCTGGCGGCCATCGCCGCGGCGGAGCATGTGGGTGTCGACGCCGCGCAAGCGGCCCGGGCGCTAGCCGACTTTCGCGGCGTTCACCGGCGTATGGAAGTGGTGGCCCGTATCGCCTTGCCTTGCGCGGCGGGGCACGATAACGCGGTGACGTTATACGACGATTTCGCCCACCATCCGACCGCGATGCGCACGACGCTTGCGGGTTTGCGTCGCCGCGTCGGCCCGCGAGCGCGCATTCTGGCCTTGTTCGAACCGCGCACCAACACCATGAAGCTCGGTGGCATGAAGGCCCAGTTGCCGGCCAGTCTGGAGATGGCGGATATCAGCTTTTGCCACAGCGCAGGGCTCGGCTGGGATGCGGCCGAGGTACTGGCACCGATGGGCGAACGGGCGCGGGTGGTGGCCACCGTCGACGCGCTGGTGCAACAGGTGGTGACCTCGGCTGCACCGGGCGACCATATTGTGTGTATGAGCAACGGCGGATTTGGCGGCATCCAGCAAAAGCTCGTCACCGCCCTGCTGGCACGCGGAGGGCAGCGGGTCGCGGATGTGGCGTGACACCGGCCTGCTTCCTGGGCCCGACTTCAACGCCCCCGGCGCGCCAGCACTCCTGCAGACAACACCTCAAGCAGTTCGAGCGACTGTTCCCAGCCCAGGCAGGCATCGGTGATGCTTTTGCCGTAGGCCAGCTGGGCGGGGTCGTCCTTGCCTGGGGTGAACTTCTGGGCGCCGGCAGACAGGTGGCTCTCCACCATGAGTCCAAATATGCTGTCTGACCCGCCAGCAACCTGGAGCGCGATATCGCGCGCAACCTCAAGCTGCTTTTCATGCTGCTTGCTGCTGTTGGCGTGGCTGCAGTCGACCATCAGCGTGGCGGGCAGTTGCGCTGCCGCCAGCTGCTGGCAGGCCTCCGCCACGCTCTGGGCGCCGTAGTTTGGCTGTCTGCCGCCGCGCAGGATCAGGTGGCAGTTGCGGTTGCCGTTGGTTTGAACGATGGCGACCTGCCCGTTCTTGTGCACGGACAGGAAGTGGTGTCCGCCGGCGGCGGCCTGTATCGCGTCGGTGGCGATGCGGATATTGCCGTCGGTGCCATTCTTGAACCCGATCGGGGCCGACAGGCCGGAGGCCAGTTCCCTGTGCACCTGACTCTCGGTGGTACGGGCACCGATGGCGCCCCAGGAAATCAGGTCGCCTAAGTACTGCGGTGAGATGACATCAAGAAATTCGCTGCCGGCCGGCAGGCCGAGCCGGTTGATTTCGATCAGCAACTGGCGGGCGATGCGCAGACCCTCGTCGATACGGAATGTCTCGTCCAGATAGGGGTCATTGATCAGGCCTTTCCAGCCGACCGTGGTGCGTGGTTTCTCGAAATACACCCGCATCACGATCTCCAGTGTGTCACGGTACTTGTGGCGTTGCGCCAGCAGTTGGCGGGCATAGTCGAGTGCGGCTACCGGATCATGGATGGAGCAGGGGCCAATCACCACCAGCAGGCGCCGGTCGGTCCCCGCCATGATGTTCTGGATGTTGCTGCGCGTGCTGGCGACCAGCTGCTCGACCGGCGTGCCGCTGATCGGGAAAAAGCGGATCAGGTGTTCGGGTGGTGGCAATACGGTGATGGCCTTGATGCGTTCGTCGTCGGTGCGACTGGTACGGTCGGTCATTGGCCGGCTGCGCCGCCGGTCGCCCTGGATGCGTTGTTCCGGGCTGGCGTCCTGCCAGTGGATGCTCGGGGTGGTCATGCTGTTTCCTGATGATGGAGGAGTGCCGCGTCAACGCAGCACCGGCGCTCAGGCGGTGCCGCCCACCGTCAAGCCGTCGATTCGCAGTGTCGGCTGTCCAACACCTACCGGGACACTCTGGCCCTCCTTGCCGCAGGTGCCGACACCACTGTCGAGTTGCATGTCGTTGCCGATCATGGTGACGCGCGTCAGCGCATCGGGACCATTGCCGACAATGGTGGCACCCTTGACCGGATACAGGATTTTCCCCTTTTCGACCCAATACGCCTCGCTGGCGGAGAACACGAATTTGCCCGAGGTGATATCGACCTGGCCACCGCCAAAATTGGTGGCATACAGACCGCGCTTGATGCCAGCCACGATCTCCTGTGGATCCTTGTCGCCGGCCAGCATGTAGGTGTTGGTCATGCGCGGCATCGGTACATGGGCATAACTCTCGCGCCGTCCGTTTCCGGTCGGCTCGACACCGGTCAGGCGCGCGTTCATGGCGTCCTGGATGTAGGCTATCAGAATGCCATCTTCGATAAGCACGTTGCGCTGGCTGACGTTGCCTTCATCATCGACATTGAGTGAGCCGCGCCGGTCGGCAATGGTGCCGTCATCGAGTACCGTGACTCCGGGAGCGGCAACGCGCTGGCCGATGCGCCCGCTGAAGGCGCTCGACCCCTTGCGGTTGAAATCGCCTTCCAGGCCATGCCCGATGGCCTCGTGCAACAAAATGCCAGGCCATCCCGGGCCGAGCACGACGGTCATTTCTCCCGCCGGTGCCGGGCGCGACTCCAGATTGGTCAACGCCGCCTTTACCGCCTCGTCCACGTACTGCGTGATGCGTGCGGTATCGAAATAGGCCAGTCCGAAGCGGCCGCCGCCGCCGGCGTTGCCCATTTCACGGCGTCCCTTTTGCTCGGCGATCACCGTCAGGCTCAGACGCACCAGGGGCCGTACGTCGGCCGCCAGCGTGCCATCGGCACGGGCTACCAGCACCACATCGTATTCGCTGGCCAAAGAGGCCATGACCTGCACCACGCGCGGGTCGCGCGAACGCGCCAGTTTCTCTACCTGGCCCAGCAACGCGACCTTCGCCGTGCTGTCGAGCGTGGTGATCGGATCCAGATCGGGGTACAGCGAGCGCGTCGCGGCCAGCGTGCGGGTGGCGATACGCTTGCGCGCGTTCTTGCCAGCCGCGCCGATCGAGCGCACGGTGCGCGCCGCGTCGAGCAGGGACGGATTCGAGATGTCGTCGGAATAGGCAAATGCGGTCTTCTCGCCACTGACTGCACGAACTCCGACCCCCTGGTCGATGCTGAAGGACCCGGTCTTGACAATGCCTTCTTCCAGGCTCCAGCCTTCGCTGCGTGTGTACTGGAAGTAGAGGTCGGCCTCATCTACCTGGTGGCTGCGGATTTCTGCCAGGGCGCGCGCCAAGTGCGTTTCATCCAGCCCGAATGGCGTGAGGAGAAGGGCCCGGGCAATGGCCAGGCGTTCGATGGTGGGTTCGCGAGAGATCATTGCCCATTTTAGCGAGCGTCCGGCAACCCTGCCCGTGGCAGGACCATGCAGCCTGCCGTGCAGCCGGGGGAAAGCCTCAGCCTGGTCGGGCCAGCCATTTCAGCAGGGCGGCGTCGTCCTGCGCCGCCAGCCCGGCGGCACTGGCACTGGCAAACACGTCGCGCACCGTGGCGCCCAGTGGACCGTGGAAGCCCGCGTCTGCAGCGGCCTGCAGGGCGAGCCGGGTGTCCTTCTCCAGCAGGGTCATGTGGGCTCGCGGCGCGTAATCGCCCTTGATTGCGCGGCGCATGCGGTCCGTTCCGATCCAGCTTTGCCCGCTGGACTGTTCGATGACATCGAGCGTACGCGCCTGATCCAGACCCAGCCGCTGCGCCAGCGCCAATACTTCGGCCGCCCCCACAAGGTTGATGCCCGCCGCCAGGTTGTTGACCAGTTTGGTGCGGGCACCGTCTCCGATTCTTTCGCCGATTCGAAACAGCCGCGAAGACAGGGCCTCCAGCAATGCCTGCTGGCGCTGGAACACGTGATCGGCGCAGGCCACCATCAGGCTCATGCTGCCATTGGCCGCGCGGTCGGGACCGCCGGACATCGGGGCATCGATGCAATGCAGTCCGAGTGGCCACAACTGGGCGGCGATAACCTCGCAGTCCTGCGGGCTCATGGTCGGGCACAACAACACCGTGTGGCCGAGTTGTGCGTTGGCCGCGACACCACTGCGGCCAAACAACACGTCCTGGCACTGTTCTGCGTTGACGACACAAATGATGGTGGTCGTCGCCCGCGCCGCAGCCGCGCCGGCCGAATCGTGCGTGACTGCGCCCGATTCCTGCAGGGCCTGTTGCCTGACCATGTCTATATCGTGCACATGCACCTGCCAGCCCCGGCGCAACAGGTTGACTGCCATGCCGCTGCCCATATTGCCGACACCGACGATCGCCACCCGCGACGTGCTGGTCACGATTGCACCAGGCGTTTCGACTTGGCGATGGACATCAACATGCCCAGGGCCAGGCCCAGTGTCACCATGGCCGTGCCGCCATAACTGATGAACGGCAGCGGCACCCCCACCACCGGCAGGATTCCGCTCACCATGCCCATGTTGACAAATGCGTAGGAGAAGAAGATCACCGCCAGTGCGCCGGCCAGCAGGCGGGAAAAGACGGTAGGTGCTTCGAGCGCGATGGTGAGGGCGCGCAGCACGAGAAAAAGAAAGGCGGCGATCAGCACCAGGTTGCCAAGCAGGCCGAACTCCTCCGAGAACGCGGCAAATATAAAGTCGGTGGTGCGCTCGGGAATGAACTCCAGGTGTGTCTGTGTGCCCTGCATGAAGCCCTTGCCCCAGACTCCGCCCGAGCCGATGGCGATCATGCCCTGGATGATGTGGAAGCCCTTGCCCAGCGGGTCTTTGGTCGGGTCCAGCAGGGTGCAGATGCGTTGCTGCTGGTAGTCGCGCAATACCACCCAGCGCACACCGTCGGCGCACAACTCCGACCCGAAACCGATCAGCAGCCCGATTCCGAGCAAGGCGACCAATGCGGGAGGAACAATCAGGCTCCAACGAACCCAGGCGAAAAAGATCACCGACAGACCGGCTGCCAGCACCAGCAGCGCCGTGCCCAAGTCGGGTTGCTTCATGATCAAAGCCACCGGGAGCGCCAGCAGTACTGCTGCAACCATGAAGTCCAGCGGCCGCAGATGCCCTTCTCGCTTCTGGAACCACCAGGCCAGCACCAGCGGCATGGCGATCTTCAGTATCTCACTGGGCTGTATCGTGACACCCAGATTGAGCCAGCGTGTCGCACCTTTTTTGGTTACGCCGAACAGCGCCACCGCGATCAGCAGCGCCACCCCGACGCAATACACCGGAAGCGCCAGGCGCATCAGGCGCTGCGGCGGAATCTGGGCTACCAGAAACAGCAGGCCGAGTGCGATCAGCATATTGCGCGCATGGTCTTCGAAGCGTGAGCCGTGGTCGAAACCCGATGAATACATGGTCAACAGGCCCATGCCGGCCAGCAGCAGGACGACCACCGTCAGGGGCGCATCGAACCCCTTGAACCAGGGCAGAAGGCGTGCCCACAGGGAGGGTCTTTCAAACACGATGGCCATCGCAGGATTATCCCGCCAGTTGCATCGCCCCGGCATGACCCGCACTACCGTGCCGCGACCGGGCCGTGCCAGGGGCCGATTTGCGGGGACAATTCAGCACATGTTCCTATTGTTTGAAGATGCCGGGAAATTCATGACCGGCCGGCTGCTGTCAGAGGCCGACGCATCTGCCCAGGTCGAGCTCGACAGCGGAAAACGCGTCAAGGTCAAGGCGGGCAACATGTTGCTGCGATTTGACAAGCCGGCACCGCCCTTGTTCGTGCAGGCCGCGCTGCGCGTCAGCCAGGGCATCGAGCTGGAGATGGCGTGGGAGTTCTCACCCGCGGAAGAGTTTGGTTTTGCCGACCTGGCGCGCGAGTATTTCAGTACCAATGCCAGCCTCGAGCAGCAGGCCGGCACACTGTTTCGCTTGCAGGACGCACCCCACTACTTCCGGCGTGCCGGCAAGGGCCGTTACCGCAAGGCGCCTCAGGAAGTGGTGGCCCAGGCACTGGTGGCGCTGGAAAAGAAGGCGCAGTTGCAGGCACAGATTGCCCTGTGGGTGGACGAATTGTCACAGCGGCGTTGTCCGGCGGCCATCCGCGACCAGCTGTACCGGATACTGTTCCGGCCGGACAAGAATGCGCCCGAATACAAGGCGGTGGTGGAGGCATCCCGCGCCACCCATACCGGCGCGCTCGAGCTGCTGCAGCAGTCGGGTGCCATAACCTCGGCTTACCAGTTCCACTGGAAGCGTTTCCTGTTTGACAACTTTCCGAAAGGCACCGCTTTTGCGCCGCTCGACGCGCCGGTGATCACCGAGGTGTTGCCGGTGTCCACGGCACGGGCCTTTTCCATCGACGATTCGGCCACCACGGAAATTGACGACGCCCTGAGTGTGCAGGGGCTGGGCAGCGGGCGGGTGGTGGTGGGTATCCATATTGCCGCACCCGGCCTGGCGGTGCAGCCGGGCGATGCCGTCGACCGGCTCGGGCGTGCCCGTCTGTCGACGGTCTACATGCCCGGTCACAAGGTGACCATGTTGCCCGATTCGGTGGTGCAGACCTATACCCTGCTGGAGGGCCGCGACTGCCCGGCAGTTTCGCTCTACCTGCACCTGGACGAAGTCACCCTGGACATCACACACAGCGAGACACGGCTGGAACGGGTGGCGATTGTTGCCAACTTGCGGCATGACCAGCTCGACGGCGTCGTCACACAGGCGTGGCTGGAGAGCGTCGATGCCGGTCACTGCCAAGCAACACAAGCCTGCGACGCAACGACTGCGGCGCTGCAACCGCAACTGGCATTTCTGTTCCGGCTGGCCACCCTGCGCAAGGCCACGCGCGAGCTGGTGCGCGGAAAGCCGGAAAACTTCAACCGGCCGGATTACAACTTCCGTTTGCTCGGGACCCTGGGTGCGGAGCCCGACGGGACGGAGCAGGTCGAGATCAGAGTGCGCCAGCGCGGCGCGCCGCTGGACCTGATCGTCGCTGAAACCATGATCCTGGCCAACAGCACCTGGGGCGCCTGGATGGCCGAGCTGGGCGTGCCGGCGATCTACCGCAGCCAGGCCAGTCTGGCGCCCGGGGTCAAGGTGCGCATGGGTACCAAGGCCTTGCCGCATGCCGGCATCGGCGTTGCGAGTTATGCCTGGAGCACGTCACCATTGCGCCGTTATACCGACCTGGTGAACCAGTGGCAGATCATTGCCTGCGCGCGTCATGGTCGCACCGCCGCCCTTGCGGCGCCGTTCAAGCCCAAGGACGCGGAACTGTTCTCGATCATTTCAGCATTCGACGCGGCCTACGCGGCATACAACGGCTTTCAGGCCGCGATGGAGCGCTTCTGGACCCTGCGTCATCTGCAGCAAAACGGCACGACCGAGCTGGTGGGCACGGTGTTCAAGGAGAACATGGTGCGTGCAGACGAACTGCCGCTGGTGCTGCCGCTGCTGGGTGGGCGGGACCTGGCGCGAGGCGCGCGGGTACGCCTGAAGCTGGGCGCGATGGACGAGATCCGGCTCGATGTCGCCGGTACCGTACTGCAGCGGCTGGATGCCGTGGCGGGTGACCCGCCACCAGCGCCGGACGAGGAGGACGAGCAGGCGGCCGGGCCGATCGCGATTGTGGTGGACGTGGATGAGCCGGCGGGCGAGGTTGCGCTGGCGTCGGACGATAATCCGGCCTAGTGAATCTGCGTTCTTTCAGCACCCTTCAAATTGCGCTCGGCGCGTCGTTTGCCGTTCACGCAGCACTGTTGACCGTGCGTTTTGTCGACCCGCAGAGCTTCTCTCGGGTGTTCGAGGATACGCCGCTGGAAGTGATACTGGTGAACGCCCGCACCAGCGAGAAGCCCGACAAGGCGCGCGCCATTGCGCAGGCCAACATGGCTGGTGGCGGGGATGCCGACAAAGGCCGCGCCACGACGCCGCTGCCGCCCTCGGCGGTGGTCGAGACCGGCGACACGGTGGAAGAACAGGCGCGCGGCAGCGTGCAGGCGCTGCAGGAGCAGCAGTTGCTCATGCTGGCACAGGTGCACAGCCAGCTCGCGTCCCTTCCGCCACCCGACCCCAAGCGCGTCAGTCAGACACCGGAGCAGGCGGCGCAGGAGGAGAAACGCCGCCAGCTGGTGAAGTCACTGGCCGAGATCGAGCGGCGCATCAACATGGAGAACGCGCGACCGAAAAAGCGTTATGTCAGTCCGGCGACGCGGGAGAAGGCCTACGCCGTTTATTACGACAGCTTGCGCCGCGCCATCGAGGACAAGGGCACGGAAAACTTCCCGTCGGCCGGCGGCAAGAAGCTGTATGGCGAATTGACCATGATCGTCACCGTCAATTCCGATGGCCGGGTGCTGGCCACCGAGATCGTCGAGAGCTCGGGTAACTACACGCTGGATCGTCGCGCCGAGATGATCGCCCGCGCCTCCGGACCATTTGGCAACTTCAGCGACGACATGCGGCGCGAGGCCGACCAGATCGTGGTCGTGTCGCGTTTTCGTTTCACGCGGGACGAGACGGTCGAGGCCCGGGTGAGCGGGAAATGACATGAAGGCGGCATTGCGCTGGCTGATGCTGGTGGCCTGTGCATTGCTGGCGCTGCAGTTGTTTTTTCTGGCCCGCATCGCGCTCATGGTGGTGGTTGACCCGCAGTCCAGCGCGTTTCAGCGCTCGGAAGCCTGGCGCATCTGGCACGCGCAGGGTGCCGTGCCCTGGCGCCAGCAGTGGGTGCCGTACAGCCAGATATCCGACCATCTTAAGCGCGCCGTTCTGGCCTCGGAGGACGATGGTTTCAGCAGCCACGATGGCGTCGACTGGGAGGCGCTGGAGAAAGCCTGGAAGAAGAACAGCCGGGCCGAGGAGCAGGCGGTGAGACGCGCCACCGGCCCTGCACGGGCACAACCGGCGCGCGCACCCAAGGTGGTCGGCGGCTCGACCATCACGCAGCAGCTGGCGAAGAATCTGTTTCTCTCCGGTGAGCGCACACTCATGCGCAAGGCGCAGGAGCTGGTGTTGACGGTGATGCTGGAGATGCTGCTGGACAAACGCCGCATCCTGGAGATCTATCTCAACAGTGTGGAGTGGGGGGAGGGCGTGTTTGGTGCCCAGGCGGCGGCACAGCACTACTACCGCAAGAGCGCGGCGCAGCTGGCGCCGTTCGAGGCGGCACGGTTGGCGGTGATGCTGCCGCGCCCGAAGTATTTCGAGAAGCTGCCCAACTCTTCCTACCTCGGAAGCCGCGCCGCCACCATCCTGGCCCGCATGGGTGATGCGCGTCTTCCGTAGCGCCGCTTTGCGCCACGCCTGTCTGTATCATGCGCGCCATGCTGGCCAAGTTGATGGGTCTGTTCCTGCTGGGTTTGATCCGTGTGCTCACAGGTTCCCAGGCGCGTTGGGCCGGCTGCCCGCCCAAGGCAGAACAGCGCATCTACTTTGCGAACCACCAGAGCCATGCCGATCTGGTCCTGATCTGGGCCGCGTTGCCACGCGATCTGCGCGCAGTGACGCGACCGATCGCAGCGCGTGACTACTGGACCAAAACGCCGCTGCGCGAATGGATCACCACCGAAGTGTTCAACGCGGTGTATGTGTCGCGTGAGCGCACTGCCAATGAAGACCCGTTGGAGCCGCTGATCGAAGCCTTGCAGCAGGGCGATTCGATCATCCTGTTTCCGGAGGGCACGCGGGGCCATGCCGAAGAGCCACAGGCATTCAAGGCCGGCCTGTACAACCTGGCGCAACGCTTCCCGACCCTGGTGCTGGTGCCAACCTGGATCAACAACGTGCAGCGAGTCATGCCCAAGGGTGAAGTGGTGCCGGTTCCGGTGCTGTGTTCGGTTACCTTCGGCGCACCAGTACAGCTGCGCGACGGCGAAGAGCGTCGGGTGTTCCTGCAGCGCGCGCGCGACGCGGTGATCGCCCTGCGCGATTTGTAGGCAAGGCACGATGAACCAGTACCTCAAGAACATGGACGCCACGCAGCAGGTCGGGGCCATGTTCCTGCTGGTGTTTGGCTGCCTGGCGATTGCCGGCATCGTGATCTTTCTGCTCTCGATCCGTGAGTCTCCCGAAGGCACGGCGGGTGATGCCCGGCGGCACTTGCTGGCTCGCGCCGACGGCGTGTTGCGCAGCAGCTGGGCCATGGCGATCGTGTTCTGGATCGGCTGGCTGGCCGGGGACACCGTGGCCACCGTGTTGTTTGCGCTGGTCTCCTTTTTTGCACTGCGCGAGTTCCTGACGCTGTCACCGACGCGCCGGGGCGATCACCGCAGCCTGGTGCTGGCCTTTTTTGTCGTACTGCCAATGCAGTATGTGCTGGTGGCCACCGAACACTTCGACATGTTCACGGTATTCATACCGGTCTATGTGTTCCTGGCGATTCCGGTGGTCAGCGCCCTGGCCAACGATCCGCAGCGGTTTCTGGAGCGCAACGCCAAGCTGCAGTGGGGCATCATGGTGTGTATATACGGCATGAGCCATGTGCCGGCCCTGCTGTTGCTGGACTTTCGCAGCTACATCGGCAAAAACGCGTTCCTGGTGATTTTTCTGGTGTTGGTGGTACAGGTATGCATGGTGGCGCAGTTTTTTGCCGCGCGGCGCCTCGCTCGCGCACCGGCCGCACCGGCCATCAGCAGCAGCTTCAACTGGCCGGCGTGGTGGGTTGGCGTGCTGGCGGGCAGCGCGCTCGGAGCACTGATGGCGGGTGTCACACCGTTTGCGCCCGGCCAGGCCTTTGCCCTGGCGTTTGTCGCCTGCGTGGCGGGCTCACTCGGGCATCTGGTGATGAAGGCCATCAAACGAGACCGCGGCATTCCGAACTGGGGGCCGGAGGGCGTCTCGGTGACCGGTACCGGCGGCCTGCTGGACCGGGTGGACGCCCTGTGTTTTGCCGCACCGGTGTTTTTTCATTCGGTGCGCTGGTACTTCCAGTTGTGATGCACGAATGAGAATCCTCGGCATCGACCCAGGCCTGCGCACCACCGGCTTTGGCGTGGTGGACGTGTCGGGCTCCGAGCTGGCGTATGTGGCCAGTGGCACCATCAGCACCGTACATCTGGCCAAGGATGGTTTGCCGGCGCGCCTGAAGGTGTTGTTTGACGGTGTGCGCGAAGTGGTGCAGCGGTACCAGCCGCAGTGCGCGTCGGTCGAGATCGTGTTTGTCAACGTCAACCCACAGTCCACCCTGTTGCTGGGCCAGGCGCGGGGTGCCTGTATCACGGCCCTGGTGTCTGCCGATCTGGCGGTGGTCGAGTACACCGCGTTGCAGATGAAGCAGGCGGTGGTGGGTTATGGCAAGGCACAAAAAAGCCAGGTGCAGGAGATGGTGCGCCGGCTGCTGCATCTGCCCGGCCTGCCCGGAACCGACGCCGCCGATGCCCTGGGCCTGGCCATCACACACGCCCATGCCGGGCGCGGGCTGGCGTTGCGGGCGCGGGCGGGTGTGGACGGCTCGAGTCGTTCTTTGGTCAAGTAACGTTCGGATGTTCAGTTGCTTATGCCGCAACCTGCTCATACGAGAAATCCGGAATGCCGGCACGTTCCGATGCATGCTCGACCGTGATCGCGCATATTTTTCCCTGCGGATCGACGTCCAATGCCGTGTCTTCATCCAGATCACGTGTTTCAGACACTGGCCCTGGG
>JANLVB010000402.1:0-2190 GCA_031363785.1 Betaproteobacteria bacterium
CTGCAGGCGAGGCGTTCACCGCGCCTGTGGCAATGTTTCGAGGGGTGTGGTCGGCCGTGGTCGAAAGGCTTTGGGCCACCATATGGCTTTGCTACACTCCTGCCATGTTCATTCACCGCATCAGCATCACAGGTTGCAGCGACCGGGGAGCCTGGCCCTGGCGTACGCTGACTGTCTTGCCTGCCTGCGCGGTGGCCCGGTTCGACTGAATACGGGTTTTGCCTGCAGCAGGTCCGCAATGCGGGTCGGCACCGGGTGCCCCCCGGCTTCCCATTGCACCACGACCTCATTCCCCTGAGGCACCCTGCATGCACATGACCACCGGTCCGATGCGACCCGGTGGTGAATCGAAAGGCCCCAGCCGTGATCACCGAACTTGAATTCAAGAGCCTGAGCGCCCAAGGCTACAACCGCATCCCGCTGATGGTGGAAGCTTTTGCGGATCTCGAAACCCCCCTCTCGCTGTACCTCAAGCTGGCCTATACCAAGGCTGGGGGCAAGTTCAGCTTTTTGCTTGAATCCGTGGTGGGGGGCGAGCGTTTCGGGCGCTACAGTTTCATCGGGCTGCCCGCGCGCACCTTGCTGCGGGCCCAGGGTTTCGGCCCCCATGCGACGACCGAAGTGGTCACCGACGGCGTGGTGACCGAAACCAGCCACGACAACCCGCTGGACTTTGTGGCGAGTTACCAAAAGCGCTTCAAGGTGGCGCTGCGGCCGGGCCTGCCGCGCTTCTGTGGCGGCCTGGCGGGTTATTTTGGTTACGACACGGTGCGCCACATCGAGAAGAAACTGGTGGCTTCGTGCCCACCCGACACGCTGGGTTGCCCCGACATTTTGCTGCTGCAGTGCGAGGAGTTGGCGGTGATCGACAACCTGTCGGGCAAGTTGTACCTGATCGTGTATGCCGACCCAGGCCAGAGCGAGGCCTACAGCAACACCAAGAAGCGCCTGCGTGACCTGAAGGAGCAACTCAAGTATTCGGTCAGCGCGCCAGTGGTCAAGCCCACCCAGGCCTACCCGGCGGAGCGCGAATTCGCCAAGGCCGATTACCTGGCGGCGGTCGAACGCGCCAAACGCATGATCGAAGCGGGGGATTTCATGCAGGTGCAGGTGGGCCAGCGCATTCGCAAGCGCTACACCGAGTCGCCGCTCTCCTTGTATCGCGCGCTGCGTTCGCTGAACCCCAGCCCCTACATGTATTACTACCACTTCGGCGACTTCCATGTGGTGGGGGCCAGCCCCGAGATCCTGGTGCGCCAGGAGCAGACCGACGCCGGGCAGAAAGTCACCATCCGCCCGCTGGCCGGCACCCGACCGCGCGCGTCCACGCCGGAGCGTGACAAGGCGGTCGAGGTGGAGCTGGTCAACGACCCCAAGGAACGCGCCGAACACGTGATGCTGATCGACCTGGCCCGCAACGACATTGGCCGCATCGCCAAGACCGGTACGGTGCAGGTGACCGAGGCGTTTGCGGTGGAGCGGTACAGCCATGTGATGCATATCGTGAGCAACGTCGAGGGCCTGCTGCTCGACGGCATGACCAGCATGGATGTGTTGCGGGCCACCTTCCCCGCCGGCACACTGACGGGTGCGCCCAAGGTGCACGCGATGGAGGTGATCGACCAGCTCGAGCCCACCAAGCGCGGCCTGTATGGCGGTGCCTGCGGTTACCTGAGTTATGCCGGCGACATGGATGTGGCCATCGCCATCCGCACCGGCATCGTCAAGGACGGCATGTTGTATGTGCAGGCCGCAGCCGGCGTGGTGGCCGATTCGGTGCCCGAGCTGGAGTGGAGAGAGACCGAAGCCAAGGCCCGCGCCCTGTTGCGCGCCGCCGAACTGGTCGAGGAGGGGTTGGAATGAACACCGCACGGCCGCCCGAAGGTGTTCGCACCGCAGTGCACAGCACGGAGGTTTCTCAATGACCGCCATCAAACTGAAGCTGTTGATGATCGACAACTACGACAGCTTCACCTACAACATCGTGCAGTACTTTGGCGAACTGGGTGCCGATGTCGAGGTGTTTCGCAATGACGAGATCACGGTCGAAGGCATAACCGCGCGCCGACCCGACCGGCTGGTGGTGTCTCCTGGGCCGTGTACGCCAGCCGAGGCCGGAATTTCGGTGGCCGCGATCCGGCATTTCATGGGCAAGCTGCCGATCCTGGGCGTGTGCCTGGGGCACCAGAG
>JANLVB010000429.1:0-11012 GCA_031363785.1 Betaproteobacteria bacterium
CTTGTCTGCTGCTGTCGCTGCTCGCGTCGGCCGCCGTTTCAGTGCAGGCACAAACCGTCTACCGCATTGTCGGATCCGATGGCAAGGTCAGTTTTTCGGACCGGCCGCCGGCGGACGCCAGCAAGGCGACGACCGCCAACGCCAGTGGCAAGACCATCTCTGGCGGCGACAACACCGGCCTGCCGTTCGAGTTGCGCCAGGTCGCTGCACGTTATCCAGTGACTCTTTATTCCGCCGCCAATTGTGTGCCCTGCAACAGCGGTCGACTGCTGCTGCAGGGGCGCGGCATACCGTTCAACGAATTCACCGTGGCCAGCCCGGAGGACGGCGAAGCGCTCAAGCGCCTGAGCGGAGACAATTCATTACCCTTCCTCACCATCGGTGGCCAGAAAATCAAAGGCTACTCCGAGTCCGAGTGGACGCAGTATCTGGCGGCTGCCAACTATCCGCAGACTTCCGCCTTGCCCGCGTCCTACCGCCAGCCAGCCGCCAAACCCCTGGTCGTGGTACAGAAGCCGACGACGCCCAAGCCGGACGACGAGAACCAGGGGCGTATCGAAGAGAAGTCGGCCGAGAATCGCGCGCCCACCGTGCCCGAGCCAACGCCCGCCAGCCCGACTGGCATCCGTTTTTGAGGTCAGCGCGACGCCGTCATGGCGGCACCCGAGGTCAATCGAAAACCAGTGTCCTGACACCCGTCTCGGATGCCAGCAGACACAAAGATGCCTTCTGGTGGGCGAATACGCCGACTGTCACCACACCCGGCCACTGGTTGACCATGGACTCAAACGCCAACGGGTCCGCAATCGACAAGCCGCGCACATCGAGCAGGATTTGACCGTTGTCGGTGCGTAGCGGGACGCCGTTTCTGAGCCGGATTTCCGGCACTCCGCCAAGTGCCCGGAATTGCCGCATCAGCCGTGCACTGGCCATGGGTATCACCTCCACCGGCAGCGGGAACCGGCCCAGTGTTTCGACCAGCTTCGAGCCGTCGGCGATGCAGACGAACCGGTCCGCCAGCGCGGCCACGATTTTTTCGCGCGTCAACGCCGCGCCGCCCCCCTTGACCATGAATCCGCGCGGGTCGATTTCATCGGCGCCGTCGACGTATACCGGCATGTGTTCGACCAGATTGCTGTCCACCAGCTCGATGCCCTGAGACCGCAGCAACTCGCTGCTGGCCTCGGAGCTCGAGACTGCGCCGCGCACCCGATGTTTGACCGTGCCCAGGGCAAGAATGAACTTGTTGACGGTCGAGCCGCTGCCCACGCCGACGATTTCACCGGGCACGATGTATTGCAGGGCCGCGTGCGCGACCAGTGTCTTGAGTTCGTCTTGGGTGGGCATGGGCAGTGCGACAGCGTGTGCGACGGGATTGGCGACAATCAGTCAACCTGATGCGAATTATCCAATGCCATTTGTACCCTACGGTCTGGTCCGCCCGTTTCTTTTTGGCCTGGACGCAGAAACCGCGCACGAGGTCACATTACACGCGCTGAAGCTGACCCAGCGCACACCTCTGGCACTGGCCTACGCCAGCAGCCTGGTGCGAGACCCGGTAACCATTGCCGGGCTGATTTTTCCGAACCGGGTCGGCCTGGCGGCAGGCCTGGACAAAAACGCTGCCTGTATTGACGCGCTTGGTGCCATGGGGTTCGGCTTTGTTGAAGTCGGGACCGTGACGCCGAAAGCGCAGCCGGGCAACGCCAAACCGCGGTTGTTCCGCCTGCCCCAGGCATCGGCCTTGATCAACCGCCTGGGCTTCAACAACGACGGCCTGGACAAGTTCGTCGCCAATGTGCAGCGCGCCGGATTTCGCCGCAAAGGCCGCATTCTGGGGCTCAACATCGGAAAAAACGCCACGACGCCAATCGCCCGTGCGGTCGATGACTATGTCGCGTGCCTGAACGGCGTTTATGCCCACGCAGACTATGTCACGGTCAACATCTCCAGCCCCAATACCAGCAATCTGCGCGAACTGCAGCACGACGCTGCCCTGCACAGCCTGCTAGGTGCCCTGGCGCAACGCCGCCAGGTGTTGCAGGACCAGCATGGCCGCACGGTACCGCTGTTTGTCAAGATTGCCCCGGACCTGGATCCGGCACAGGTGCGCCAGATCGCGCAACTGCTGCGCCACCACGCCATGGATGGCGTGGTGGCGACCAATACCACCACGGAACGCGACACCGTCGCCGGTTTGACCCACGCCGGTGAGGCCGGTGGTCTGTCGGGCGCGCCAGTGCGCAACGCCAGCAACCGCGTTATCGCCCAATTGCGCCAAGCCCTGGGGCCGGACTATCCCATCATTGGTGTGGGCGGCATCCTGAGCGCGCAGGACGCCGTGGAAAAAATCCAGGCGGGCGCCGACCTGGTGCAAATTTACACCGGGCTCATCTACAAGGGGCCAACTCTGGTTACCGCGTCAGCACGTGCGATTCGCCGCCACCACACCCTGGCTGGGGCGTGAGCGCAGCACGAACCTGCACCGTTCAGCGCCGGGCCGAACGGCGGTCACAACAAGCCGCGTACATGGCGCGCGATCGCCAGCGCGCTGGTCAGCCCGGGGGATTCAATGCCGAACAGATTGACCAGGCCGTTGACACCGTGTTGTGCCGGACCCTGGATCAGGAAGTCGCGCGCAGCTTCGTGCGGCGCCTGGATTTTTGGCCGGATGCCGGCATAACCCGGGGACAGGGCGCCGTCCGGCAGCGCGGGCCAGTATTTCCGAATCTCGGTGTAGAAGGAGCTACCGCGCGCCGGATCGACTACCAGGTCTTCCGCCGAGTCAACCCATTGCACGTCGGGGCCAAATTTCGCCTGCCCCGCCAGGTCCAGCGTCAAATGCACACCCAGCCCGGCCAGTTCTGGCACCGGATATACCAGGCGCCGAAACGGCGAGCGTGCGCTCAAGCTGAAATAGTTGCCCTTGGCATAGTAGGCCTGCGGCACCAAGGTGCTGTCCAGCCCATAAAAACGCCGCGCCAGGTCCGGCGCCCACAAGCCGGCCGCATTGACCACCGTGGTCGCCACCAGACGGGTGCCGTCGCGCGCCAGTATTTCCAGGCCATCGCTCACACACCGGGCCGTGTCGACCGCCGATCCGAACGCAACCGTACCACCGGCGCGCTCCAGGTCGCCGTACAGCGACAACATCAGGGCGTGGCTGTCGACGATTCCGGAGCTTGGTGACAAGAGGGCGGCGCTGCAGCGCAACTCGGGCTCCAGCGTACGGGCAGCGTCTTGATCCAGGGTCTGCAAATCGGCTACTCCATTGGCCAGTGCGGCAAGCCGTATCTGCTCCAGCCTCGGCACCTGATCCGCTGATGTCGCAACAATCAACTTTCCACATCGCCGGTACGGCACACCACGCTGCTCGCAGTACTGGTACAGCAAGTTGCGCCCCGACACGCACAACACTGCCTTCAACGAACCCTGCGGATAATAGATGCCGGCATGCACCACCTCGCTGTTGCGCGAACTGGTGCCCGTGCCAATGGTCCTGGCCGACTCCAAGACCAGCACCTCGCGTCCGTGCAGAGCCAGTTCACGGGCGACCGCCAGCCCAACCACTCCGGCGCCGATCACGACGCAGTCAACACGGTCCATCGTACGCCTGCGTGATGCCTGAAGTCGGCTATTTGAGCTGAATCGAGCCGGAGACCGTCACGACTACCGCGCTCTTGCCGGCCTCGACCGGAACTGCCGCGTCCGCCATGGCGGCTTTGGCTTCAAGCGCCACCATGCGCGGGCGTGGCACAAAACCCTGGTCATTCGCGCTCACCGACACCTCACGCAAGGTATAGGCCGAGAAACCGAACGCCTTCGCCACTTCGCCCGACTTGAACTTGAATCGTTCGATCGCGCTGTTCTGCACCTCCGCCTCGGCCCGGCTGCGCTGTTCGCGGCTCAAACCGAATGACACCGCACCCACGGTCAATGTCTGCACCCTGCCCGCCGTGGTACTGATGCGGGCGAAGTCGCGGCCCTCCAGCACCATCTCGGTACTGCCCTGCCAGCCGGTGATCTTGCCACCCTGCGCGTAACGCGGGTACAGGCCAAAGTTGCCGGTGCGCACATCCAACTGGCCCGCCACCGCAGCCTTTTTGGCCTCCACCAGGGCCGCGTCCAGTGCCAGCTTGAGTTGCGCCTGCACGGTGGCCGCATCCGGCCCGTCGCGGGTGGTGTTCATGCTGACGGTCAGCAAGTCCTGCTGCACTTCCAGTGTGGCACTGGCAGATAACTGGACCACGTTTACCAGTGGCGCGGCGACGACGGGTTGCGCGATGGCCACCATGCTGGCGGCAGAAGCCAACAGCGCGGTGATGGGTGAACGAAGAACATGCATGGTTTGCTCTCTGTGTGAAATTGTCGATCTTCGCCGCAACGTCGTCGTCGCGCCTGGGAACAGCCCGTCACAGCGCTCATGGTCGTGTTTTCCTGACATCAGGCTGTTCTTGGCGCAGCTGCTGCCGCATCTCGGCACGCTCGCGCGGACTTAGGTGGTACCCAACCACAATCGGCGGCTCCTGCTCCGGCGTGGCAACCGCCTGAATCGTTGCACCAGAGCGCGGACGAGTCGCCTGCGCGGCACCGCGCAGATCACCCCGCAGTTGATCGCGCGCCGCCTGCCGGTCAGGGCCGTGCCCGGCACCCGGCCCCGGCTGCGCCATTGCGGCCTGCGCCAACAGCAAGAAACAACACAACAAGGCAATTCGGTGCATGTTGCAAGAATAACGCCATACGCGGCGGCATCGTCTACACAGGGCTGCACCATGTCGTACCAGCGCACGCGGCATTTGTAACAGTGTGTCAGCCATACGAAAATCCACCCGGATCGCCCGGGCATTGCTCCGAGAATCAAGCTTGTTACAAATTGGGGGGAATCACCATGGGCCAGACCAGCAGCCGCAACGACAAGATTCTTGTGGTGGACGACGACCAGCGCATCCGCGAGCTGCTGCGACGTTATCTGGTGCAGGAAGGATTCGACGTGATTCAAGCCGAGGACGCGAAGGCGCTCAATCGCATCCTGCTGCGGGAAACCGTAGACCTGATTGTGCTCGACCTGATGTTGCCGGGTGAAGATGGACTGAGCATATGTCGGCGCCTGCGCGCGGCCAACGATAGAACACCCATCATCATGCTGACCGCCAAGGTCGAAGACGTAGACCGTATCGTTGGCCTGGAGGTGGGAGCCGACGACTACCTCGGCAAGCCTTTCAATCCGCGCGAACTGCTGGCCCGCATCCACGCCGTGTTGCGCCGCAGGCCACCAGTGGAAGCACCTGGTGCACCGTCGAGCGAGAACGAAGTGGTGAAATTCGGACCCTACAGCTTCGACCTGGCAACCCGCAGCCTCGTCAAAGGCGACCAGGAGTTGCCTTTGACCACCGGCGAATTCGCCATGCTCAAGGCCTTGGTCCGGCATCCGCGGCAGCCCATGTCGAGGGACAAGCTGGCCCAGATGGCGCGTGGGCGCGAGTTCGAACCGTTTGACCGCAGCCTCGATGTACAGGTGTCCAGACTGCGCAAAATGCTCGAGGCCGACGCTGCGGCGCCGCGTTACATACAAACCGTGTGGGGCGTGGGTTACGTTTTTGTGCCGGACGGCAGTAACTAAGGAAGTACTGCACAAGTGCTTCCCCAGGTTCAATGTGTTCCTGAACACGTGACAACGGATCCCCGCCCGGCCGACAGCAGCCCGGCCGAACTGGAGGCTGCGGCCTTGCCGCCGCAACGCAGCCGGATTGCCGCGCTGAGCCTGTTCTGGCGCACCTTTTTCCTGCTGGGCATGTTGCTGTTGTTCAGTATCCTGGCCTGGTTGCAAACGCTGCGCACCTTCGAGTTGGAGCCGCGCGCCCTGCAGGCGGCGCAGCAAATCGCGTCACTGGTCAACCTGAGCCGGGCCGCGCTGGTACATGCCGACGCCATAGCACGGGTATCACTGATCAAGACCATGACCGAGCAGGAGGGCGTGCGCATTCTGCCGCGCGAGCCGGACGACCGGTTCGAGCCATTCGACAATGACCCGGTGGGGCGGCGCATGGCTCAGGAATTGGTGCAGAGACTGGGACCGGATACGGTGCTGGCGAATCGGGTCAACGATGCACCGGGCCTGTGGGTGGGGTTCACCATTGAAGGCGACGGTTACTGGATGTTGGCCGACCGCTCGCGGCTGAACCCGCCGGCCGGCACCACCTGGATCATCTGGCTGGTGGTGGCAGCCGCACTGTCGCTGGCCGGCGCGGCGTTATTGGCTCGCCTGATCAGCCAGCCATTGAAGGACCTGTCCGAGGCGGCCGGCCGGGTGCGCGACGGCGAATATGTGGCCAGCAGGCTCAGCGAATCCACCGGCAGCGGCGAGATCCGGGCAGTCAACGTCGAGTTCAACCGCATGGCCCACAAACTGGCGCAAATCGAACAAGACCGTACGGTCATGCTGGCCGGCATTTCCCACGATCTGCGCACTCCACTGGCGCGCCTGCGCCTGGAAGCCGAGCTGAGTGTGGCTGATTTGCAGGCGCGCCAGCACATGGCAGCAGACATCGAACAGGTCGACGCGATCATCGACAAATTCATGGACTACGCGCGCCCCGATCAGGTGCAATTGCAGCGCGTCCGGTTGTCCGACGTTATCGATGGCCGTGTGCAGGCGTTGCACGCGCGCCCGGAGGTCCAGTTCGCCATCGATGTCCCGGTACAACTGTGGGTCATGGCGGACGCGGTCGAACTCGACCGCGTAGTGTCCAACCTGATCGAGAACGCGATGCGTTATGGACGAACCGGCAGCAGTGGCCGGGCCGACATCGACATTCGGGCAAGGGCCAACACACCGTGGGCATTGCTCGAAGTACGCGACCATGGCCCTGGTGCCGACCCGCAACACCTGGCACAACTGACACGCGCCTTCTTTCGTGGTGACATGGCCCGCACCTCGGCCACGGGCGCCGGGCTCGGTCTTGCCATCGTGGAAAAAAACGTGCAGCGCATGGGCGGCGTGGTGCAAATTGTCAATCGCAGCTCGGGCGGTCTGTCGGTGCGCATCCAGCTTCGCCTGGCGCCATGACGGCTCGGCCCGGGCCGCGCCATCACGTCATCGGCCGAATAACAACGCGATCGCCCTGGCCTCGATCGCGCGCCCCTCCCCGACAGGGCCCAGGTGCTCGGCGGTCTTCGCCTTGACATTGACCTGGGAACGGTCGATCCGCAACGCCCCGGCGATGGCGTCGCGCATGGCGCCAACCCAGGGCATCAGTCTGGGTGCCTGGGCTACCACCGTGCTGTCCAGGTTGCCGATCTCGAAGCCCGCTGCGCGGACCTTTTCGCCGGCGTGCGCCAGCAGCAGCAGCGAGTTCGCGCCCGCATAGCGGGCGTCGGTATCCGGAAAATGCATGCCGATGTCGCCCAGCGCCGCTGCACCCAGCAGCGCATCGGTCAAGGCATGCAGCAACACATCAGCGTCCGAATGCCCCAACAGGCCGCGCTCGAACGGAATCGTCACACCACCAATCACCAATGGTCGGCCTGCAACCAACTGGTGCACGTCCCACCCTTCACCGATGCGCATGCGCGCTATGTGCGAGCGCGGCTCAGGGATAGTCATAGTCCAGATCCTTGATCGTTGTTGGTGGCGAACGTTGAAGCAAAACCGCCTGCGCCAGCGCGAAGTCCTGGGCGAAGGTGACTTTGAAGTTTGATGCGCTGCCCGGTACCAGCAGCGGCAACAGGCCACGGGATTCCATCGCTGAAGATTCGTCGGTCAACCCGTCGGGGGCACTGGCCAGTGCATCGCGCAACGCTGCCCAGCGAAACATCTGTGGCGTCTGGGCAGACCAGTGCACACTGCGGTCCTGCGTCGCCACGACCCGACCGTCACGGCCGATTTTCAGGGTGTCTGTCACAGGATGGGCCAGCAGGCCGCCGACCGCATCATGCCAACAGGCTGCGATCAGGCGCGTGATCAGCTCGGGCGTGATCAGGCAGCGGGCGGCGTCGTGCACCAGCACCCAGTCCGCGTCGGCGGCGCCCCAGGCTTGCAGCGCCACGAGCCCGTTGGCTACCGTCGCAGCGCGGTTGTGCCCGCCGCAATCTGCCACCGACCAGCGACCGGCGTGGCGGGCGCTGTAGTCGGCCAGAAATTCGTCTCCAGGCGCCACAACCACCAGGGTGTGCACAATTGCAGGCACGGCAGCAAAGGCCGCCAGCGTGTGCATCACCAGCGGTTGACCCGCGATCGACTGGTATTGCTTGGCAACAACCGAGCCGGAGCGGCTGCCAAGGCCCGCGCAGGGGACAAGGGCCCAGACACCAGGGGCGCCGGATTCCACCTGCGGGGTAGCGCCCGGCCCGCTCTGTAGGCCTGGCTGCAAAGGGGTTTGAACAGGGGCAGGCAGGTCGGACACAGCAGCATTCTAAAATCATCGCTTTTACCCCTCCTGGTCTGCATTGAGGGGTTTTTGCTTGCCTGCGCACCGGCGCCCACCATTTCCCCATGGATCTACCCAAACTCAGCAGTGGCAAACGCTACACCCTGCCCCGACCTGTGGGCTCAGCTGACGCCATGCTGCTGGCCCAGTTGGCGGAGCGCGAAAAGGCGGCCGGTCGGCTGACCGCTGTCGTTACCGCTGACGCCAATGATGCCCAGCGCCTGCTGGACGAGATTCCCTTCTTCGCACCGACCGTGCGCTGTGCCCTGTTTCCGGACTGGGAAACACTGCCATACGACACGTTCTCGCCGCACCAGGACCTGATCAGTGAACGGCTGGCCACCTTGTGGCGGATCTCGCAGCGCGACAAGGACGCCGGTGCCGACCTGGTCCTGATCCCGGCCAGCACCGCACTGTACCGCTTGGCTCCACCGTCTTTTCTTGCTGCCTACACCTTCCACTTCAAGCTGCGCCAAAAGCTTGATGAGTCCAAACTGCGGGCACAACTCTCCCTGGCAGGCTACAGCCTGGTGACGCAGGTGGTCAGCCCGGGTGAGTACGCCGTGCGCGGCAGTCTGATCGACCTGTACCCGATGGGCTCGGCGGTGCCGTATCGGGTCGACCTGTTTGACGACGAGATTGACAGCATTCGCACCTTCGACCCCGATACCCAGCGCAGCCTGTACCCGGTGCCCGAAGTGCGGCTGCTGCCCGGGCGCGAGTTCCCGATGGACGACAGCGCGCGCAGCCGCTTTCGCAGCCGCTGGCGCGAGCTGCTCGAAGGTGACCCAACAAGGAGCCGCATTTACAAAGACATGGGAGCGGGTGTTGCCACAGCTGGCATCGAGTACTACCTGCCGCTGTTTTTCGATGAGACTGCCACCGTTTTCGACTACCTCGGCCGCCAGGACACGGTTGTACTGCATGGCAACCTGGAAACCGCATTCGCCCAGTTCTGGCAAGACACGCGGGACCGTTACCGGCTGGTACAGGGCGACCCGGAGCGTGGCAGCCTGCCACCGGCTGCACTGTTTCTGAGCGCGGAGCAGTTTCACAGCCTTGCCAACACCCATGCCCAGCTCGTGCTGCGCCCGGTCGATGCTGGCGCGGCGTCCGGTGATGGCCTGCAAAACAACTGGGCGAACCTGCCGCCGCTCACGGTGGTGCGCGGTGCTGAAGAGCCGCTGGCGCGACTCAAGCAGCACATTGCCAGCAGCGCCCAGCGCATCCTGATCGTGGCGGAGAGTGACGGGCGGCGCGAAAGCCTGCTCGACTTTCTGCATGCCAGCGCCCTCGACCCGGCCCGGTTTGACAGCCTGGACGGGTTCATTCAAAGCGACCAAAAGGTCGGGCTGGTGGCCTGCGCCCTGATGAACGGCTTTGCGTCACTCGACCTCGGTATTGACTTCATCACCGAAACCGAACTGTTCGCCACCGGTGCCGTGGCGCGCAGGCGGCGCAAACAGGAACAGGTGAGTGATGTCGAGGCGCTGATCAAGGACCTGAGCGAGCTCAATATTGGCGACCCGGTGGTGCACAGCGCCCATGGCGTGGGGCGTTACCGCGGCTTGGTGCATCTGGACCTCGGCCAGAAGGACGACCAGGGCGAAGCCGCGGTGCAGGAGTTCCTGCATCTCGAATACGCCGATCAGGCGACCTTGTATGTGCCGGTCAGCCAGCTGCAGTTGATTGGGCGCTACACCGGGGTCAGCGCCGACGAGGCGCCGCTGCACAAACTGGGCTCGGGTCAGTGGGAAAAGGCAAAACGCAAGGCGGCTGAGCAGGTGCGCGACTCGGCCGCCGAGTTGCTCAACATCTATGCCCGGCGCGCCCTGCGCGAAGGTCATGCGTTTCGCTACTCACCCAACG
The DNA here is from genome assembly GCA_031363785.1 of Betaproteobacteria bacterium. Taxonomy (GTDB): domain Bacteria; phylum Pseudomonadota; class Gammaproteobacteria; order Burkholderiales; family Burkholderiaceae_C; genus CAISIP01. The sequence goes on from JANLVB010000429.1 coordinate 10,296, forward strand.
ACTACGAAACCTTCGCCAACGACTTTGGCTTCGAGGAGACCGCCGATCAGCGCGCCGCAATCCACGCCGTGATCCAGGACATGATCAGCCCGCGCCCGATGGACCGCCTGGTGTGTGGCGACGTGGGTTTCGGCAAGACCGAAGTGGCATTGCGCGCCGCCTTCATCGCCGTCACTGGCGGCAAACAAGTGGCTTTTCTGGCACCCACGACCTTGCTGGTGGAGCAGCATTTCCACACCCTGCTCGACCGCTTCGGCAAGTGGCCGGTCAAGGTGGCCGAGATGAGCCGATTCCGATCCGGCAAGGAAATCACTACCGCCATGAAGGGGCTGGCCGACGGCACGGTGGACATCGTGGTGGGTACCCACAAGCTTCTGAGTCAGGACACGCGCTTCGCCAACCTGGGGTTGCTGATCATCGATGAGGAGCACCGCTTTGGTGTGCGCCATAAAGAGGCGATGAAGGCCTTGCGTGCCGAGGTCGATGTGTTGACCCTGACCGCCACACCAATTCCGCGCACCCTGGGCATGGCGCTGGAAGGTCTGCGCGATCTCAGCGTGATCGCCACTGCGCCACAGCGCCGCCTGGCGATCAAGACCTTTGTGCGCACCGAAGGCAATGGCGTGATCCGCGAAGCCGTGCTGCGCGAGCTCAAACGCGGAGGGCAGGTGTATTTCCTTCACAACGAGGTGGAAACCATCGAAAACCGGCGCGCCC
>JANLVB010000461.1:0-4476 GCA_031363785.1 Betaproteobacteria bacterium
GTTGCCACCAAGCCAGCGGTGAAAAAGCGCAAGCCCACGCCAGGTGAAGTCATGAAGAAGCTGGCTGACTATGAATGGGATTACGAGGCCATGGGGCGTGCTTGAGAAGTTTTTCTTCGTGTCATCCGCGCTGCTGGCCATCACCCGCAAGGAAGTCCGAGGCCCGGCCGTCGCAGCCCTGCTGGACCGCATAAAACCGGCCCAGCGCATCACGTCCGTGCTGGTGGCCTACGAGTGTTACCGGGGCATTCCACTGTCCAACGCCCGGCGCAAGAGTCAAATGCAGGCGCTGGGTACATTGTTCGGGTTCTTTTCTCTCAAGTCAGTTTTCGAGGCTCAGGCAATGGCCGGCGCAAGGTTGTTCCGCTACTCAGCTGGGGCCATCGACCCGATCCTGGCGGCGCAGTGTGTGGAGGGTGGATACACCATGGTCACCATCAACACCATCCACTTCAAGCGCGTGCCTGGCATCCGGCTATTCGACCTAAGTTAGCGCGGTCTGCGCCGCATGCGCAGGCTTGTTCTGCCCTAGCCCGGCCCTGCGACAACGAGATCAAGCCGGAGGCCATCACCGTGCTGGCAGAAGTCGACAAAGCGTATCGGGTGCTGGTGCTGTCGGACGGCATGTGTGACGGTGGGCCGTTGACGTTCACCGTCAAGCGCTGACTACCCGAACTCAATCGCCAGGGCTGCCCGGGGCGTCCCTAGGTTGCCAACTTGGCCGATACCAACCGGTTGATGCTCACACCTTGCTCTGCCGCCTCAGTGGCGAGGGTCCGGTGCACCAAAGACGGAATGCGAACCATGAATCGACCACTGAATTTTCTCTCCGCAAGCGGTTCAGGCACCGATTCACCAGAGGATGTCATCTCGTCAACCACCTCAGCGACGACCCGTCGGATGCCAGCCAGGGCTTTTTCAGGGGTCGGAGCGAGCCAGGAGAGCGACGGAAATTCCGCGCACAGGCCCACATGCTCTTTGTCCTCGGCAGACCAGGTGACCCGATAGGTGTAGTGGTTGGTGTTCATGCTGATGTTCCCAGGCGTTCGATTGCCAATAAAACTTGTCGTACTTGGTAGAGCTTGGCTTTGCCCTTGTCGTTCTGGCTATTCACTCTTGGGTTCACTGGCCACCCCCCCTGTGCCAATATGACATGCTGCAAGTCAGCAAAACGTAGGTTGGCTGGCTCAGCCCGCATTTTTTCAAGAATCTTGTCAACGGTACCATTCATAAATAGTACCAATAATGATACCAATCGTCAAACCATCATGGCCTGCTGCATGGATGCATCAGCCCGTGTTGAGCGCTTTGACCTGGCGACTGGATTAGACTAGGTGTGAACGACCATGCTGACAACGGCGTGGCATCCCGAAACAGCATCTCGTCGGAGGGCTCCACCATGGGCTGGCATCGCAAACTTCTTAGAGTCAACCTTACTGCGGGCACCTGTGTGTCCGAGCCGCTGAACATGGCCTGGGCCGAGGCGTATCTGGGCCAGCGTGGCCTGGCCACCAAGTACCTGATGGAGGAGATCGACCCTGCTGTCGACGCGTTGTCACCCGACAACAAGCTGATCATCACCACCGGCCCGCTGACCGGCACCATGGCCCCCACCGGCGGGCGCTGGTCGGCCGTCACCAAGGGGGCGCTGACCGGTGCCATTGCCTGCTCGAATTCGGGTGGGCAGTTTGGCGGCGAGCTCAAGTCGGCCGGCTGGGACATGGTGATCCTGGAGGGCCGCGCGCCAAAGCCGGTGTACCTGTACATCGAGGGCGAACACGCCGAACTCAAGGACGCTGCGCACCTGTGGGGCCGCTCGGTGTGGGAGATCGAGCCGGCCATCAAGGCCGCCCACAAGGACCCGCTGATCCGCATCGCCTCGATCGGCCCGGCGGGAGAGACCGGTTGCCGGTATGCCTGCATCGTGAACGACATGCATCGTGCTGCCGGGCGCTCCGGTGTTGGTACGGTGATGGGCTCGAAACAGCTCAAGGCAATCGCGGTGCGCGGCACAGTGGGCGTGCGGCCCGAGAACCCCAAGGCTTTCATGCAGGCGGTGGACGCCGCGCGCAAAGGCCTGGCGGCCGACGCCGGGCGCGAGACACTGACGCGTTTTGGCACGATACCGATGATGGACGTGACCGGCACGTTTGGTGCTTTGCCAACCCGCAACAACCGCGAGGTGCAATTCGAGGGTTACGAAAAGATGACGGCGCTGGCGATGCGCACACCGAATGCCAACCGCCACACCAACCTGATCCGCAACGGCGCCTGTTTTGCCTGCACCATCGGCTGCGGGCGCATCTGCCACATCGACCCACAGCATTTCTCGGTCAAGGACCGCCCGCAGTACCACGGCGCATCGGGTGGGCTGGAATACGAGACCGCCTATGCGCTGGGCGCCTGCTGCGGTGTGGACGACATCGATGCCGCCACCTTTGCCGGCTTCATCTGCAACGAATACGGCATGGACCCGATCTCGCTTGGCGGCACCATCGCCGCCGCCATGGAGCTGTTCGAGCTCGGCGTGATCACCGCCAAAGACACTGGCGGCATCGAGCTCAAGTTTGGTGACGCGCGCGCCATGTGCCAGCTCGCGGAACTGGCGGGCAAGGGCGAGGGCTTCGGGCGCGACATCGCGCTCGGCTCGCGCCTGCTGTGTGCAAAATACGGTCGCCCCGAGTTGTCGATGGCGGTCAAGGGCCAGGAGTTCGCCGCCTACGACGGTCGCGCCATGCAGGGCATGGGCCTGGCCTATGCCACCAGCAACCGGGGCGCCTGCCACCTGCGTGCCAGCCCCTACGGCCACGATTTCGGCTCCACCGACATCGCCGGCAAGGCCAAGGTGGTGAAGGACTCGCAGGACGTGATCGCCGCCATCGACTCGACCGGCATGTGTATCTTCACCTATGGCTCGGGCGTCGAGGAGGAACATTACGCCGCCCTGGTCGATGCCGCGTGTGGCGGCGGCTGGACGGTGCAGCGCATGCGCGAAACCGGAGAGCGCATCTGGAACCTGGAGCGCCAGTTCAACCTGCGCGCCGGGCTCACCGCACGCGACGACACGCTGCCCAGACGCCTGCTGGAGGAGCCGGCCGCCAGCGGCACGGCAAAAGGCCTGGTGGCGAAGTTGCCTCAGATGCTGCCCGAGTATTACGAACTGCGCGGCTGGTCGGCCGAGGGCATACCGGCACCAGCGACGCTGGCGCGGCTGGGGCTGGTCAGCTCCTAACCAGTGCGGGCGACACGGTCAAACTGCAGCAAGGCGGCAACCACCAGCAATGCGGTGACCGGCCCGGCCAGCGGATAGGCCATACAAGCCAAGATGGGTGCGACCATCAGAAGATGGCGCAGGCCCAGGCCGTACAGGTTTCCAGCGCGGCGAACGTAGGTGGCGCCGGTGCTGGCCCAGCGCTGTCGGGCTTCTGACTCGACCGGCATCGAGCAGACAAAGCCGGCATGGTTGTAATAACGTACGGCCATGGCCGAGCAGACCAGCGACGCAAAAAGAATCGTCAGCAGCACCAGTTCGAGCAACAGCCTGGGAGTCAGGACAGCGGTGTCGGCCGAACCGTTCACGCTGCTCAGCGATGGCGCCACCAGAGCGGCCGTGCCCATCAGGCCCAGCACCGCGGTGGAGGCTGTCATGGTGGCGGACATGAGCGAATTCCTGAGTGTCTGCACCGCCAGCAGCTCCAGCCCACGCTGCGAGGACACCGACACAAACCAGTCCTCACGCAGCGTGGCGTGCACCGAGCGTGCGAGGCGATCCGGGCTGCGCCGCTGGATCGACCACTGCACGATCTCGTACACGATGAGGATGCCAACGGTCGCGAGCGCGGCCGACCAGCCAAGAACGTCTGTCATGGTTGCGGCTCAGGCAGCCCGCGTCGCAGCGCTGTCTTGACGCTGCTCCAGCAGCTCGAACAGGCCCATGCCGACCAGCATCGCGGCGACAAACAGCAGCGCCTTGGGTTCACCCATCCCGATGGCAACCAGACCCGGGCCCGGGCAGAAGCCGGCAATGCCCCATCCGATGCCAAAAACGCTGCTGCCCATGACCAGTCTGCGGTCAATCCCCTTGGCTGTGGGGAGCATCATCTGCAGCCCGATCAGTGAGCGGGTGCGGTTGCGCGCCAGCAGGAAGGGGATAAAGCCTGCGCCGATGGCCCCGGCCATGACCAGTGCCAACGACGGGTCCCAGGCGCCCGCCAAGTCGAGGAATCCGAGCACCTTGGCCGGATTGGCCATGCCGGAGATGATGAGACCAAGTCCGAACACCAGTCCGGCGAGTAATGCAGTCAGAATCGACATGATGGAACTCCTTATATTTTGAACAGGTGGCGCAGGACAAACACGATGACGAAGCCGGCAGCCATGAAGGCCAGCGTTGCGACCAGCGAGCGCGGTGACAAGCGCGACAGACCACATACCCCATGGCCACTGGTGCAGCCGCCGCCGTAGCGGGTGCCCACG
>JANLVB010000164.1:0-5094 GCA_031363785.1 Betaproteobacteria bacterium
GACTGCCCTGGAACAGTGCGTTTTCACACTGCCTTCGGAGCAACCCATGGCAGCGGCCGTTTCGGCCACATCCATCTCTTCCCAGTAACGCATCATGAAGGCTTCCCGTTGACGCCCTGGCAACTGTTGAATTTCGATCTCGATTTGTTGCATGGTCTGCGTTCTCTGCGTCAGATCCTGCGCGCTTTCCCCGATGTGGGACTCCCGCTCGATCATTAAAGTTTCCAGCATATCGAATTCCCCCTCGTCACCCGGGGACTCAAAGTCGCTCATGTTTGAGAAAAGCGCATTACGCGTTTTGTTGCGCCGGAACCAGTCGAGTGTGCAGTTCGACAAGATGCGCTGAAACAACATGGGCAACTCGGCCAGCGGCTTGTCACCGTAGTGTTCAGCCAGCTTCATCATGCTGTCCTGCACGATGTCGAGTGCCGACTCCTCGTTGCGCACGTGGTAGACCGAGCGTTTGAAAGCCCGCTTTTCGACGCTTTTCAGAAAGTCGGACAGTTCTTGTTCGGTTGCCAAGTGCGGTGGGCAGTTGTGGGCAGCTAGGGTTTTTTGTACGTGACCGCCTCTAGGCCCGGGCACATCTTTGTCGCAAATTATGGCACCGGGGCGATCATTTTTCGCCGCTGGACCGGGTTGCCGTGTTGCAGTGCGATAATCAGTGTTGCTATTCAAACGGCAAAAGGGCCATGGTCCGGCGCAGTATTCCTTGTGCCAATGTCCTTGACCTCAAGTTCCAACGCGACTCCACAAGTGTTTGCGAAGGGGCACCCTAGGTTTTTCGTCAGAGAAATTCACAAAGGTTCATCATGGAAATATCCAAGGCCGAGCTCGCCTCGGCGGTCGCAGCGGCGACCAAACCCCCAGCGCCAAACAACGATCCCGGCCCGGTTGAATTACGGGGCGCCGAAATACTGGTCAAGGCCTTGCAGGCTGAAGGCGTCAAGTATGTCTGGGGCTATCCCGGTGGGGCGGTGTTGCACATTTACGACGCCTTCTACAAGCAGGACACGATCCAGCATGTGCTGGTGCGCCATGAGCAGGCCGCAGTGCATGCGGCCGACGGTTATGCCCGTGCCACGGGTGATGTGGGTGTGGCGCTGGTAACTTCCGGTCCTGGTGTCACCAACGCCGTGACCGGTATCGCGACGGCTTATATGGATAGCATCCCGATGGTGATCATCACCGGTCAGGTGCCCACACACGCGATTGGCCTGGACGCCTTCCAGGAGTGCGACACCGTGGGCATCACGCGCCCGATCGTCAAGCACAATTTTCTGGTGAAGGACGCCCGCGACATGGCGGAGGTCATGAAGAAGGCGTTCCACATTGCGCGCAGCGGCAGGCCAGGCCCGGTGGTGGTGGATATCCCGAAGGACGTTTCGTACAAGAAAACGCCTTATGCCGGTTACCCGAAGTCGGTAGAAATGCGCTCCTACAACCCGGTGCGCAAGGGCCATGGCGGGCAGATCCGCAAGGCGCTGCAATTGCTGTTGACGGCCAAACGCCCCTACATCTATACCGGGGGCGGCGTGTTGTTGAGCAACGCCTCGGCCGAGTTGCGCACCCTGGTGGACATGCTCGGGTATCCGTGTACCAACACATTGATGGGGCTCGGAGCCTATCCGGCCAGTGACCGCAAGTTCCTCGGCATGTTGGGCATGCATGGCACGGTCGAGGCCAACAACGCCATGCAGAACTGCGATGTGCTGCTGGCAGTGGGGGCCCGCTTCGACGACCGTGTCATCGGCAACCCCAAGCATTTTGCGCAGAACGAGCGCAAGATCATCCATATCGACATCGACCCGTCGAGCATCTCCAAACGCGTCAGGGTGGACATTCCCATCGTCGGCGACGTGAAGGATGTGCTGGGCGAGATGATCGCCATGGTGAAGGAGAGCCCGCTGCGGCCTGACCCGGCGGTGTTGGGTGCCTGGTGGGAGACGATCGAAGGCTGGCGCCGGCGTGACTGCCTCAAATACGACCCCGGCAAGGGTGATGTCATCAAGCCGCAGTACGTGGTGGAAACATTGTGGAACATGACCAAGGACGTGGAGACCTACATCACCTCCGACGTTGGCCAGCACCAGATGTGGGCTGCCCAGTATTACCGCTTCGACCAGCCGCGGCGCTGGATCAACTCGGGCGGCCTGGGCACCATGGGCGTGGGTATCCCGTATGCCATGGGCATCAAGCTGGCCAAGCCGCAAAGCGAGGTGTTCTGCATCACAGGCGAGGGCTCAGTGCAGATGTGTATCCAGGAGTTGTCGACCTGCCTGCAGTACAACACGCCGATCAAGATCGTCTCGCTGAACAACCGTTATCTGGGCATGGTGCGGCAGTGGCAGGAGATTGACTACGAAGGCCGCTACAGCCACAGCTACATGGACGCCTTGCCCAATTTCGTGAAACTGGCCGAGGCCTACGGGCATGTCGGCCTGCTGATCGAGAAGCCGCAGGACGTGGAGCCGGCACTGCGCGAGGCACGCAAACTCAAGGACCGCACCGTCTTCATGGATTTCCGCACCGACCCGACCGAAAACGTGTTCCCGATGGTCAAGGCCGGCATGGGCATCACCGAGATGTTGCTCGGCTCGGAGGATCTCTGAGCGGCGCCCGGCGCGTCTGACCCTGCGCAGCGGCGGTCGCCGACAGGCGTTGTCGCGCTGCAAACCGAAGAGTCTATTGTTTGCCAAGCCTGGTTGTTACCGCAACCGGGGGAGGGCAGCGAAAAGAGAAATCTTATGAAACATATCATTGCCGTGCTGCTGGAAAATGAACCCGGCGCCCTGTCCCGCGTGGTGGGGCTGTTTTCGGCCCGTGGCTACAACATCGAGTCACTGACGGTGGCGCCGACCGAGGACCCGAGTTTGTCGCGCATGACGATACAGACCACCGGGTCGGATGACGTGATCGAGCAGATCACCAAACACCTGAACCGCTTGATCGAGGTGGTCAAAGTGGTGGACCTCACCGAGGGCTCCTATACCGAACGTGAATTGATGATGGTCAAGGTGCGGGCGGTGGGCAAGGAGCGCGAAGAGATGAAGCGCATGGCCGATATTTTCCGCGGACGCATCATCGATGTAACCGAGAAGAGCTACACGATAGAGCTGACCGGTGTGCAGTCCAAGAATGATGCATTTCTCGAAGCCATTGAACGCAGCGCTATTCTCGAGACTGTGCGCACCGGCTCCAGTGGCATAGGGCGCGGCGAGCGTATCTTGCGTGTCTAGTGGCGGTGTTTGGGCACCAGTGTCCCGGCGAAAGTTTCGGTAGTTCCACTCCTACGAACCTCTTGCCGGGTTTGCAAAACAAAAGAGCTTGGGGCGGCCCGGTGCTTTTTTGAGACAGAAAACCAACGAAAGGAATTCATGAAAGTCTATTACGACAAGGATTGCGATCTGAGCCTGATCAAGGGCAAGACGGTGGCCATCATCGGTTACGGCAGCCAAGGGCATGCGCATGCGCAGAACCCCAACTACAGCGGCGTCAAAGTCGTCGTCGGCCTGCGCAAGGGCGGCGTTTCCTGGCCCAAGGTCGAGAAAGCAGGACTCAAGGTGGCCGAGGTCGCCGATGCGGTCAGGTCGGCAGATGTGGTCATGATCCTGTTGCCGGATGAACAGATCGGCGCGGTCTACCAGAACGACGTCGAACCCAATATCAAGGCCGGGGCGTCGCTGGTGTTTGCGCACGGATTCAACGTGCATTACGGCCTGGTCACCCCGCGTGCCGACCTCGACGTGTGGATGGTCGCGCCCAAGGCCCCGGGGCATACAGTGCGCGGCACCTATACCCAGGGTGGCGGTGTGCCGCACCTGATCGCCATCGCCCAGGACAAATCGGGTCGTACGCGCGATCTTGCGCTGAGTTATGCCATGGCCAATGGTGGCGGCAAAGCCGGCATCATTGAAACCAATTTCCGCGAAGAGACCGAGACCGACCTGTTCGGTGAGCAGGCGGTGTTGTGTGGTGGCACGGTGGAATTGATCAAGGCTGGTTTTGAGACCCTGGTCGAGGCCGGTTACGCCCCCGAAATGGCCTATTTCGAGTGCCTTCACGAACTCAAGCTGATCGTTGACATGATTTATGAAGGCGGTATCGCCAACATGAATTACTCGATCTCGAACAATGCCGAGTACGGCGAGTACGTGACCGGGCCGAAGATCATTACTTCAGCAACCAAGGACGCGATGCGGCAGTGCCTGCGCGACATCCAGAGCGGCGAATATGCAAAAAGCTTCATTCTGGAAAACAAGGCCGGAGCACCGACCCTGTTGAGTCGACGCCGTCTGACATCCGAGCACCAGATCGAGACCGTGGGAGAAAAATTGCGCGCAATGATGCCCTGGATCAAGAAAAACAAGCTGGTCGACCAGACCCGCAACTAGGTTTGGCGCGCCCCGAGGCGAGCGTCCTGTTGTAATGCCGTTACGATTCGTGCTGCCCGTGACCCGGGCTGGAGGAACATGCCATGCCGGACAGTGCAGATTCAGAATTGGGTGAGCCGGATGCCGTTGTGGTGCGCAAGCGCCGCAAGGGGCTCTACATCCTGCCCAACCTGGTCACGCTGGCCGCCTTGTTTGGCGGGTTTTACTCCATTGTGATGGCCATGAACGGCCGCTTCGACATGGCCGCCATTGGTGTGTTTTGCGCCATGGTACTCGACAGTCTGGACGGGCGGGTAGCGCGCATGACCAACACCCAGAGCGCCTTCGGTGAGCAGATGGATTCGCTGTCCGACATGGTGTCGTTTGGCGCCGCTCCGGCGCTGATTTCCTATGAATGGGCCCTGCGTGGTTTGGGGCGGTGGGGCTGGATTGCCGCGTTTGTCTATTGCGCCTGCGCGGCGCTGCGGCTGGCGCGTTTCAATGTCAACACCGGCGTCGTCGACAAACGGTATTTTCAGGGTCTGCCATCGCCGGCGGCGGCGGCATTGATTGCCGGCTTCATACTCTTGATGAATGAGTTGGGTGTGAAGGGGCCTGCGGTCGCCTGGCCCATGTTTGGCCTGGCCTTGTATGCCGGGCTGACCATGGTGACCAACGTGCCGTTTTACAGCTTCAAAGACATTCAAATGAAAAAGAGCGT
>JANLVB010000510.1:0-1677 GCA_031363785.1 Betaproteobacteria bacterium
GCAAGATGGTGCTCGCGCGCAATCCCTTGGCGCGCGCCACCATGACAAAGTCCTGGCTCGACACCTCCAGCACGGCGGCACGGGTGTTCTCGGAGATCGTCACCGACGACGCCAGCGCCAGCGAAAACGCGGGCAACACCAGGCTGCCGATATTGCCCAGCGGGTCGGTGAAAAACGGCACGTAATTGAATATCCCGACCTCCGGAAAGTACAAACCGGCGGTCAGCACGATCAGGGTTGCAACGACAAAGTTGGGCACGGCCAGCATGATGCCGTTGAGTGTGCGCACCATCCAGTCAGTGCGCCCGCGCAAACGCGCCGACGCCAGGCCACTGGTGACACCCAGCAGCATCGCCATGGCAGCTGCCATGGCGGCCAGCTCCGCCGTCACCGCCAGTCGCGGGAACAATTCGTCCAATATCGGCTTGTGGGTGACAAATGAGTTGCCGAAGTCGCCGCGCAGCAGGCGCCACAACCACTCAAGGTACTGCTCCCAGACTGGCCGGTCCAGGCCCAATCCACGCCGTATCGTGTCGAGCGCCTCGGGTGCCAGCTCGGTGGTGCCGACCGAGGCTTGGGCAAAATCGCCCGGCAGTGCGCGCATCAGCACAAACACTACCACCGACACACCCAGCAGGATGGGCAGCATCCAGCCCAGCCGTGCCAGCACCAGACGGGTCATGGTTTTGCCCAGCTGCCAGCTCCGGGCTGCCTGTTGGCTATTTCTCGACCCAGGTGGTGCGAACAAAGGTGCGTATGTTGGCCGCCAGTGGCACGTATCCCTTGACGTGTTTGCGCCAGGCTTCCCAGCGCAGCGGGTACTGGTAAATTTGCAGGATGTAGGCCTGTTCCGCAATGTGTTTCTGGATCTGCTGGTAGGCTGTGGCGCGCTTGGCGTTGTCCAGGATAGACCGGGCGTCCTCGATCATCCGGTCGAGCTGCGTGTCGGCCATGCCCATGCCCTTGCCTTGCGCCCCGGTGGACAACAGCCGCGAGACGATGGCGTCCGGGTCCGGGCTCCAGCTCAAGGCGATCGACATCAGGCCGTAGTCACCCTTGAGCCACAAACCGATCAGTGGCGCCGTCTCCATCGGCTTGATGTTGACCTTGATGCCAGCCGCAGCCCATTGCTGCTGCAGCACCTGGGCACACTGCACGTCGAGCGCGTTGGCCGCCACCACGATGTAGTCGCCCAGATCGATACCACTTGCAAAACCGGCTTCGGCCAGCAGTCTTTTGGCGGCCGCAACATCCGTCTTGTAGTAAGGCATGGGGCCGACGCCGTCGTAACCACCGACCTGGCTCTCGGGCACCATGGCACCCACCTTGCCGGCGCCTCCCAGCACGGTCTGCAGGCAGGCCTTGCGGTCACTTGCAAGGCTCAGGGCACGGCGTACCCGCACGTCACTGAACGGTTTGGATTTCATGTTCATCCACACCGGGAAGGTGCGCGACGTCTTGCCGGGCGCCGACACCAGGTCCGGCGTGCTCTTGACGATCTGCGCCGACACCTTGGGGTCCTTGAACCAGGTCATGTCGATCGCCTTGGAGCGCAAGGCGGAGGATATGGAGGCCTGGTCCTTGAAGAACTTGAACACCACCGTGTCGAGATAGGGTTGTTTGTCCTCGTAGTAGTTCGGGTTGGCCTTCAATACGAACTGCTGATTCGGTTCGTAG
>JANLVB010000511.1:0-1671 GCA_031363785.1 Betaproteobacteria bacterium
CATCGAAGTCAAAGATACCTCCGCAAATCTTCTGTGCGCACGCTCAGGGAAGCAAGTTGGTTGCCGATCTGGTTGATGTGTTCTGCGTCCATGGGGAGTCCTGGGGAGGGTGGGGGGGAAGTCAATTCATTTTAGCGGCGACGGTGCGGCACCCGCTCGTGCCCGGCAGCCCCAGCCTGCGGCGCGCCTGGTGCGATGTCAGCGCAGGAAGTCTTCGAGCAATCGTGCCAGCTGCCCGGGTTGGTCATGGTGCAGCATGTGGCCGGCGTCGTCGATCACCGCAATGCGGCAGTCAGGCACGGACTGCAGTCGCTGGTGGTACTCGTCGAGCGAGAACTTGCCGCGCCACCAGCCCGGCAGCGGGCTGTCACCGGCCTCCACAGCCAGTACCGGCATGCTCAGGCATTTGTAGATTTCCAGCAGTTCGTCGATACGGGTCAGTTGTGCATTGCCAATCTTGTGTGCGGCATCGGCCAGGATGTCCCACTGGCCCTGTGCATTTTCACGTGCCCATTGGGTGGCCAACCACTGCGCCTTGTCCTGCCCCGTCTGGTCACGCGCCAGGCGCGGATTGGTTTTGGCCAGCCGACGGGCTACGGCAGCCGAACTGTCGTAGGGGCGCAGTGCCATCTCACCGCGGCCGAACGCCTTGAGTTCGTCCATCCACTTGGCGTAACGCCGCGGCGCTTGGTCGGGTCGGGTGGCCGGGCCACCAAAACCTTCCAGGTTGACCAGTCGGCGAATACGCTGCGGGCGTATGCCGGCGTAGTACATCGACACACTGCCACCCATGCTGTGCCCGACCAGGTCCACCGCGCGCCCCGGTGCGTAGTGGTCGAGCAGGTAGTCGAGGTCGGCCAGGTAGTCGGGAAACCAGTAGTTGTCGGTGGCGGCACCGGTACTCTCGCCGTAACCGCGCCAATCCGGCGCAATGACCTGTCGGCCGTGCATGAAAGGGTCGGACAAGGCGTCCACCACGAACTGGTAGGAAGCAGCCACATCCATCCACCCGTGCACCAGCACCAGTGGCGGCAAATCGGGCGACGGCTGGCCCCACATACGCAGGTGGTAACGCTGGTGGCGCAGGGGCAGGAACTCACTGCGCGAGGCTCTTTTGACTTGGTACATTAGCGCCATGATAAAGAGGCATGGCGCCGCGCGCAGTCAAGTGAACGGCATGACACCGGGCTCCCTGGTTGAACAACGTCAGCCACATGTGTCCGAGACGCCGGCGACGCAGTTCCTGCGTGCGCATCGGGTGCCATTCCTGGAGCACGTGTACGACTATCGGGAGCACGGCGGCGCGATGCACAGTGCCAGCGAACTGGGTGTGCATTGCGCACTGGCAGAATAGGGCGCAGGCGGCAACCGCAGACCGCCACGGAGACTGCCATGCAAGCGCTTGTTCCCTTTTATCCGTTGCTGGCAGCAGCTGCGGCCTACGCCATCGGCTCGCTGTCCTTTGCCGTGCTGGTGAGCCGCATCATGGGGCTGCATGACCCGCGGACCTACGGCAGCAAGAACCCCGGGGCGACCAATGTACTGCGTTCGGGCAGCAAGACGGCAGCCGCGGTGACGCTGCTGCTGGATGCTGCCAAGGGTTGGATGCCGGCGGCCCTGGTCGGCTGGTACGGAAAACGTTATGGCCTGGAGGATGGCACGTTGGCTCTG
>JANLVB010000532.1:0-2180 GCA_031363785.1 Betaproteobacteria bacterium
CCAGGCGCTCCATTTCGCGGCCCGCCTTTTCACTGTAGACGCCGTCAATCAGATCGCGCACTGACTTGACAATACTGCGCGGCGTGATGTTGTGCAGCAGGTTGTGCGCCACCTGCCGCTCGCGCCGCCGCCCCGTTTCACCCATGGCTCGCGACATCGAGTCGGTCACCACATCGGCGTACAGGATGGCGCGCCCGCGCAGGTTGCGGGCGGCACGGCCAATCGTCTGTATCAGGCTGCGCTCGGAGCGCAAAAAGCCCTCCTTGTCGGCGTCCAGAATCGCCACCAGCGAAACCTCGGGAATGTCCAGTCCCTCGCGCAGCAGGTTGATACCCACCAGCACGTCGAAGGCACCCAGGCGCAAATCACGCAGGATTTCCACCCGTTCCACCGTATCCACATCGCTATGCAGGTAACGCACCTTGACGCCGTTGTCGCTCAGGTAATCCGTCAACTGCTCGGCCATGCGTTTGGTCAGGGTGGTGATAAGCACCCGCTCGTGCAGCTCGACGCGGATGCGGATCTCCTGCAGCACATCGTCCACCTGGTGCGTGGCCGGGCGCACCTCCACCTCCGGGTCGACCAAACCGGTCGGGCGCACCAGTTGCTCCACCACCTGCCCGGCATGCTCCTGCTCCCACTGCGCCGGAGTGGCAGACACGAAGATGGCCTGGCGCATGCGCTGCTGGAATTCCTCGAACTTGAGCGGCCGGTTGTCCAGTGCACTTGGCAAGCGAAAGCCGTATTCCACCAAGGTGGTCTTGCGCGAGCGGTCGCCGTTGTACATGCCGCCGAACTGTCCGATCAGCACATGCGACTCGTCCAGGAACATGATGGCGTCCTTGGGCAGGTAGTCGGTCAACGTGGCCGGTGGATCCCCCGGCGCTGCGCCGGAGAGATGGCGCGTGTAGTTTTCGATGCCCTTGCAATGACCCACTTCGCCGAGCATCTCCAGGTCGAAGCGGGTGCGCTGCTCCAGCCGCTGGGCTTCCACCAGCCGGCCCATGCCGACCAGCTCTGCAGAGCGCTGAACCAGTTCGGCCTTGATGGTCTCCACGGCCGCCAGCACGCGGTCGCGTGGCGTCACGTAGTGGCTGCTCGGATACACCGTGAAACGCACAATCTTCTGCCGGATACGCCCGGTCAGCGGGTCGAACAACTGCAGGGATTCGATCTCGTCGTCGAACAATTCAATACGAATCGCCATTTCGCTGTGTTCGGCCGGAAACACATCGATGGTGTCGCCGCGGACACGGAACTTGCCACGCGCAAAATCTTCCTCGTTGCGCTGGTATTGCATGCGCACCAGTTGCGCGATGACGTCGCGCTGGCCGGCCTTGTCGCCGACCCGCAAAGTCATCACCATCTGGTGGTAGGCCTCGGGCTGACCGATGCCGTAGATTGCCGAGACAGTGGCCACGATGACCACGTCGCGCCGCTCCAGCACGCTCTTGGTGCAGGACAGCCGCATCTGCTCGATATGTTCGTTGATGGCCGAGTCTTTCTCGATGAACAGGTCGCGCTGCGGCACGTAGGCCTCGGGCTGGTAATAGTCGTAATAACTGACAAAATATTCCACTGCATTGCGCGGAAAAAACCCGCGGAACTCGCTGTAGAGCTGCGCTGCCAGGGTCTTGTTGGGCGCAAAAATGATCGCTGGGCGACCGAGACGCGCAATCACGTTGGCCATGGTGAAGGTCTTGCCGGAGCCGGTGACACCCAGCAGCGTCTGGAACACTTCGCCGTCATTCACCCCTTCCACCAGCTTGGTGATTGCCTGCGGCTGATCACCGGCCGGCGGGTACGGCATGAAGAGCTCGAAAGGCGAGCCGTCGAAACGGACAAACTCGCCCCCCATGGCCGGCGCGCCCAGCAGCGCCAGTTCGGCGGATTCAAGCTCGGCGGACAGCAGGGTGGTATCTGACATGGGTGCAAAGACGTCGAAGCGACAGCAGGTAAAATTTGGGCAACCGACAAGGGTAACCCAGTTGTCCGGGGATTGCCAGCCAGGCATCACCGAGCCGGCGCAGGGTGCCCCGCCTCCTTCGACCACGAGAACCATCATGTCCCTGTTCACTGCTGTAGAAATGGCCCCGCGTGATCCGATCCTGGGTTTGAACGAGCAATTCGCCGCCGACACCAACCCGCTCAAGGTCAATCTGGGCGTCGGGGTTTATTAC
>JANLVB010000567.1:0-2583 GCA_031363785.1 Betaproteobacteria bacterium
CGCTGGTTCTCGTTGGTTTGCTGCCGGTGCTGTTGCTCAGCCGAACCTTGCGTGACGGCGTGCGCCGCTGAGTGGCCGCGCCGCTGGCTGGCGTGTCCTCTGGCAAACTGTAACTCTGGATCCCATCGCTTGCTTGGGCCGAGGGCCGCCTGACGCGGCGCACAGGAGAAGTGATGCCCCACAATGATCTGCCGATCTGGTTGCCGGTTGCTGCGGGCCGGGTTGCCATGGGCGGTGTACTGACAACGTCGCAGCCGTTGGCACGCCGGCAACGCTTGGCCGTCGGGCGGTTCTGGATCATGCGTGACACGGTCACCAACGCGCAATATGGCGCCTTCTGTCGCGCGACCGGTGCACGCGCACCAGCCCACTGGCAGGCCGCGCAGCCACCGCGGGCGCTGCGGGAGCACCCGGTCACTTACATCGACTGGTTCGAGGCCTGTGCATATGCGCACTGGGCCGGGGCGCGTTTGCCCAGCGAACTGGAATGGGAGCGGGCGGCACGCGGCGACGATTGCCGTCGTTACCCCTGGGGTGACGCAGCACCGACACCGCAATTGGCGAATTTTGCCGGCCAGGTGGGTGTGACCACGGCCGTCGGAGCCTACCCCAAGGGACGCAGTCCATTCGGCTGTAACGACATGGCCGGCAACGTGTGGGAGTGGACCAACAGCTTGGCCTGGCCTTATCCTTATCGCCACCACGATGGTCGCGAGAATGTTGCCACCGCGGGGCCCCGCGTCGTGCGCGGTGGCTCCTATAACCACGGAGCGCAGGATATCGGCTGTGCCAGCCGCGACCGGCTGTTCCCGGGGGCGTGTGACATCTATATCGGCCTGCGTCTGCTGCGCAATACGCCGCCACCCCGGGCCGACCGGCATGACTGGGTTCAGGTGCCTGCGGGAATGCTGCATTTGGGCGACTGGCCTGCGGGCGCGGGTGTGGTCGACGATGCCTTGGCGCTGCCTGGATTGGGCGCGCCGGGGCACAGCATTGCCGTTGCCGCGTTCGAACTGGCGCAGACGCCGGTGACGAATGGCCAGTACGCGCGTTTTGTGCGCGAAACCGCGCATCCGGCGCCGGCGCATTGGGCTGGCGCGCGGCCACCGGCAACACTTCGACACCATCCTGTGACCTATGTGGACTGGCACGACGCGCGCGCTTACTGCGACTGGTTGGGCGCCCGCTTGCCGACGGAAGCCGAGTGGGAGCGCGCGGCCCGGGGCGCGGACCTACGCCGTTACCCCTGGGGCGACACTGTGCCAGACCAGCGCCGCGCATGCTTCAACCGGCCGCACGAAGACGTCGGTACGCGACCAGTCGGCGTACGTGTTGCCGGTGCGGGGCCGTTTGGGAATCTGGACCTGGCGGGAAATGTCTGGGAGTGGTCGGCCTCGCTTTACAGCGCCTACCCGTATCTGGCTGGCGATGGCCGCAACCAGCCCGACGGGCTGGGACGGCGCGTGTTACGGGGTGGCTCGTGCCGCAGTGAGCAGCCGTTTTACCTCGAATGCGGCTACCGCAGCATGAGTTATGCGAGCAGGCGCCGCGACCACATCGGTTTTCGTCCGGCGCGCCAGGCTGACCAGTGGCGCTGAATTCCCAGCTTGACGTCCAAACCGCAGATCGATACCATTTAGGTATCTAAACGATATCTATGGAGACGGTTATGGGCGACGCAACGCTGTTGATAAAGAAGATTCCGTCTGAATTGAAGGACTGGCTGGCGGCCGAAGCGCAGCGCAACCACCGCTCCATGAACAAGGAAACCATCCGCCTTCTGGAAGAAGCCCGTAGCGTGCGCGACAAGGCAGGCAAGCCCGCGCGGGATGCCCAATCAATCGCTGGCATATTGCAGGCCATGCACTCTCTGCCGGTGCTCGACACGCGGACCCTGGATGAGGCGCTCTATGACGCCTCCGGTCTGCCGCAATGACAGCAATACAGCCCACGTTCCAAGCCACGTTGGCCGAGGCCATCGTCGATTCGTCGGCACTGATTTGTATTCTGATGGGCGAGTCGGCGGCGCCACTATTTGTCACCGCGCTGCACAGGACCACCCGGCTGTACATCGGCGCCGCCACGCGGGCCGAGGCGTGGCTGGCAGCGTTCAACGCCAAGGGCACAGCAGGTGCAAAACAAGTGGAGGCCCTGCTGGCGGCGCTGCAGGTGGAAACTGTGGACTTCACGCAGGACTCGTTGCCACACTTTGTGGCCGGGGCCGAGCGCCATCATCACAGGGTAGACGCCAACGCGCGGCTTAACCTGGGCGACCTGTTTACCTACGCGCTGGTAAAGGAAACCGGGTTGCCGCTATTTTTTCAAGGCACTGACTTTGCCAGTACGTCGATTGACAACGCCATGGCCATGCTGGGTCACGCCTATTCGGAAAAGGGTGTCCCGCAACCAATAAGCGATGGATAGCGATGATCAAAAAGGGCACATGAACCCAACCCCATGCGCCCGGATGGGCCAGCCGAAGTTCCAACGGACGCAATGAGCCGGTTGCAGCCCGTGGTCAAGAGTCAGCGTCAAAATGCTGGTATTGACAATGAACCGCAATGGTGCTGCCTCCAGCCCCTT
>JANLVB010000578.1:0-5609 GCA_031363785.1 Betaproteobacteria bacterium
GGCGAGATGGTCACCACCGACGTCTGGGAGCCGGTCAACAAGGCCAACGCCATCTGGGCCCGCGCCAAGAAGGACATTACGCCCGAGCAGTACGACGAGTTCTATAAACAGATCAGCCACGACTTCGAAGCCCCGCTGGCACACACCCACAACCGGGTCGAGGGCAGCACCGAATACACGCAGCTGCTGTACATCCCGGGCAAGGCACCGTTCGACCTGTGGAACCGCGACAAGAAGGGTGGCCTCAAGCTGTATGTGAAGCGCGTCTTCATCATGGACGACGCCGAAGCGCTGTTGCCGACCTACCTGCGTTTCGTCAAGGGCGTGGTCGACTCGGCCGATCTGCCACTCAACGTCAGCCGCGAATTGCTGCAGGAAAGCCGTGATGTGAAGGCGATCCGTGACGGCTGTACCAAACGCGTACTCAGCATGCTGGAAGACCTGGCGCGCAACGACGCGCCGCCGAAAGCGGAAGCAACAGCAGATGGCACTGCAGACACGGTCAGTGACGTGGTCAGTGAGGAGGACAAAAAGGCAGCCGACGCGAACGTTGGCAAATACAGCAAGTTCTACGCCGAGTTCGGCGCCGTGCTCAAGGAAGGTGTGGGTGAGGACTTCGCCAACAAGGAACGCCTGGCCAAACTGCTGCGTTTTGCGTCCAGCACGACCGACGCCGTCAGCGTGTCTTTTGCCGACTACAAGGCGCGCATGAAAGAGGGGCAGGAAGCCATCTACTACATCACCGCCGACACCCTGGCCGGCGCCAAGAACAGCCCGCAACTCGAGGTGTTCAAGAAAAAAGGCATTGAGGTGCTGCTGATGACGGACCGCGTCGACGAATGGGCGCTGAACTACCTGCAGGATTTTGACGGCACACCGCTGCAAAGTGTCGCCAAGGGCGCGGTGGATCTGGGCCGGCTGCAAGACGAAGCGGAGAAAAAAGCCGCCGAAGAAGCCGCCGAGGCCTTCAAGCCGCTGCTGGCCAAACTCAAGGAAGCACTGAAAGATAAGGCCGAGGACGTGCGCGTCACCACGCGGCTGGTGGACAGCCCGGCCTGCCTGGTGGTGCAGGACCACGGCATGAGCACGCAACTGGCACGTATGCTCAAGCAGGCCGGCCAGAGCGCACCCGACAGCAAACCGGTGCTGGAGGTGAACGCCGAACACGCTTTGGTGAAAAAGCTCGACGGCTCGGTGCATTTCAACGACCTGGCGCACATCCTGTTCGACCAGGCCTTGCTGGCCGAAGGTGGCCTGCCGGAAGACCCGGCGGCCTATGTGAAGCGGGTCAACGCGCTGCTGGTGTAAAAAAGTACTGAACCAGTCCGCGCTGCGCACCCTCAAGTTGCGGCGGCGAATGCCGTAGACAGTGTTATGACCACGGGCAGCCTGTTGCCCGGCCCGTGGCAGCACCACCCGCATGCACACTGCCGAACAAATAGTCGCGTCCAGCGTCCAGCTGGTCAGCCTTCCTGCGATCTTCAATGCGGTAAAGAAGGTGGTTGACGACCCCGATACCACCGCCATGGACCTGTCGCGGGTTATTTCCGCCGATCCGGCGATGACAGCTCGGGTACTCAAGCTCATCAACAGCGCCTTCTGGGGTTTCACCCAGCAGATCGATTCGCTGTCGCGCGCGGTGTCCCTGCTGGGCATGCTGCAGGTGCATGACATGGTGTTGTCCAACGCTGTGGCCGAGACCTTTGAACGCATGCGCCCGCAACAGATGGATGTGGCGCGGTTCTGGCGCGGCAGCGTGTTTCGCGGCCTGGCTGCAACCGCCCTGGCGCGCAAGGGCAAACTGGTCGACCTCGGGCGGGTCTTCACCGAAGGGCTGCTCAGCGACCTGGGCCATATGGTGCTCTACACCAAACTGCCTGAGCTGGCCGTGCAGGCCGCCGAGCGCGCCGGTACGCAGCCGTGGGAGTTGGTGCAAATCGAGCAGGAATGTATTGGTTGCGACTACACCCAGGTCGGCGCTGCGCTGGTCGACGTCTGGCGGCTGCCGAAGTGTTTTGGTGCAGCGATACGGCACCAGGACAATCCGCAGGGCGCAGGCGCGTTTGCGCTCGAGGCAGCGCTGCTGCATATCGCCGGCCGCCTGGCCGCTCTGCCGACGGGCGAACCGGCAAGGTCGGTGCATGTCGCACGTATCGACCCGTTTGCCTGGGAGCAGGTCGGTCTCTTGGTGGACTGCGTGCCGGAGATACTGTCCGAGGTGGACGGCGAACTGCAGGCCACGGCGCGCATGTTCGGCGTCTCGATCGCCAGCAACGCCTGAGCCTCGAAACGGCCTACACAACAACTATCGGCTGCTCGTAGGCCTTGACGCAGTTGCGCCCGGACTTCTTGGCCACATAAAGCGCCTGGTCGGCCCAATCGATCATTTCAGCCGGGTCCGTCGTATCAGCCTCCAGGCAGGCAACTCCAAAACTCGAGGTGACATCCAGCCCGCCGGTGGATCGTATCGAGGCCCCAGCCCGGGCCTGCACATCGGAGCGCAGCCGTTCGGCAATGTCGCAGGCATGCTCCAGCTCCACTCCCGGCAAAATGATGCAGAACTCCTCGCCGCCGTAGCGGCACAACAGGTCGACCTCGCGCAAGGCGCTGGTCAGGCTGCGCGTGACTGCCCGCAACACCTGGTCACCGACGGCATGGCCATGGCGGTCGTTGAATGACTTGAAATGGTCGATGTCGGTCATGATGCAGCATAGTGGCTGGCCGGTCCGGCGCGTATGGGAGAACAGCACCTCCAGCTTTTCGAACAGCGCTCGCCGGTTCAAGGCCCCGGTCAGCGGGTCACGGGTAGCCAGCAGCAGCAATTCATCGTTCTTCTTGTCGACCTCCCGTTTGGCCTCTTCCAACTGCGCCAGCGAGCGCACCAGTTGCGTATTCAGGTCGTGCAGGTGCGTGACGTTTTCGAACGTCACCAGGGCACCGCGCACCTTGCGAATACCGTCCATGATGGGCGAGGCATTCACCACCGCACGCAGCGTCTCGCCACTAC
Organism: Betaproteobacteria bacterium; assembly: GCA_031363785.1. Classification (GTDB taxonomy): domain Bacteria; phylum Pseudomonadota; class Gammaproteobacteria; order Burkholderiales; family Burkholderiaceae_C; genus CAISIP01. The sequence goes on from JANLVB010000578.1 coordinate 3,008, forward strand.
CCAGGCGGAAGTCCATGTGTTCACCGTTGGCCGACGTGCCAGACGCCATGGCCCGTACCCACGGGTGTTCCTCACGCTCCAGTGGCAGCGCCCCCTTGAACCAGGCCAGCGACTCCACTGGTCGCCCCTGCAGCGCGCTGTCTGGCTGATCACCCATCCATTTGCGCAACGCGGCGTTGGCCAGCATGACGCGGCTGGACGGGTCCACGATCATGACACCACCGGAGAACACGTCAAAGGCGCCTCGCACCCGGTCCGGGATGACAGCCGACGGGTCCAGGTGTGACAACACGCGGCGCAGATAGAGTGTGAAGCCGGCAAAACTGCCCAGCCCGAGCAGGATCACCATCAGCACCGAGGGCTGACGCAACCAAGACCACAGCCCGCTAGGCGCGGCGCGGGTGAAGCTCAATTCGACGCCACCCCATTGGTCGCCGTTCATCACCAGGGGAACCTGCACGTTGTCCAGCCGCGACGCCCCGCTGGACGGTTCGATCCACTGCGCGGCGTGGTCGCCGGCCTGCGCCATGATGCGCCCGTCGGTGCGGCGCACGGCGATCGACAACACGTCCTTCTCCCGCACCAGCACCTCGCGGTACAGCCGGTCCAGCGCCAACGGATTGCCGGCTTCCATCAGGGCGGCCGTCTGCACCGCCAGGCTTTCTGAAATGCGGGCACGCAGTTCGCGCAACTGGATGGTCGGGTCCGGCAGCAAGCCAAACAACAGGTCGGCCGCCATCAGCAGCGACACCACCATCGAAGTCAACCCCAGACTGAGACGCGCCGCCGGACCAGGCGCGAGCCACTGGAGCGCACGCAACATGGCTGCCTTCATCGCATTTCCTCCTCGACTTCATGGTCCGCCCGGGTATTCCACAACGCGGACATGGCCGCTTCTTCACGGTCTTGCTCGTTATCGGTCTTCCATTTCGGGCGGTCTTCTTCCGGCGCCAAAATCGGCAACGGGTCGACACTGCGCCACACCGGCATGGACAGCAGCATGGTGGACAACAAGCCCGCAGCCCGAATCGCCCAGGTGACAAAACCGGCTGCCACCACGACTCCGGCCACCTGCGCACTGGCCTCTGCACTCAGCCCGAATACCGGAGTCTGCTGATCCTGCGGCGCTGGCGGAATCTTCACGGCCCCGGCAACCATGCCGGGCATGGGTGTCGTCAAACTGGTGGCCACAGCTACCACCTCCTGCGGGGACGCCGCCTTGAAGACCTGAAAGCGCATTATCTCCAGCAGATCGGTGATGACTGATCCGCCGGCCAGCAGTGCACCACCTGAAGACCTTGCCTGCGCCACTGCGGGCGCGGCGTCCAGCACAAAAGAACTGGACACGGCGCTGAACTCGAACGCCCGTTGCGCCACTTGCAGCACAGCGGCCGGCGTGGGCTGGCCGACTTTCCCGGCGACCGCAGCGCGCACCGGTGTCGGTGGCGCGACTGGCGCTGTAGCTGGCGCCAAGGTCTCGATCAACACCAGCCCAACCACTGGCGGCTGCGGCACCACCGGTGTCGGCACCGGCTCCTGCGGCTGTGGCTCTTGCGGAGCCAGGGCCAGGGTGATGGTGCGTGCCGCCACGTCGGTGTCGAGGCCGCCAGCCACCACGCCACCATCGTCCTGCACCTGGAAGGCGAACGCGGCGGTGGCCGGGCCGTTGGCTTCTGCGCTGGGGGTGAAAACCAGTTTGCCGGCCGCGATATCAGCAGCGCCTATGGTCTGGCCCTGCGCCACCGGTGCACCAGCCAGCGTCAACGCGCCAGTGGAAACCAGGGTAGCGATGCGGACTCCGGCCCAGCCATTTGCCGGGTTGTCCCTGGCGTCCCGGAAGCCGAAGTCTGCCGCGGAGAACACATAGGCCGGGTCAGCCGTGGCGTCCAATGTCGCGTCGCTGCCGGTTGGCGCGTCGTTGACGGCCACACCCGTCATCCACTTGCTGCCGCTGATGTCAGACAGACCATCGCTGACCAGAGTGCCAATGCTGACGCTGGTGTTGAAGTCTGCAGTCGGAGTGAAGGTCAGGCTGGCCAGCAGAAAATTGATGTCGGCGATGGCGCCGCTGGCGCTCCAGACACCGGTGCCCGCGCTGTAGCTCGAGTTGACGCCTCCCGCAGTGCCGGTGCTCAAGCTGCCAGCCGCTGCGTCAGACAGGGTCAGCGTGACCGTGACATTCACACTGTCGACATCGGCAATGACCATGTCGGAGAGATTCAGTGCAACATCCTCGAAAAACGTCTCGGCAGCATTGAGGTTGGTCACCACGGGCGGGTTGTCGTTCAGGTTGCCAATCGCCAGACTGACAGCTTTCTCGCTGAAATTACCCGCAGCATCCGTGGCAACAACCGTGAAGCTGTAACCCGCCTTGGCCTCGAAGTTGGGGTTCCCGGTCAACGTCACAGCACCAGTGCTGCCGTCGATGCTGAAGGCCGCCACATCTCCGGTCAGTGGCTTGAGGCTGTAGGTCGTCGAGCCATTCGCAATATCACCACCGTCCGTCGAAGTCACGGTGTACACGACCTGCCCCGCGCCGGAATTCTCGTTGATGGCAGCAGCCACCGCCCCAGAAGTGATCGTCGGTGCGACTTCGTCCAGG
>JANLVB010000590.1:0-12979 GCA_031363785.1 Betaproteobacteria bacterium
CGCTCAGCGCAGGCCCAGGAAGCCCAGCACAGCGCCAATCACGACAACCAGGCCAACGATGTAGATGATGGTACTCATGGTGTTTCCTTCTTTTGGTGGTCAGTGGCCTAGACGCGCGGTTCGCCGTCCCAGTTGACGCGGATCTTCTGGCCGGGGGGCGAGGTCATCTGCACCCGATGCTCCTGACCACGGAAGTTGTAGGTGACATCCCATAAATCGGCGCGCGCCTGACCGGGTACGGTGGTGCAGCGTTGTACATCCTGTGCCTGTGTCTGGTTCTGGAGCCGGCCGTCGCGTCCGATCACGTTGCCTATCGCCCCACCGGCGACCGCACCGCCGACAGTGGCCAGATCGCGTCCGCGACCATCGCCCACCTGGTGGCCAAGGATTCCGCCGATGACCGCACCGATGATGGTGGCCGGCACGTTATTGTTGTTGCGCGCTGGTTCCTGCATCACCTGGTCGCGCTCCACCCAGCAGCGTTGTTCTGGAGGCCCGATGACCGCACGCACTGCGAGCACGTCGGCCTCGTACAGGGGTTCATTGCCGCGTCGACGCGGGTCGTAAGGTGAAGAGATTGGCCCGGCAACGTGAACCCGGTTGTCCAGTGCGCGGCCATCCCGACCCATCGAGCGCATCGAAGAAACGCTGTTGTCCAGCCCAATGGCGCTGAGAGACGGGTACTTGCCGGGGCGCAGCAGAACACAGGGGCCGCTGAAACCACTGCCCTGGCAGGCTTCGACCCAGCCGCCAATCACTTCCACTGACGAAGCGCGGTCGTTGAAACCGCTGGAGCGGAAATCGGTCACGTCGTTTTGCACTGCGAACGAGCGGCCGCCAAAACCCTCGCGTTCGAAAAAGATGACCCGTGGCGCGGCTGTTGGCTGCCCGCTTGTCTGCGCCATCGTGCGCACGGACGAGATGCTGTTGTTCATGCCCATCGCTGTAAGTGACGGGTATTGCCCTTGGCGCAAGACGACGCAGGGGCCGGAAAATCCGGCATCGCGACAGACTTCCCAAGGCCCACCGAATACCTCGACCGAGGAGATACGGTCGTTGAAGCCGGTGCGGCTGAAATCGGCAAGCTCGGTCTCTGTGGCAAAGGAGCGCCCGCTCAGGTTTTCCTTTTCATAAAACACCACTTTGCCGGGCGTCGCTGATGCTACCGGCGTTTCGCGCGCCATCGCTTGCATCGATGAGATGCGGTTGTTCAGGCCCATGGCGCGCAGCGACGGGTACTGCCCAGGCTGCAGCACGACGCAAGGGCCGCCAAAACGCACGTCCTCGCAGACTTGCCAGCGCTCCCAGCTCTCGCCTCCCACCACGACCGAAGAAGCGCGGTCGTTGAAGCCAAAACGCCCGAAGTCTCCTATTTGACGACGGGTTGTGAATGATTCGCCTTGAAAGCCCTCACGTTCATAAAAGGTGACTTGGGCAAAAGCCTGCGCGGCCAAGGTCATGGCAACAGCGGCAACTGCAGTTGGAAGCAGGGTTTTCATGGTGGTTCCTTTTGTTGTCATACGGGTTGTGGCAGTCGGTGCGACTGGCCTGCCGCGAGTCGAGCCAGTATCTGGTTTCCCCCCGGGTCGTCCTAGCAGACAACACCGCCGTTTGGGGTAGTTGATGTCCTACGCGGGCCGGCGGCGGTCGGGGCCCGTTGAATCGATTAAGCTTGCCCGATCCCGCGTTTCATTCAGGAGAATCACTGTGTTGTTCAAACCCATGCTATTGCTGGCCGCTGCCGGTTTTTCCCTCGCCGCCTTTGGCCAGGCCTACCCCATCAAGCCGATCAAGGCCATCGTGCCTTTCGCGCCGGGCAGCGCCACGGATCAGATTGGCCGTGCCTTTGCCGCCAAGATGTCCGAAACCCTGGGTCAGCCCATCGTGGTGGAGAACAAACCCGGCGTCAATGGCATGCTGGGTGCCGATGCGGTGGCCAAGGCGGCGCCGGATGGCTACACCATCCTGTTTGGCACCAACAGCACGAATGCCGCGCTGAAAAGCCTGATGCTGAAACTGCCGTACGACCAGGACACGGCATTTGCGCCAGTTGCCTATATGGGCTCGGTACCGCTGATCATTGCGGTGAACAACGATGTGCCGGTCAAGACGCTGGCCGATCTGGTCAAGCTCGGCAAGACCAAGGCCGGCCATGTGACGTTTGCCAGCGCCAGCACCTCGCAGCTGGTGTCGGCCGAGATGTTCGCCAGCATGGCCGGCATCCAGATGACGCATGTGCCTTACAAGAGCGGCCCGGCGGCGATGACCGACCTGATCGGCGGCCAGGTGATGATGTTCAGCGCCGATTTTGCCGTCACGCTGCCGCAGGTCAAGGGCGGCAAGATCCGCGGCCTGGCAGTCACCTCGACTGGCCGCTCAGCGGCCATCCCCGAACTTCCTTCGGTGAACGAGGCTCTCGGACTGAAGGACTATGAGCTGATCGCCTACTTTGCCACTTTCGCCCCAGCGGGTACTCCTGCGGACATCATCACCAAGCTGAACGCCGCCGTCAACGCGGCCGCGCAAAGCAAGGATCTGCAGGAGCGCTTTGCGCCGCTGGGTTTTGCCGTGGAGCCCGGCACACCGGAGGCGCTGGCGCAGCGCAGCCGGGTGGAGACGGCCAAATGGGCCAAAGCGATCCGGGAAGCGAAGATCGAGCAACAGTGAGGCCTGGTGGTCACAAGGTGTTCTTCGGCCTTCATTTGTGTAAAATTTCCCGACGGAAAAATTAGAAGATAAAAAACACGCGGAATCTGCATGTTGTATTACGATGTCGTACAAACAGGAGCTTGCCATGCAAACCATCGTCACCGTCCGGATTACCGATCAAGAAGCACAAACACTGGATAAGCTCTGCACGAACACCGGCAAATCCCGCAGCGAGGTGGTGCGCGATGCGCTGCGGGGCTTCAGCCTGCGTGAGAGCCTGCGCCAGAGTCAGGCGCAACTGGCACCACTGGCGCGCTCTGCCGGCTGGTTGACCGAAGACGACATCCTCAAAGAGGTCTCCTGAGCCTCGCTGGTGAAGGTTTTTCTGGACACCAATGTCTGGGTGTCTGCCACGATTTTTTCCGGGTTATGCGAAGAGCTGCTGCTTCAGTGCGCCGACCGTGGTTGGCTGCTGAGCAGTGCCTTGGTTCGGGCTGAAGCGCATGCCGTATTGCAGCGCAAGTTTCCGCATGCACCCCATGCCTGCGCGCTGTTTGATGCCTCTTGGCGAGTGGCCCGGATGATTGAAGACCTTGCCCACCCAGCGGATGACAATGACCGCCGCCTTGTCGCCGCAGCGGCGATGGCGGGTGCTGACTTGTTTGTTACGGGCGACAAGCGGGTGTTGGGCTGGAAGGCCGTACCGCAGGCTTCGGGCACATTGCGCATGGTCACCCCAAGGGACGCGTGGGGCCTGCTGATGGGTGGGCCAGGCAGCCACTGAGGCAAATCGCATGTCCAGAGCTCCTCGCTGGCCATCGCCGCGCCCTCTGCCATGCTGGCTCAGTTGGCCACGCCCCCGGGTGCGATTCTGTTCTTCCAAGGAACGGCGTGACGACTTTGTGGCAGAGTGCTAATCTTCAGGTTTAATCACGGGCAAGCGATGAACCTTCCGATGTCATTCCTGTGGCCGCAGTACCTGTGGTTGATGCTGGCGGTGCCGCTGCTCGTGTTGTTCTACCTGTGGCTGCTGGCGCGGCGCAAGAAACTGGTGTTGCGTTATGCCAGTGTGGCAATCGTCAAGCAGGCCATGGGGCGCGGCATGGGCTGGCGCCGCCATGTGCCGCCGGCGCTTTTTCTGCTGGCTCTGAGCGCCTTGCTGTTCGCGGCGTCGCGACCCCTGGCCATGGTGTCACTGCCCGCCGATCACGCGACCATCATGTTGGTCATGGATGTGTCGCTGAGCATGCGTGCGCCCGATGTCAAGCCCACCCGACTGGTGGCAGCGCAGGAGGCAGCCAAGGCATTCCTGAAGGAGTTGCCCCGGGCTATCAAGGTCGGCATCGTCACCTTTGCCGGCACGGCGCAGGTGGTGCAACCGGCGACGCTGAACCGCGAGGACCTGGTGGCGGCTATCGACCGTTTCCAGATGCAGCGCGGCACGGCGGTGGGCAGTGGCATCGTGGTGGCGTTGTCCGAGTTGTTCCCCGAAGAAGGTATCGATTTGGGTGAAATGACCTATGGCAATGTGCAAAAGCGCGGCAAGAGCCTCGATGAAGCCGGAAAGGCAAAACCGAAGAAGGAGTTCGTGCCGGTGGCGCCAGGCACGTACGAGTCGGCGGCGATTGTGTTGCTGACCGACGGGCGGCGCACCGCTGGCATCGACACCCAGGAGGCGGCGCTGATGGCGGCCAACCGTGGCGTGCGCGTCTATGCCATTGGCCTGGGCACGGTGGACGGCACCATTCCGGGGTTCGAGAACTGGTCTTATTACCTCAGGCTCGACGAGCCCAGCCTGAAAGCGGTGGCGCAGGTGACGCAGGCGCAGTATTTTTACGCCGGTGACGCCGACGCGCTGAAGAAGGTCTACGAAAAACTCGGCACCCGGCTACAGCTCGACAAGAAGGAGACCGAGCTGTCGGGCCTGCTGGCACTGGCCGCGGCTGTGTTGTCGCTCGGTGCCGCGGCGTTGTCGATGATTTGGTTCAACCGCGTGCTCTGAGCAGGTAACGTGCGGCAAACAGGCGCTCGCGCTCCAGCCGCTCGACGAAGGCTGCGTTGATCAGCGGCTGGGTCACCACCGCCGCGAGCAACCGACGCAGCATCTCCTGCGCCCTGGCGTCGGTGCTGTTGGCCTGGGACTGCGCGGCCAGCGGCAGGGCGCCCAGTGCCGCCAGGGCGATGGTGATGGACGCGGCGAAGAGTTGCATGGGTTGCATGGGCTGCATGGGTGAAAAGGAGCGGGTGGGGGCGGGCGCGGTACGCGGCAAAATTGCTGCGAAACCACAGGCAGCCCGGGTTCTTCATAATACAGCCGATGGGGTGATTCGGCGGTGCAGGACAATGGTCAACCACGCTGGTGCAACCGCGTCTCCCTGATTCCCATGAACAACAAGATGACGAATAGCCCAGCCCCGACCACCCTGCGAGTTGCATTGATAGGCGCCGGCGCCATGGGCGGCGACATTGCGCAGGCGCTGAACCAGCAGGCGATTCCCGGTGCGCGGCTGGTGGCGGTGCTGACCCGCAGCGCCACCAGTGTTCGCGCCGACGGCGCGGCGGCGGTGACCACGCTGGCCGCGTTGTTGGCGCAAAAGCCTGACGTGATTGTTGAATGCGCGGGTGCCGACGCGTTTGCCGCCCATGTGCCGGGTGCGCTTGCTGCCGGGGTCGATGTGATAGCGGTGTCCATGGCGGCAATGGCGCGTTTGGAAGTCGAAGCCGCGATCAATGCGATCAGCAATAAGCAGAGCGGAAGCCTGCTTTTCGCCAGCGGAGCCGTGGGTGGGCTGGACGCCCTGTCGGCGGCGCGTGAAGGCGGTCTGACGCGGGTCGAGGTGATACAGCGCAAGCCACCAGCGGCCTTGCTGGACGCGGCAGAGGCTGCGGCGCTCTCGGAGGCGCGCATCGTCAAGCGCGCCAGCGCACGCGAGGTGGCGCTGGCATTGCCGCAAAACTCCAATGTCGCCGCTGCGGCCGCCATCGCCGGGCTGGGGTTCGATGCAACCCAGGTGACGGTGATTGCCGACCCAGCGGTCAGCAGGAACACGGTCGAGCTGGAGGCGCAGGGGCGCTTTGGCAGTTTTCGCATGGTGATCGAGAATCACCCCAGCCCCGCCAATCCCAAAACCTCGATGACGCCGGCCATGAGTGTGCTGGCCGCTCTGCGGCGGCGCACCAGCCGCATCCGCATCCCGGCCTGAGCCCGGATGTTGCGGGCAGCACCGGGCTCCGAGGCTGGATTGTCGTTGCGCTGTCCTTTGCTGCACCTGCTGCACCACTGATGCCTTTGTCCGGAAACCTGCGCGCCATCGTTGCCATGCTGGTCGCCGCCGCCATGTTCTCCTGCATGGACGCGCTGCTCAAGACGCTGGCGGGCACCTACTCGCCGTCGCAGGTGACTGCCATGCGTGGTCTGGTCGCGATGCCGCTGGTGTGCCTGTACATCGCGTGGCGGCGTGAATTCGGCGCCGTCTTCAGCCCGCGACTGCGTTGGCGGTTGCACCTGCTGCGCGGCGTGCTGGCGGTTGCGACCATGACGCTGTTCACGTTTGGCCTCAAGAGCATGGGGCTGGCCGAAGCCTACACCCTGACCTTTGTCGCACCGCTGATCGTCACCGTGCTGGCGGTTCCGGTGCTCAAAGAGACAGTTCAGCGGCGCCATTGGGTGGCGATTGGCGTCGGACTGTGTGGCGTGTTGATCGCGTTGCGGCCCGATGGAGCGGCGTTCTTCTCGCTCGGTGCACTTGCCGTGCTGGGCGCCGCCGTGACCTACGCGCTGGGCAGCGTGGTGGGGCGGCTGATCTGTCGTACCGAGCCCAGCGCAACCCTGGTGTTCTGGACCACGGTCAGCATGGCCCTCGGTGGCAGCGTGCTGGGCCAATCGGGTTGGGTAGATGTCGTGCCAGGGCATTGGCCGATCTTGCTGGGGCTGGCCATCACCGGATTTCTGGCGCAACTGGCGATTACCGAGGCATTTCGCCACGGCCAGGCATCCGCCGTGGCGCCGTTCGAATACAGCGCCCTGGCCTGGGCCGTGGCGCTGGACTGGCTGTTCTGGAATACCGTGCCCGACGCTTACACCATGACGGGTGGCGCCGTCATCATCGCCAGCGGCATCTACCTGATTCGGCGCGAGGCGCCACGGGTGGTGGTATTACCGCCATGACACAGGAACTGCAGGTGTTGCTCGACTTCGCCAAGCGCCATCGGCGCTGGCTGGTGTTGACCGGTGCCGGCTGCAGCACGGCGTCCGGCATCCCGGACTACCGCGACGCACAGGGCGCCTGGAAACGCAGCGAGCCGATGCGCTTTCAGCTTTTTGTCGGCGACGCGCTGGCGCGCAAACGCTACTGGGCGCGCAGCATGCTGGGCTGGCGCACCATGGCACAGGCGCGCCCCACTGCCGCACATAGGGCGCTGGTACAACTGGAGGCGGCCGGGCGGATCGAGTTGTTGGTGACCCAGAACGTGGACGGTCTGCACAACACCGCCGGCAGCGCGTCGGTGGTCGATCTGCATGGCCGCATCGACACCGTCTGTTGCCTGGCCTGCGGCGCGCGCTCCCCACGCGCTGCGCTGCAGGAGCGGCTGACGCGCCGCAACCCGGGCTGGCTCGGACGCACTGTGATGAGCGCTCCCGACGGAGACGCCGACCTCGAGGCGCAGGACTTTGCGCAGTTCGACGTGCCGCCCTGCGGGCAATGTGGCGGTATGCTCAAGCCTGACGTGGTTTTTTTTGGCGAGAGTGTGCCGCGGGAACGGGTTGCAGCCGTGCGCGCGGCGCTGGATCGCTCCGACGCCGTGCTGGTGGTCGGCTCGTCGCTGATGGTGTACTCGGGTTACCGGTTTGTGGAAGATGCGGCTGCGGCCTGCAAGCCGGTGGTTATCGTGAACCTCGGGCGCACCCGCGCCGATGCGTTGGCAACACTCAAGGTGGAATACGAGGTCGGCGCCGCGTTGCTGGCATTGGTCGATGCGCTGGCAGCCACCACCACGTGAGAGGTTCCGGGGGTAATCCTGTATGCCATTCAATGGTTCGCCTGCAACCGCGCCGACAGCCGCACGACCGCAATGCGTTGCTTTCTCGGCGACGCGCCGGTGACGCTGCAACTTCCGCTCCCCGCTGGGGCACCGATGTACTGCACTTGCTGGTAACCTGTTGGCCGATGTTGTCACTGTGGTTGCCGCGGTTGATCGCTTCGATGTAATAAGGAGGCCGCATGCTGGCACTGGTAGTCAAGTTCACCATCAAACCCGGCTTTGTCGACGCCTTCGAGCGCGCCATACTCGACAACGCCCGCGCTTCGCGAGAAACCGAGGCCGGATGCCGGCAGTTCGATGTCTGCCGCGATCCGAATGATGCACAGGTGTTTTTTCTCTACGAACTGTACGACGACGCGGCGGCAATCGACGCACATATGCAGTCCACCCATTACTTGCAAATGAACGGCCAGACCAGCGACTGGGTTGCTGAAAAACTGGTTTGGCGCTACAGCCGCCAGGCGCCATGAGACCGCCGGGCCGCCCCAAGGTCGAATGCCGCAATGCGCAGCATGGAGGCTTCCTGACAAGCGGTAACACCGCCACTCGGGGTTGATGTATGGGCTTGAAGCTGGCGTGTATCGCCGACGACTTCACCGGCGCGACCGACCTGGCGAACAACCTGGTGCGCGCCGGCATGCGCACGGTGCAGATGCTGGGTGTGCCCGACGGGCCGCTGCCGGATGCCGACGCGGTCGTCGTGGCCCTGAAGTCGCGCACCACGCCGGTCGCCGAGGCGGTGGCCGAGTCACTGGCTGCCGCGCGCTGGTTGTTGCAAGACGGCCCGGTGCAGCTCTATTTCAAGGTCTGCTCGACCTTTGACTCCACGCCTGCCGGCAATATCGGCCCGGTGGCAGAAGCCCTGATGGATCTTGTGCACGCGCCGTTCGTGCCGGTTACGCCGGCGTTCCCCGAAAACGGGCGCACGGTGTTCAAGGGTCATTTGTTTGTGGGTGATGTGCTGTTGTCGGACAGCCCGATGCGCAACCACCCGCTGACGCCCATGACCGATGGCAACCTGGTGCGAGTGCTGCAGGCGCAAACGCGTCGCCGGGTCGGGTTGATCGATCACCGGGTGGTGGCGTCGGGTGCCGCAGCTATTGGCGAGCGGATGGCGGCCTTGCGCCATCAGGGCGTCGCTCTGGGCATCGTGGATGCTGTCGATGACGAAGACCTGCGCCAGTTGGCCACAGCCGCAGCCACCTTGCCGCTTGTGGTGGCCGGTTCCGGCCTGGCCATCGGCATACCCGCCCTGCATGGGCTGTCGGCCGCAGCGCAGGCCGCCACACTGCCCGCGCCGCGGGGACTGCGCGCCATCGTATCTGGCAGCTGCTCGGCGGCCACCAATGCCCAGGTGGCGGCGTTCCTTGCAGCGGGTGGTCAGGGATTTGCGGTCGATCCGCTGCGCATCGCGTCGGGCGACGACGTGGTGACGCAGGCATTGGCATGGGCCGAATCACGTTTGCCGAGCGGCCCGGTGCTGGTGTACGCAACTGCCGGGGCCGATGCCTTGCAGGCCGTGCAGTCCCGGCTCGGTGCCGGCCGCGCCGGTGCCCTGGTCGAAGAAAACCTGGCGCGTATTGCCTGTGGCCTGGTCGAGCGTGGTGTAGGACAGCTGCTGATCGCCGGCGGCGAGACTTCTGGCTCCTGTGTCCAGGCATTGGGCATTCGCCAGCTCAGCATAGGAGTGCAGATCGACCCGGGTGTGCCGTGGTGCCATGCGCCGGAAAAGGGCTTGCATGTGGCGCTGAAGTCAGGCAACTTTGGCGGCGCAGATTTTTTCAGCTACGCGTTTGACCGTTTATGAAAGACAGCAGCGCGTTGCGCGACGAGATCTGCCGGGTGGGTCGCTCGCTGTTCGAGCGTGGTTACGTGCACGCCACGGCCGGCAACATCAGTGTGCGTATCGACGGTGGTTATCTGATCACGCCGACCGACGCCTGCCTCGGCCATCTCCAGGCGGCTGACCTGGCGCACGTCGACCTTGAAGGGCGGCAATTGGGCGGCGCACCCGCCAGCAAGACACTGGCGCTGCACCGCGCCATCTATGCCGCCGACGCACAGGCAGGGTGTGTCATCCATACCCACAGCCGCGAGCTGGTGGCGCTGACGCTCGAGGGTGTCTGGCACGACGACGATATCCTGCCACCCATCACACCGTATTTCGTGATGAAGGTCGGTCATGTGCCTTTGATACCCTACCACCGGCCGGGCGACCCGAAGGTGGGTGAATTGGTTGCCCAGCGTATTGGAACCATGCGCTCGCGCGGTACGCCGATTCGCGCCGTGATGCTGGACCGGTTGGGGCCGAATGTATGGCACACGACGCCGACCCATGCCAGTGCCGTGCTGGAGGAGCTGGAAGAAACCGCCTGGTTGTGGCGCCAATGTTCTCCCCGGCCGCAACCGCTCGACGCAGCGGCGCTAGACGCCCTGCGTCTGCAATTTCAGGCCGCCTGGTAGGCGACGAGCGCAAGCTCAGGCCGCGCGGGAAAATTCCAGCGCACCGTCGTTGACCTTGCCATAACGCAACAGCAGGATGTCCTTGGGGTAGTTCTGGTACAGCCTCCAGGGCGCGCGTGAACCCTGCTTGGGGAACAGGTGCATGGAGCGCTGGAAGTAGCTGGACGAGAAATCCACCCAGGGCTCGGGCGTGATGCTGACGTCGGTATTGCGTGGCGTGCAGTGCGACAGGCCGTGTTTGTCCATGTACTGGATCAGGCGGCAGACGTATTCGCAGGTCAGGTCACACTTGAGCGTCCACGAGGCGTTGGTATAGCCGAAGCTGGACGCCATGTTGGGCACACCGCTGGACATCAGGCCCTTGTAGCTCATGGTCTTGGCCATGTCCACGCGTTCGCCGTCTACCGTGATCTGCAGGCCACCCAGTACCTGCAGGTTCAAGCCGGTGGCAGTGATCACCAGGTCGGCATCGAGATGCTCACCGGATGCCAGCTGGATGCCGGTGGCCGTGAAGGTCGATATCTGATCGGTCACGACCGATGCCCGCTTCGCCTTGATGGCCTCGAACAAGTCGCCATCGGGCACCAGGCACAGGCGCTGGTCCCACGGGTTGTAGCGTGGCGTGAAGTGTTTGCGGATGTCGTAGTCCGGCCCCAAGGCCTGCCGCACACCGCCGAGCAGGAACTGCTTCATCTTCTCGGGCTTGGTGCGGCACAGCCTGAACACATACATGCCCAGCGTCACGCGTTTCCAGCGCGTGATGGCGTAAGCCAGTCTGGACGGCAGATGGCGCCGCAGCCAGTTGGCCATGGCGTCTTCGGCCGGCCGCGCCACCACGTAGGTGGGTGAGCGTTGCAGCATGGTTACGTGGGAGGTCTTTTTGGCCAGCTCCGGCAGCAGTGTCACCGCCGTGGCGCCACTGCCGATCACCACCACGCGTTTGTTGGCGTAGGCGATGTCGTCGGTCCATTTTTGTGGATGCACGACACGGCCCTGGTACTGCGCCAGGCCAGGAAACTCGGGCGTATACCCCGCGTCGTAGCGGTAGTAACCAGAGCACATGAACAGGAAGTTGCAGCTGATCTGCACCGGTTCCCGCTCCGGTCCACGCTCGGCCTGAACTGTCCAGCGCGCATCGGGGGTGGACCACGAAGCGGTCTTCACCTGATGATTGAAGCGGATGTGGCGCTCGATTCCCCCTTCGCGCGCAGTGTCCTGCACGTATTTGAGGATGGACGGCCCATCGGCGATCGCCTTGGGTTGCTCCCACGGCCGGAACGAATAACCCAGCGTGTACATGTCCGAATCCGACCGGACGCCGGGGTACCGGAACAAGTCCCAGGTGCCGCCGATGCTGGCGCGCCCTTCCAGGATGGCATAACTTTTCCCGCGGCAATGTGTCTGCAGGTGGTGTGCGGCGCCAATGCCCGAGAGGCCGGCGCCGACGATCAGGACGTCGAAGTGTTCAGTGGTCATGCTGGAGGTGGCAGTTCAGGCGCACCAGTGACCATACCATCGACGGCGCCAAGTCCTGTCACATACGTGCCGTGCTGGTGCAGAATCGATCTGTTGAACCTCACACGCCCAGATACTGCTCCAGCAATTCGGGCTTGGCGAGCAGCTCGGTTGAGCTTCCAGCAAACACCACCTGTCCCTTGACCAGGATGACGTTGCGATCGGTGATCTGGGTCACGTGTTTCCAGTTCTTGTCGACGATCACGCTGCTGATGCCGCTGTCGCGGATCAAGGCACAGATGCGCCAGATTTCGCGAGCGATCAGGGGCGCCAGGCCTTCTGTGGCTTCGTCGAGTATCAGCACGTCCGGATTCGTCAACAGCGCACGGCCGATGGTCAGCATTTGCTGCTCGCCGCCGCTGAGTTGCTGGCCGCCGTGGCCGAGGCGCTCCTTGAGGCGCGGGAAGGTGTCGAGCACACGGTCGTAATTCCAGTCTTGCCCGGCTGTGGCCCGTGCACGGGCGGCATCGGTGTTGCCAGCGCGGGCTGCCATCTGCAGGTTTTCCACCACGCTCAGATTGCCAAAGATGCCGCGCCCCTCCGGCACATAGGCCAGGCCCAGATTGGCAATCTCATGGGGCGCCCGTCCTGTCATGTCCCGCCCCATCACCCGCACCGAGCCGGAGCGCGGCTTGACCAGTCCCATGATGCTCTTGAGCAGCGTGCTCTTGCCCATGCCGTTGCGCCCCATCAGGCCGATGGTTTCGCCCCGACCGACCGAAAAGTCGATGCCACGCAGTATGTGGCTGGCGCCGTAGTAGGTGTTCAGCGCTTTCGCGTCGATCAACAGGGGATCGGTCATGGCTGCTTTCGGCACATTGCGGACGTTGGCACTTCGGCTGGCGCGATGCCTTGGCCCGGGCCAGCGCGGCGGGCGTCCGCGCCGTTCTGCTTGCAGTCTCGCGCAGATGGTGTTGCAGCACACCATGCGGTTGGCGCGACCCCAGATGCGGGAGTGCGTGACTCTGAGGCATGCGCGAACCCTTTCAGCAGACCGGCGCAGCCACCCGCCACGCCTGCATGGGTGGTGGGCTGTGGGGAAGTCCGGGCTCCGACATCCCGAAGACCAGCAGCCCAGCGGCGTGGCAGGCGCACAGCGGCGCGGGCGATCTGTGGGGCGCCGAGGAGCAAAGCCCGGGGGTCGGTGCGCGCAGCGCACTTCGTCAACATGCTCATCGCGGCTGTCTGAGCGTAGAGAGCGCAGCGAACGCAGCGAGTTCCGCGATGCGACCGCTGGGCGCGCACCGCAGGGCAGTCGGACACGCAGTGCCGACCGCCCCAGTGTGAGCCAGTGCCGCTGTGCGCCTGC
>JANLVB010000059.1:0-18350 GCA_031363785.1 Betaproteobacteria bacterium
CCGCGCGAGGATGCGCCGCGCATCCTTGCCCTGTACAAGTCCGGGCGGGTCAAGCTCGACGAACTGGTCACGCGTACCTATTCGATCGACGAGGCGCCGCAGGCCTTCGCCGACCTCGAGTCCGGACGCAACGCGCGGGGCGTGATCGTTTTCTGATATGGCATCCATCGTCGCGGCGCGGCGCGGCCGCATCCTGGTGGTCGACGACCAGCGCGCGAACGTCGAAATGCTGGTCGAGCTGCTGCGCTCGCGCGGTTACGAAGTGACCGGGGCCTACGACGGCGAATCCGCGCTGCAGATGATCGCCGAGCGCGCCTTCGACCTCGTGATCTCCGACATCCGCATGCCGGGCATCGACGGCTACGAGCTCACCCATCGCCTGCGCGGCAACCCCGCCACCGAGCTGCTGCCGGTGGTGCTGGTGACCTCGCTCGATCCGCAGCAGGAGCGCATCAAGGGCATCGAGGCCGGCGCCGATGACTTCCTTACCAAACCCATCAACCGTCCTGAATTGCTGGCGCGGGTCAATTCGCTGCTGCGCATCAAGATATTGCAGGACGAGGTGAAGTTGCAGACGGCGCAAATCGCCCAGTGGAACCTCACCCTGGAGCAGCGGGTGCAGGAGCAGGTGGCGCAGATTGATGGCCTGGGGCGGCTGAAGAGCTTTTTCTCACCGCAGCTGGCCGAGGCGATTGTGGCCGGTGGCGCGGCCATGCTCAAGACACACCGGCGCGAGATCAACGTGGTGTTCATCGACCTGCGTGGTTTTACTGCCTTTACCGACCAGGCCGAGCCGGAAGAGGTGATGGAGATGCTGCATGCGTTTCATGCCAGCATGGGCCGTATCGTGGTGCAGCACGGCGGCACGCTGGAGCGTTTTGCCGGTGACTCGGTGATGGTGTTTTTCAACGACCCGGTGCCGATGGAGCGCCCGGCCGAGGCTGCTGTGCGTATGGCGCTGGCAATGCAGCAGGCCTTCCCCGCGCTGGGCGCCGAGTGGAGCAAACGCGGCTTCGACCTCGGCCTGGGCTGCGGCATCGCCCAAGGGTACGCGACACTGGGGCAGATCGGTTTTGAAGGTCGCTGGGATTACGCGGCGATTGGCAGCGTGACGAATTTGGCGGCGCGCCTGTGTTCGGAGGCCAAGGGCGGTCAGATTCTGGTGGATCGCAAAACCATGGCCAAGGTGGAAGGTCTGGTCGACAGCGTCGCTCTGGGGCCATTGACACTCAAGGGATTTACCCACCCGGTGCCAGCCTTCGAGCTTGGTGCGCTCAAGGCGGTGGAGTCCGGCGCAGCGGGTTGATGCCGGTGACCAGTGCGGCTGCCAGCAACACGAGTGCGCCGCCGGTGAAGATGCCCGGGCTGAGTGGCTCGTCCAGAAACAGGTAGCTCCACGTCACTCCGAACACCGGGATGAAAAAGATCGGGCTCATCGAGGCTACCGGTGTGACATGACGCAGGATGCGCAGGTGCATCCAGAATGCGACGCCCGAGGTCACCACACCCAACACCGTGACGATGATCAGCCCTTCGGTAGTGAAGCGTGCCTGCGGCAGGCCCCACAGGCCCACCGGCAACAAGAACAGGGTGCCGGTGGCATGTAGCGGGCCGGTGATCGCCAGCGGATCCATGCGACGGGTGGCGCGTTTCATCAGGGGTGCCGATAGCCCGAAACACAAAGTGCCAAGCAAGGTTGCACCGGTGCCCAGCAGGACTTCCGGTGTCGCCTCCAGCGGCCCCAGCCGCAGGATCAGGGCCAGCCCGGCGAAGCCGCAGACGCAGCCCAAAAGCTTGTTGAGCGTCAGCGTGTCTTCCTTGAACCAGGCCGAGGCCAGTGTCGCGAAGACCACAGCGGTGGGATTGAGCAAGGCCAGGTAGGCTGCGGGCAGGTGCAGGGACGCCCAGGAGAACATCAAGAACGGGCCGGCGACCGAGAGCAGGCCGAGCAGGGTCAACTCGCGCCAGTGTTGCCAGGGCCAGCGCTGGCCAACAACGCGCATGATGATTGCCAGCGCCACTGTGGCAATCGCCATGCGCATCAACGCCGTCATACCCGCGCCCATTTGCGGGCTGACAACGCGCAGCATCGGAAATGACGCCCCCCACAGGGCCGACAGGGCGATGAGCTGCAGGAAATACCGGATGTTCACCGGGGCGTGCGCTCGCCGACGGTGATGTGTTCATCCGGCATGCCGTCAATCCCGATGGCGGGTACCAGGTGTTTCAGCCACAAGGCGCGAACTTCGGCGCACAACGCGACATCGATGTCACGCGACAGATCCAGGCCGTGGATGATGGCACCGCAGGGCGCTTCCTGGGGAACAACAAGCATGGCCTGACTGTAGCCGAGGCACGGTTGGGGGACAATGCGCCCTTCGCTCCGCCCTCGTCTGTGTCACTTGCGCCGCCTGCACTCCCCCGCCGTCCGAACTGAAGCCTCTGCCCTGTGGCAGCTGGCGTGGCCGATCCTGATCGGCCAGCTGGCGACCATCGGCATGAGTGTGGCCGACGTGGCCATGGCCGGGCACGTGTCGGCGCAGGACCTGGCCGGCGTGTCGCTGGGTGTGTCGATCTGGCACATCGTGATCGTCACGATCATGGGACTGTTGATGGCGGTCAATCCGATCGTGTCGCAACACGTGGGGGCGGGCACACTGGGACAGATTCCTGGTGTGGTGCGCCAGGCGCTTTGGAATGCGCTGGGTGTGGGCCTGCTGGCGATGCTGGTGGCCAATGCGGCGGCGCAGATTTTTGATGTCATGCGCATCGAGCCCGTGGTGCGCGATCTGGCAAAGCAGTTTGTGCTGGTGATCAGTCTGGCCCTGCCGGCGTTTTGTTGTTACCGCGTGTTGTACGGCTACAGCGCCAGCATCAACCAGACCAAACCGATGATGGTGATCGCCTTGTTGGCGCTGGCGCTCAACGTGCTGATCAACTGGCTGCTGGTGTTTGGCAACCTGGGTTTCCCGCGTATGGGCGGCTTGGGCTGCGCCTGGTCTACCGTGATGTGCATCTGGTTCGACCTGCTGGCCATCGTCTGGTGGGTACGGCGCGCACCGGCCTACCGCTCGACCCAGCCGCTGACCTTTTTTGAGCCAGCACGCTGGAGCGAGATTCGAACCCTGTTGCGCATCGGGCTGCCGATTGGCGTGACCTACTTTGCCGAGACCAGCGCCTTCAGCCTGATCGCCCTGCTGGTGGCTGGTTTTGGCACCACCCAGGTGGCGGCGCACCATATCGCGCTGAACTTTGCGTCGCTGGTGTTCATGGTGCCCATGAGCCTGGGTGTTGCCCTGCTGACACGTGTCGGGCAGGCGCTGGGTGCTGGCGCGCCACAGGATGCGCGGTTTCGGGCCTGGGTCGGTGTCGGCATGGCCTTCCTGGTGGCGATGGCCTCGGCACTGTTGATCGCCCTGTTCAACACGCAGATCGCCTCCGCCTACACCAACGACGCAGCGGTGGCAGCGCTGGCCGCGCATCTGCTGCTGTTTGCCGCCCTGTTCCAGCTCCCCGATGCGCTGCAGGTTTCCACCAGCAGCGCCATCCGCGCCTACAAGGTGACGCGATCGCCGATGGTGATACACCTCACAGCGTTTTGGGGCCTGTGCCTGCCGCTGGGTTGTGTGCTGGGGTTGGCCCCAGCCTGGTTGCCATGGCGGCCGGTGGAGCCCATGGCGGCGCAGGGTTTCTGGATTGCCCTGGTGCTCGGGCTCACCATCGCGGCGCTCGGGCTGTTGTGGTTGCTCAACCGGTTGTCGTTGCAGCGGGTGGGTGTGGCCTTGCCAACGGCCGCCGCGTAATATCGCGTGTTGCAGGCCGAGTCGGACGAGCAGTACCGGCTGATAGGCAGCGCCAACCAGATCGAGGCGGCACGGGTCGGGCTGGAAAAACGCACACCGGTGTTTGCCGACGCCGCAGCGCGGCCCTGATCAAAAGGCGCTCACTGGCGCAGCAACGCGCCAACCACACGCCACTGCAGTTCGGTCACCGGCGTGATCGACAAGCGGTTGCCACGGCGCAGCAAGATCATGTCGGCCAGCGATGCGTCGGCGCGCAACTCGGGCAGGCCGAGCAGGCGCGTCTTGCGCAGAGCCTGCACGTCCACCAACAACCAGCGTGGCTCGTCGGCTTTGGACGCGGCGTCGAAATAGGGCGAGGCGCGGTCGAATTGGGTCGGGTCGGTTTTGCAGCGGGAGGCGACCCGGGCAATGCCGGCGATGCCCGGCGCGGGGCAGCTGGAGTGGTAAAACAGCACGCCGTCACCGACCTGCATGCCGTCGCGCATGAAGTTGCGCGCCTGGTAGTTGCGCACACCGGTCCAGGGCACGGTACGTCTTGGCGCCGCCATGGCGTCGTTGATCGAACACTCGTTGGGTTCGGATTTCATCAGCCAGTAACTGCCCATCTCGTGGCGCCTCCTGTCGGTGTGACAAGTCAGATGGCGATCGTCATGCCGCCATCAACCACGATGGTCTGCCCGGTCATGAACGCCGATGCCTCGCTGGCCAGAAAGACCGCGGCCCCGGCTATCTCGTCTGGCCGACCCCAGCGCTTCATCGGCGTGCGGTTACGTATCCACTCGTAACGCGCCGGGTCGGCCCGAAAACCGGTATTGATGTCGGTGGCCATATAGCCTGGCGCGATCGCATTGACCGTGACACCCCGCGCGGCCAACTCGACCGCCATGCCGCGTGTCAGTCCTTCCAGGCCGGCTTTCGCGGTGATGTAAGAGGTGTTTGTGCCACGGCTGATGTGCGCATTCACCGACGAGATCATGATGATGCGGCCCCAGCCGCGGGTCACCATGCCGACGGCGGCTTTGCGTGACAGCCGGAAGCACGAGTCCAGCGCTACATCCAGCGCCGTGCGCCAGTCGTCGTCGCTGGTGTCCAGAAAGTCGCGCGGCACGCCAAACGCCGCGTTGTTGACCAGAATGTCGAGTGCGCCGTGTTCTTCGACGATGTCGTCGATTGCCTTGTCGGCGGCCGTCCGGTCACAAACGTCGAATACCGCCAGGCTCACCTTTGCACCGACCACCGCAAGCTCGTCACAACGCGCCTGCAGGGTGCCAACATGCCGGCCGCCCAGCACCACCCGGGCGCCCGCTGCGGCCAGGCCCTGGGCCATGCCAAAACCCAGGCCGCGTGACGCACCGGTGACCAGGGCTACCCGCCCGTCGAGAGAAAAAGGTGAATGCATTGCGACGACCCTATCACCCGCCCATGTACAGCCCGCCTGTCACCAGCACGGCCTCGCCGGTGATGAAGCTGGCAGCGTCGCTGCACAGGAAGGCGATCAGGCTGGCCACTTCTTCCGGACGACCGAGGCGCTTGAGTGGTGTATTGGCAATCACTTCAGCGCGCCGGGTGACCATCGCGCGCGCCACCATCGGGGTGTCAATGACACCGGGTGAGACGGCATTGACGCGGATCGCCGGCCCCAGTTCTCGTGCCAGCGTGCGGGTGAACGAAATCAGACCGCCTTTGGTCGCGCCGTAGTGCGCATGCTCGACGCCGCCGCCGGTGTGGCCGGCCTGCGACGCCAGATTGACGATGGCACCCCCTGGGCGCATCACGGCGACCGCCTGGCGCACCAGATAGAACACGCCGTTGAGGTTGACGTTGATGGTTTTCTCCCATTGCGCATCGGTCATGTCGCGCACCCAGTGGTCTTCGTACACGGCGGCGGCTGGCACCAGGAAGTCGAGCCCGCCAAAGTGCTGCATGGTGGCGTCGACCAGTGCCCGCGCATCCTCGGACCGGCTGGCGTCGTATCGCAATGCCTTGGCGCGCTGCCCGGTCGGGTCCAGCGAGTGCGCCAGCCGGCTGGCGGCGCCCTCATCGATGTCCGCCAGCATGACGTGGGCCCCACAGGCATGAAAATACGCTGCTGTCGCCCCGCCGATGCCGCCGCCAGCGCCGGTGACCAGTAACACGCGGTCTTTGAAATCAAACATGCTCAGACCTGGAACAGTGCTCTGGCATCGTCCGTGTAACGCGCCACCTTGTCCGGGTCCAGTTGCACGCCCAGGCCCGGTGTGTCTGGAATCTGCAGGTAACCCCCGGAGTCGAGCAGGAACGGTTCGCGCAGGATGCCGTCGACATACGGGCTGCCACCGATGTACTCGACCAGATCGGTGTCAGGGAAGGCGCTGGCCAGTTGCAGGTCGGCCGCCAGGCCGAGTGCCGTGTTCCAGCCGTGCCCGATGTATTTGACGCCAAAGTCGTGCGCCATCCAGGCGATACGGCGTTGCTCGCTGATGCCTCCGACCTTGGTCACGTCGGGCTGCACGATGTCAAAGGCGCCGCGCACCAGCCAGGGCTGGAACGCCTGGCGTCGCGTCAACACCTCGCCGCCGGCGATCGGCACCGGACTGGCCCGGCGCAACTCGCAAAAATCATCGATGGCGTCGGGTTTCAAGGCCTCTTCGAACCAGCCGACATCGTGCTTGGCCAACATGTCGGCGGTGCGCAGCGCCCACTTCAGGCCATGCGGCCAATGGGCATCGCTGGCGCCGGCGTCCACCAGCAATTGCGTGTCCGGCCCGGCGGCGTCACGCGCGGCGCGTACGATGTCTTCGTCGAGCCTGGCATTCATGGCGCGGCCAAATGGCCCCCAGCCGATCTTGAAGGCCCGAAAGCCCTGTTTGCGAAAACCGGTGATGACATCAAACATCAGCGCCGGCTGCTCCATCAACACCGAGCAATACGGCTGCACTTTGCTGCGGTAGCTGCCGCCCAGCAATCGCCCGACCGGCATGCGCGTGGCCTGGCCCAGGATGTCCCACAACGCAATGTCGATGCCGCTGATGGCATGCGTCAGGCTGCCGCCACGCCCCATCCAGAAGGTGTTCTGGTGCAGTTTTTCGGTGACGCGCTCCGGCTCCAGGGCGTTTTCGCCCATGAACAGGGGCTCCAGCACCTTGAGTGCTGCCTGCACCAGGCGCGCGTCGGTGAACACACTGCCATAACCGGTGATGCCGGCATCGGTGTGTACGGCGATCAGCGCATGGATCGAATCATCCGGTTTGATTTCGGCCGACCAGCCCCCCTTGGGGCTTTCGCCGACCAGCGCGGCCGACCGGATGGAGCGTATCAGCACCGGGCCCAGACTGTGGCTTATGTTTTGTTTGTTGTTCATCGGTGTCGCTCTCCTCGCGCATGCCTAATCAGGGCATGGCCGCTGCCTGCGCACTCTCCGAGCGCCGCCGCGCAATGATGTTCTCCAGATCCACCTTATGGATCTCCACGTCGATATGGTCGCTGATCGCGCCGGCCATGTCGGCCACGTTGCCCAGGCGAAACACCTCGATCAGGACACGGTGCTCCTGCACGATGTCGGCCATGGGCTTGCCGAGAGCGGACAGGCCAAAAATGATGGTCATCTGGCGTGCCAGCATCTCCCACATGTCGCTCAACACGGAGTTGCCCGCGAAGCCGCAGAAAGCGCGGTGAAAACTGGTGTCGGCCGTGGCAAAACCAAACACATCGTTGCGCGCCGCCATGGCTTCCATCTGGTCGACGATTTGTGCCAGCTCGGCCAGTCGTGGGGCGTCGTTCTTGCCGCGCCGGATGGCACTTGCCGCCGCCGTGGTTTCCAGCGCCACCCGCACTTCGATCAGCTGGTCGATGCGCTCAGGCGTGACCGGCGTCAGCCGGATACCCTTGTAGGGCTCGTTCACCACCACGCCCTGACTCTCCAGCACCCGCAACGCTTCGCGCACCGGAACGCGGCTGACCCCCAACTGCGCCGCCAGCTCGGTTTCCACAATACGGTCGCCCGGCAAGATCAGCCCCTCGGAGGCCCCAGCCACCAGGGCGTCTATGACCTGGTGTACCAAAGTGCGGGGCTGCAACTTGAGGAACCCGCCGGCGGCTCCTTGCGGCCCTTGTTCCACCAGGTGAAGCGACGTGCCGTTTGCATTTCCCATCGGCGCATTGTATACAGTTAAATAATATGCCGAGCCGGCAATCGCCAAAATCTCTGCGCATTGCGCAGCCGCCGCCTGAATCTTGACACAGCAAGGAGCCCCACCCATGAACTCGCAACCAGTGCACGATATCCGCTGCCTGTACGACCAGAAGGTGCCGATGCGCGATGGCATTCTGCTGTCGGCAGACGTTTACCTGCCTGTTGCGGCGGGGCTATTTCCCACCCTGTTGCTGCGCACTCCTTATGAGAGCACGCGCGATGGCCACATCGACTGGGCCGCCTGGTGGGCGCGGCGCGGCTACGCCTGCGTGGTCGGCGACAACCGCGGCAAGTTCGAGTCGCAGGGACAGTTTTACCCGTATCGGGACGACGGGCCCGACGGCCACGACACGCTGGAATGGATCGCCGCCCAGGCCTGGTGCAGCGGCAAGATCGGCACCAGTGGTCGCTCCTACGGTGGCCTGTTCCAGTGGCAGCTGGCGCCGCACCGCAGCCAGCATCTGACTGCCATGGCGCCCCAGGTGATCATGGGCGACTACTACGGCGACTACCACCACACCGGCGGTGCTGTGCAGTGGGCGATTACGCTGATGGCGGCGATCACCTTTGCGACCAATGTCGCCTTCGCGCAGCGCGGCTGTGCACACCTGTTCGGCAACCAGAAGTTTTACCGCACACTGCCACTGATTGATGCCGACGTGCTTGCAATCGGGCGCGAGATACCTTTCTTTCGCGACTGGCTGCGGCATTCCGAGGACGATGCCTATTGGCAAGCGATCAACACCGAGAACAAGCTCGACCAGATAGCCGTGCCGGTGGTGCAGCAGTGCGGCTGGTACGACGCCTATACGGCGGCCAGCTTTCGCATGTGGAACGGGCTGCGTGAGCGGGCCTACTCGGAGCACGCGCGCAAAAACCAGAAGATCTATGTCGTACCCTGGACGCACCATATTCCAGAGGGCTCGCGGCTGGGCGATATCGACTTCGGTCCGAACGCCTTTATCGACCTCAATGCAGAGGATCTGCGCTGGTTCGACCACTGGCTGAAAGAGGTCGACAACGGCATCATGGACGAGCCGCCGATCCGCCTGTTCGTGATGGGCGCCAACGTGTGGCGCGGTGAATACGAGTGGCCGCTGGCGCGCACCGTGTTCACACCCTATTACCTGCACAGCGACGGGCGTGCCAATTCACTGCATGGCGACGGGTTGCTGTCGCCGACACTGCCGGGCGAGCAGAGCGCCGACCATTTCGACTACGACCCGGATCGGCCGGTACCAACACTCGGCGGCAACAACACGACCTGGACGCAGATGAAGTTTGCCGTCGACCAGGTGCTGCCGGGTCCGATAGACCAGCGGCCGGTGGAGCGGCGTGACGACGTGCTGGTCTACACCAGCGCGGTGCTGGATCACGATCTGGAGGTGACCGGCCCGCTGGAGGTGGTGCTGTATGTACGCTCGTCAGCGCCAGACACGGACTTCACTGCAAAACTGGTGGATGTGCACCCGGGCGGACAAGCGATCCATCTCGCAGAGGGCATCCTGCGCATGCGTTACCGGCACGGTTTCGACAAAGCACGAATGCTGGCGCCGGGTGAGCTTGCCTGCTGCCGGATCGAACTGGCGCCGACCAGCAACGTGTTCCTCGCCGGCCATCGACTGCGCCTGGAGATCTCCAGCTCGAATTTCCCGCGTTTCAACCGCAACCTGAACACTGACGAAGATATTGCCACCGGCACGCGCTGGGAGATCGCGCACCAGACCGTGCTGCATGACAGCCTCCATCCGTCGCACATCGTGCTGCCGGTGATTCCCGCCACGCCGCGTTGAAAGCTGCGCAGATTGTATACGTTTATCAAATATGCTATTCTCAAACCGGGTTCAACGATTAAGAGCCGCATTCTTGCGCAAAGGCGACGCGGGACTGTGCGGAGACGGCAAGTTGATGGACGATGGGTCGCAGAGGCAAGTTTGACAACACAGCCCATGAACGGGGCACAACACCAGGAGAATTTTTCATGAAACTGAAATTCCTTCAATTGGCCCTCGCCGCATCGCTGGCGCTGGGGGCTGTTGGGCCCGCGATGGCGCAGAAAAAAGGAGGCGACGTCGTCATCGCCATGACGGCGGCACCACCGTCATTGGATCCCCACGCGACATCGGCGCAGGTGGCGCGCAACGTCAACCTGCATATCTTCGAGACGCTTTATGCGCGCGACGAGGGTGCGCGCCCGGTGCCTGACCTCGCCACCGGCGTCACGATCTCTCCCGACGGTCTGACCTATGTTTTTACCTTGCGTCAGGGAGTCAAGTTCCACAATGGCAAGGTCATGGGCCCCGCCGATGTGGTTGCCTCGCTCGAGCGTTACCGCAAGTCAGGCGCATCAGCCAGCCTGATTGGTGCCATCGACACGGTCGCCGCAACCGGGGCCAACCAGGTCACGGTGAAACTGAAGACTGTGCAATCCACCTTCCTGGGCAACCTGTCGAGCCCGCGCGCGCCAATCGCCATCATGCCGGTTGAAGAAGCCGCCAAGGAGATGGGAAAAGCCGAATCGATTGGCACCGGGCCATACAAGTTTGTCGAGTACAAGCCCGACAGCCATGTGAAGATCGCGCGGTTTGACGACTACCGGCCGAACCCGGCTTACAGGGAGCGCGACGGCTTTGCCGGCAATAAAGTTGCGTACATCGATACCGTGACCTTCCGCTTCATGCCCGAGGCTGGTGCGCGCGACGCGGCACTGGAGGCGGGGCAGGTGCAGTTCAACGAAACCACCGACGCCACGACGGCCAAACGTCTGCGCGGCAACGCCAATTTCCAGGTGATCTCGATGTTGCCGTTTGCGTCGCAGATTCTCAAATACAACATGTCGCAGGGCATTGGTGCCGACCTGAACTTCCGTCTTGCCATGCAGCAGGCACTGAATGCCGAGGAGATCATGGGCGTGGCGTTCCCGGACAACAACCGGATCGATCAGGCCTGGGTCTATGCCGGCTCCACCTACCACTCGGGTCGCAGGCCCTTCAAGCAGGATCTTGCCGCTGCCAAAGCGACGTTGGCCAAGTCCAGCTACAAGGGCGAAAAGTTGACCTTCATCGTCCACAACGACCGCCCGACGGTGGACGTGGCAACGGTGATCCAGCAGCAGGCGGCGCAGATCGGCATCAACATGGAGGTCAAGGTGGCGGACTGGCCCACGACCTCCGGTATCGGCCTGAAGAGCGACCAGGGCTGGAACATGTGGACACATGGCTTCGGCATCGAGCCCTACGAGGGCCCGGCTTCGGCCATGTCGCATTGGGTCAAGGGCCAGGGCCAGCGCAAGACCGATCCGATGATCGATACGCTTTTTGACAAGCTGAATGGTGAAATGAACGTCGAAACGCAGAAAAAGCTGTTTTCCGACTTCGAGAACCACATGGCCGACCAGGCGATCGCCACCAACATTGGCAACTATGGCCTGCTGCAGGTGGCGTCTTCCAAGCTGAAGAACTTCAAGGCCTACCGCATCCCGCGCATGTGGGGTGTGTGGATTGAGTAGCACGGTAAGTAGCAAAGGGGCTTGATGGGTCGATTCATTGTCCGCCGACTGCTCGCGTCCGTTCCGGTCCTGTTCCTGGTCTCCCTGATCACTTTCGGCCTGCTCTGGCTGGTGCCGGGAGATCCGGCCTCGATCTTCCTGGATGCCAGCGCCACTGCCGAAGCACTGGAGCGGGTGCGCCGCGAGCTCGGCCTTGATCGCCCGTTTCTGATCCGCATGGGCGAGTGGTATGTGCGGCTTTTGCAGGGTGACCTGGGCACGTCGCTGCTGCTCAACCGCAGCGTTACCAGCGCCATCCTGGAGCGCCTGCCGGTCACCTTGTCGCTGACCCTGCTGGCGTTCTTCTTCGCGGTGCTGATTGGCGTGGCTGCGGGTGTGGTGGCAGCGGTTCGTCACGGCAGGGCGGCCGACCAGGGCATGATGACCCTGGCGCTGCTCGGCCTGTCTATCCCTGAGTTCTGGCTCGGTCTGGTTTTGATATGGGGTGTGGCGGTGTTGCTGCCGATCTTTCCGCACGGTGACTATGTTGCGTTTGCCAAGAGCCCGTGGGACTGGGCGCGCCACATCGCCTTGCCAACCTTCACGCTGGCCTGTGTGCAGATGGGTTTTGTGGCGCGCATGACGCGCTCGAGCATGCTCGAGGTGCTGGGCCAGGACTTCGTGCGCACGGCGCGCGCCAAGGGCCTGCCCGAGCGCCATGTGGTCTTGCGCCACGGCTTGGTCAATGCCATGGTGCCCATCGTCACCGTCATGGGCATCATGATCGGCGGCCTGCTCGGTGGTGCCGTGGTGATCGAGCAGGTGTTCTCGATACCCGGCATGGGCCGGCTGATCATCGGCGCCGTGTTGTCGCGTGACTTCCCGGTGATCCAGGGCGGCTTGTTGTTCCTGGCGGTGATCTATCTCACCGTCAATATCGTCGTTGATCTGCTGTACGCCGTGATCGACCCGCGGGTGCGGCTGGGATGAGCGCGTCGACCGCCACGATGGGCGCCACCAATGCCTCGGCTACTGGCGCGGCAGTTCCGTCCGGACGCCCGTCTTTTGGGCGGCGATTGCTGGCCAACCGTTCATTCGTGATCGGATTGGCACTGGTCGGTGTGATCGCGCTGCTGGCGATCCTGGCCAATGTGGTGGCGCCCTACGATCCGCTCAAGGGCAACTTTCGCGCACGCATGGTCGCCCCCAATCTGCAGCACTGGATGGGCACTGACCATTTTGGCCGCGACATCCTGTCGCGTGTATTGCACGGCGCGCGCATCTCGCTGCAGATTGGCTTCATGGTGGCTTTGATCACCGGTATTGCCGGCGTGGTGATAGGCGCCACGGCCGGTTACTTCCGCCGCACGGACGGTCTGATCATGCGCCTGATGGACGCCTTCATGGCCTTCCCGTCGATCATCCTGGCCATCGCGATCAGTTCGGTGCTGGGTGCCTCGGTCACCAACGTGATCATTGCGCTGGCGATCGCCGCAACACCGCATACCGCACGCATCGTGCGCGCGTCGGTGATGGTGGTGCGCGAAATGGAGTACGTCGAGGCCGCCCGGGCGCTGGGCGCTGGCCATGCGCGCATCCTGCTGCGCCATGTGCTTGCCAATGCGCTGGCACCCCTGGTGGTGCGCATGACTTATGTGTTTGCGGTGGCCATCCTCAACGAAGCAGTGTTGTCGTACATCGGCGTCGGACCGCCGCCACCAACGCCAACCTTTGGCGCCATCATTGCCAATGGCCGCGATTTCATTGTGGCCGCGCCCTGGATCACCGTCGCCCCCGGGCTGGCGATTGTCTTCAGTGTCCTGGGGCTGAACCTGCTGGGCGACGGCCTGCGCGACGTGCTGGACCCGCGCATGGTGGTGAACCGGTGATTGCCGCAATGCGCAGCACGAAGGTGTCCTGACGTGCCACAGGCGAACTCTCCCATGCTGGAAGTGCGCCAGCTCACCACCACCTTGGGCGCACGCGGCCCCGAAATCCTGAGCGCGGTCGATCTGGCGCTTGCCAGGGGCGAGGTGCTGGGGGTGGTTGGGGAGTCCGGCTCGGGCAAGAGCATGCTGGCCCTGTCCATCATGGGCCTGCTGCCCGACCCGATCACGGTGCGTAGCGGCCAGATATTTTTGCAGGGGCAGGATCTGCGCGCCCTGCCTGCGTCGGCCATGCGGCAATTGCGCGGCAAAGACATCGCCATGATCTTACAGGAGCCCATGACCTCGCTCAACCCGATCATGCGGGTCGGCCAGCAGATCGGCGAGGTGCTGCGCTGGCATCTGTCGCTGCAGGGTGCGGCAGCACGCGCCGAAGCCATCGCCCTGCTACAGCGGGTGGAGATGCCCGATCCGCAGCGCCAGATCGACGCCTACCCGTTCGAGCTCTCCGGCGGCATGCGTCAGCGCGTGATGATTGCCATGGCGCTGGCCGGACGCCCCAAACTGCTGATTGCCGACGAGCCCACCACGGCGCTGGACGTGACGATCCAGGCGCAGATTCTGGATCTGGTGCGCAAGCTGCAAAAAGACAGCGGCATGTCAGTGTTGCTGATTACCCATGACCTGGGCGTGATTGCCGAAATGTCGGACCGGGTGGCGGTGATGTACGCCGGGCGCGTTGTCGAGTCCGGGTCGGCGCTGGATATATTTGACCGTCCGGCGCACCCCTACACCCGCGGCTTGCTGGCGTCGCGGCCCAAGATATCGGCTGGCTCGCAGTGGCTCAGCACCATCGAGGGTACGGTGCCGGCGGTCGGGCAGATGGGGACTGGCTGCACGTTCGCGCCGCGTTGTGCACTGGCCCGTGATGCCTGCCGCCAGGCGCCGCCGTTGCTGCCGGTCGGGCCCGGGCACCTGGCCGCCTGCGTGGTGCCGTTCGAGACGCTGGCAAGTCCTGCGGAGGTACTCTGATGACGGCGACGCCGCTGATCGAGGCGCGTGGCCTGCGCAAGCTTTTCGAGCGGCCACGCCGGTTTCTCACACCTGCGTCGGCCCCCCTGCGCGCCGTGGACGGCATCGACCTGCAGATCGCCGCCGGCGAAACCCTGGGGCTGGTGGGTGAATCCGGTTGCGGAAAATCGACCACCGGGCGCCTGCTGCTGCGCCTGATCGAACCCACCGCGGGCAGCATCCTGCACCACGGCGAAGACATCACCCGACTCGGGCCCGATGGCATGCGTGCCAAACGCCGCGCCATGCAGATCGTGTTCCAGGACCCCTATGGATCGCTCAATCCGCGCATGCGGGTGGGGGACATCATCACCGAGCCACTGATCATCCATGACGTCGGTGACGCGCGCAGCCGTGCCGCACGGGTGCAACAACTGCTGGAGCTGGTGAGTCTGCCCATCAGCGCGTTGCAACGGTATCCGCATGAGTTTTCCGGTGGTCAGCGCCAGCGCATCGGAATCGCCCGGGCACTGGCGCTGGAGCCGGAATTCATCGTCGCCGACGAGGCGGTGTCGGCGCTCGATGTATCGGTGCAGGCGCAGGTGATCAACTTGATGCGGGAGCTGCAGCGCGACCTCAAGCTCACCTATTTGTTCATTTCGCACAACCTGGCCGTGGTGCGCAATATCAGCGACCGGGTGGCGGTGATGTACCTCGGGCGCATCGTCGAGGTCGCCAGCAGCGCCGAGCTGTTCGCACGGCCATTGCATCCCTATACTCAAACCCTGCTGGCAGCCCTGCCGAGTGACCATCCGTCGCAGCGGCGCACGCGGGTCATCATCCGTGGCGACATGCCAAATCCGGATTCTATCGGTGTCGGTTGCCGGTTCGCCAGCCGCTGCCCGCACGTGCAGCCACGCTGCCAGACCGAAGACCCGGCGTTGACCCTGCAAGCTGACAAGCACGAGGTGGCCTGCCTGCGGGTCGCCGATAAAAGCCTGCCCACCTGAACCCGCCAGACCAAAGGAATCAGCATGCCCAAAAAACACCTCCGTATCCTGGTTGCCGAGTGCATGCAGGAGATATCGAGCTTCAACCCCCTGCAGTCGGGTTACGAGAACTTTCACATCGAGCACGGCAGCGCGATGCTGGCACAGGAGGGCCTCAACACCTCGCTCGGCGGCGCTTTTGCGGTGTTCAGGGAGTTGGGCATGGAACCGGTGTTGGCGATGGGCGCACGCGCCGGCTCGGCCGGCCTGTTGTCGGCCAAGGGCTGGAAACGGGTGGCGGCCGAGGTGCTCGACTCCATAACCGCGCAGCTCAGGACCGGTGTCGACGGCATCTACTTTTCGATGCATGGCGCGATGGCGGCAGATGGCGAACTCGACCCGGAAGGTTACCTGTTGACGAAGGTTCGCAAGCTGGCCGGCAAAGACATGCCGATCGTGATTTCGCTCGACCTGCATGGCATCCTGACGGATCGCATGCTGCGCCAGATCAACGGCCTGGCGATTTACCACACCTACCCGCATGTGGACTTTGCATCGACCGGGGAACGTGCCGCGCGCATCCTGCACCGCCTGGTTACCAAAAAACTGCGCCCGACGATCGCCCGCGTGGTGATCCCGGCGCTGGTGCGCGGCGACGAGCTGATCACCAAGTCGGGTTGTTATGGCGAGCTGATCCGCGAGGCACGGCGCATGGAGCTCGACGGCACGGCCATGTCGGCCGGCATCATGATCGGCAACCCGTTTACCGATGTGCCGGAGTTGTGTTGCCAGGTGGTGGTGGCCACCGAGGGTGACGCCGAACTGGCCAAGGCCGAGGCCCTGCTGCTGGCGCGAGAGTTCTGGCCGCTGCGTCACCGCATGCAGGGCAAGCTGGTGTCGCTGCAACGGGCCATCGCGCAGGCTGCCAGCGTGCACGGCCCGGTGATCTTCACCGATGCCGCAGACGCCACATCGTCCGGGGCAACCGGCGACTCCAACCTGATCCTGCAGGGTTTGCGCAGTGCCGGTTACAGCAAACGCGTGTTGGCGCAGATCGTTGACCCGGGGGCGGCGAAGGCGGCCCACAAGGCCGGTGTCGGCGCCACGATCAAGGTGACGCTCGGCGGCGCGATCGACGCGCAACGCTTCAAGCCGATGAAGGTCACCGCCACCGTGCGGCTGTTGTCGGATGGCCAGGCGCGACTGGAGACCATGAAGACCGGCCTCGATGCCGGCCCCACGGCAGTGCTGGAGTTCGACAATTTCACCGTGGTGGTGTTCAGCAAGACGCTCAGTCTGTTTGACCGGGCCATGTATTACGCCAACGGGCTGGACCCGCAGGATTTCGACCTGACGGTGGTGAAGTCTCCGCATACCGAGCACCACATGTATGACCAGTGGGTGGAAAACAACTTCAACGTCGACGTGCCCGGTGCCACCTCGGCCAATGTGCGCTCGCTCGGTCACACCCTCTGCGCCCGTCCCATGTATCCGCTGGACGCCGGCGTGACATTCGAGCCGGTGGCAACCATTTACCGCAGTTGAGCGAGACCCCGGGGCACACGCCATGAAGATCGAGGCAGTAGACTTTTTTTATCTGTCCATGCCCGAGGTGACGCTGGAGGCGGATGGCAGCCAGGATGCCCTGCTGGTGCGAGTGGCCGCGGGTGGCCATGTCGGCTACGGCGAATGTGAGGCGGCGCCGCTGCCGTCGATTGCCGCCTTTGTCTGCCCGCTGTCGCACGGCGCCTGCCAGCCGGTGTCGGCATCGGTGCTGGGGCGTTCGCTCGATTCCCCGGCGGACATCACGGCGATAGCCGCCGACGTGGCCTACAACAGCATGGATGTGCTGCAGGCTGCACACACCTTTTCCGGCATCGAGATGGCCCTGTGGGACATCCTGGGCAAGGCGCGTGCTGAGCCGGTGTGGAAGTTGCTGGGTTATGGCGCATCACATCCCAAGACACCCTATGCCTCGTTGTTGTTCGGCGACACGCCGCAGCAGACGCTGGAGCGCGTGCGTGATGCCATGCGCCGTGGTTTCAAGGCCGCCAAGCTTGGCTGGGGGCCGATCGGCCGCGGCTCCGCGCAGCAAGATGCCGAGCAGTTTTTCGCCGCCCGCGAAGGCCTGGGTGCGGACGGCATCCTGCTGGTCGACGTGGGCCAGATATTTGTCGATGATGTGGAGCGCGCGGCGTTGCGGCTCGATGCCCTGCAACAGGCGCGCGCGGTCTGGCTGGAGGAGCCGTTTCATGCCAGTGCGTTGAAGGAATATGGCGCCCTGGCGGCGCGTTGCCGGGGCGTGAAACTGGCGGGTGGCGAAGGTGCGCATAACGCGTCGATGGCGCGCCATCTGATCGACTATGGCGGTGTCGGCTTCGTGCAGATCGATTGCGGCCGAATCGGCGGCATCGGCCCGGCCAAGCAGGTGGCTGACCACGCGGTGGCGCGGGGTGTGACCTATGTGAACCACACCTTCACCTCGCACCTGGCGCTCAGCGCCTCGTTGCAGCCGTTTGCCGGCCTGGCCGATCACCACATCTGCGAATATCCGGCGGCACCCAAGGCGCTGGCAGTCGAATTGACGCAAAACCATCTGACACCGGGCGCCGACGGTCTGGTGCGTGCACCGGATGCGCCAGGCCTCGGCATGGCGATCAATGCCAAAGCCGTGGCGCAGTACCAGGTGGCGGTGGAGATGCGGGTTGGTGGCAAGCTGCTCTACAGCTCACCGGTGTTTGGCGCTTGAGGCGCATATCAGGCGGCAGTAACATGGCGCCATGTCTGACACCCTGTTGATCCGGCCGCTGGCCCCGGCCTGTGGTGCCGAAGTCTTTGGCATCGACCTGGCCAACCCCGGCGCGGGGGAACTGGCGCAGGTGCACAGCGCGCTGGCGCAACATGCGGTGCTGTTTTTCCGCGACCAGCGGCTGACGCCTTTGCAACAGCTCGAGGTGACGCGGCTGTTTGGGCCGGTGCTG
The DNA here is from genome assembly GCA_031363785.1 of Betaproteobacteria bacterium. Lineage (GTDB taxonomy): Bacteria > Pseudomonadota > Gammaproteobacteria > Burkholderiales > Burkholderiaceae_C > CAISIP01. Next base: position 18,329 of record JANLVB010000059.1, read on the forward strand.
CGTGTGCCCTACATACGCCACA
>JANLVB010000064.1:0-2178 GCA_031363785.1 Betaproteobacteria bacterium
CTGCATCGGCTCCAGTACACCGCCGATGCCCACACCGCCGCTGAGGTGCACGTTCTTGCCGATCTGCGCGCAAGAGCCCACTGTGGCCCAGGTATCGACCATGGTGCCCTCATCGACATAGGCGCCGATGTTGACATAGGAAGGCATCAGGATCACGCCCCGTCCGATGAAGCTGCCGCGTCGTGCCACGGCCGGCGGCACCACGCGCACCCCGGTGGCCTTCATCGCGGCCTCGTCAAGGTGGGCAAACTTGGTCTGCACCTTGTCGTAGAAGCCGAGGTCGCCGGCACGCACCACGGCGTTGTCTTTCAGCCGGAAGCTCAGCAGCACCGCCTTCTTGATCCACTGGTGCGTCGTCCACTGGCCCAGCGACTGGCGCGTGGCGACCCGCAGTCGCCCGCCATTGAGCTCACAGATCACGTGCTCCACCGCATCCTGTACCTCCTTGGGGGCGGACTTGGACGAGATGTTGGCGCGGTCTTCCCACGCGGCGTCGAGGATGGTTTGAAGTTGTTGGGTCATGGACGGGGCAAAGGCGTAACGGGTGAGGATGCTCTGGTCAGGCAGGCTTTGGTCGGGACTGTACAAACTGGACAATGCGTTGTGCGGCTTCCTCGCACTCGGCGGTCTCAGCCACCAGTGCCATGCGAATCCGCTGCGCCCCGGGGTTGAAGCCATCGACGTCACGCGCCAGAAAGCTGCCCGGCAACACCATCACATTGTAAAGAGCGAACAAGTCGCGCGCGAAGTCGGTGTCGCTGCATGCCACATCGGCCCACAGATAAAAGCCGGCGTCCGGCAGCGCGACGTCCATCACTGATGACAATAGCGGGGTGATACGTGCGAACTTGTCGCGGTACAGGGCGCGGTTTGCCACCACATGCGCTTCGTCGCCCCAGGCGGCAATACTCGCGGCCTGGATCACCGGGTTCATGGCGCTACCGTGGTAGGTGCGGTAGAGCAGGAACTGTTTCAACAGCGCTGCGTCACCGGCGACAAAGCCGCTGCGCATGCCCGGCACGTTGCTGCGCTTGGACAGGCTGGTGAAGGCGATCAAATTGCGAAAGTCGACGCGGCCGAGTTGTGCTGCGGCCTGCAGTGAGCCCAGCGGCGGCTCGTCACGAAAATAGATCTCGCTGTAACACTCGTCAGACGCAATCACAAAACCAAACTTGTCGGAGAGCGCAAACAGCCTCTCCCATTGCGCCAGCGGCATCACGGCGCCGGTGGGGTTGCCCGGTGAGCAGACGAATACCAACTGCGTGCGCTGCCACACCGCTTGCGGCACACTGTCCCAGTCCTGGGCGAAATTGTGCGCCGGGTCGGCGGCGACGTAATGCAGTTGCGCACCAGCCAGCAATGCGGCACCCTCGTAAATCTGGTAGAACGGGTTGGGGCATACCACCAGCGGCGCCGTGTGCGGGTCGATGGAGCGGCCAGTCGGCCCGGGGTCGACGACGGTCTGCACCAGCGCAAACAGCGCCTCGCGCGAACCGTTCACCGGCAATACTTGACTGGCAGGGTCCAGCACCAGGCCATAACGGCGCTGCAGCCAGTCGCAGCAAGCCCGGCGCAGGGCTGGTTCGCCGGCGGTGGCGGGATACACCGCCAAGCCGCTGGGCAGCGCGCTGGCCGATTGCGCTATGGCCTGGGCGATAAACGGTGGTGTCGCGTGTTTCGGTTCACCAATGCCCAGGCTGATGGGGCGCAGGGCCGGGTTGGGCGTCGTGCCGGCGAACAACTGTCGCAGCCGCTCGAAGGGGTAGGGGTGCAGCAGACTCAGCATGGGGTTCATGGGGCGGGATTATCCGGGTTTCGATCTGTTGCTTTTTGGGCGCCGAGACTGTATGGATCATGGACAATTGTGTGAAAGTGTGACCCAATCTGGTGGCCGGGTCACGGCGCGCGACTTGAACGCGCCGGCCGGCCGCAGCAGTCAGGAGAAGCCCATGCAATTCACGCCCACCTTTCGCCGCCGCGCCCTGGTCGCCGCGTTGTCCGCTATCTACGGTGTGGCGCCGCAGCTGGTGCAGGCCAACCCCACCGGAGCGCAGGTGGCCAACGGCCAGGCAAGCCTGCAAACCCAGGGCAACAAGCTCACGGTGACCAACACCCCGGGCGCCATCATCAACTGGCAAAGTTTCTCGATCAAGGCCGGCGAGACCACCTACTTCCAGC
>JANLVB010000082.1:0-2419 GCA_031363785.1 Betaproteobacteria bacterium
GCCAGTGCGGCACCGCGGTGTCCATGGCACGTCGCAATTGCAGCGGGTGTTTGATGGCGTGCCGCAGGTAACGCCCGGTCTGCGACGCGGCACTGGCCATGATGCCTTCGAGTGAGCCCTGGGCCACCAGGTTGCCACCGCGTTTGCCGGCACCTGGGCCGATGTCGATGATGTGATCGGCATGCCGGATGGTGTCCTCGTCGTGCTCCACCACCACCAGGGTATTGCCCTTGTCGCTCAGGTTTTTCAGCGCTGAGAGCAGTATCTTGTTGTCCCTGGCGTGCAGGCCGATGGTCGGCTCGTCAAGCACATAACACACGCCTTGCAGGTTGCTGCCCAGCTGCGCCGCCAGCCGGATGCGCTGCGCCTCACCGCCGCTGAGAGTGGGAGCGCCCCGGTCCAATGTCAGGTAACCCAGGCCGACCTCCTCCAGGAACAGCAGGCGGCTACGGATCTCGGGCACCAGGTCGCGTGCGATGTCTGTCTCGCGCTGGCTCATGCGGCCCGAGACCTGCAGGGTCTCGACCCATTTGCGCACATCGGTGACGCACAGACGGGCGAGTTCGGTGATCGCAATGCCGGCCAACGGCGCGGCGTCCCCGGCGAGGGCGTGGGCCTGCACACCAAACCGCACGGCGCGCGCGGTCGCGTTCAGCCGCGTGCCCTGGCAGGCCGGGCAGACGTCGAGCGCGACGTCGTCGATATCCACCTCGGCAAAGGTCTGCTCCCGTCCACCATGGTCCTCGTCGCGTACCGAATCGTCCAGGGCTTTGCGCTGCTCGCGGGTCAGGCGCACACCCGTGCCAACACACTCCGGGCACCAACCGTGCTTGCTGTTGTAGGAGAACAGGCGCGGGTCAAGCTCCGGGTAACTGGTGCTGCAGACCGGGCAGGCGCGTTTGGTCGAAAACACCTGCTCGGCGCCTATGCCCGCAGTCGGCGCACCGGCCAGCATGGCGGCACGCAGGCCTTCGAGTTGCGCCAACACATGCACCACGCCCTTGCCATGATTGAGCGCGCTGGACAATGCCTCACGCAACGCGGCCTCGTTTTCGGCGCGCACGTCCAGGCTTGCCACCGGCAGTTCGATCGAATGCTCCCTGAAGCGGTCGATGCGCGGAAAGCCACGCGTCGGCAAGAAGTTGCCATCTACCCGCAAGTGGGTAAACCCGCGTGGCCGGGCCCAGTCGGCCAGCTCGGTATAGACGCCCTTGCGATTCGTCACCAACGGTGCCAGCAGGCCGATATGTTGCCCGCGGTAGCTGCGCATCAGCTGCGCGGCGATGCTGTCGGGAGTCTGCGGCGCCACCGCAGCACCATCCCGCACGCAGTGCTGCACCCCCAGCTTCACATACAGCAGGCGCAGGAAATGCCAGACTTCGGTTGCCGTGCCCACGGTGGACTTGCGCCCACCGCGCGACAACCGCTGCTCTATCGCCACGGTTGGTGGTATGCCATACACCGCGTCCACCTCGGGTCGGCCAGCGGGCTGCACGATGCTGCGCGCATAGGCGTTGAGTGATTCGAGGTAACGACGTTGGCCTTCATTGAACAGGATGTCGAACGCCAGGGTCGACTTGCCCGAACCGCTGACCCCGGTCACCACGCTGAACTGGCCGTGCGGGATATTCACCGACAGGGACTTCAGGTTGTGCTCACGCGCATTGACGATTTGGATGGCGTTGAGCAGCGGGGCGGCGACCAGCCGTCCGCGTGTTTCCTGCGCCGCTGTCGCGCCCGGACCGACCGCTGCGTCGTATTCGCGCAGCGCCCGCCCGGTATGTGACGTCGGGTGTTCGCGCAGTTGCTCGGGCGTGCCGACCGCCACCACATAACCGCCGGCGTCCCCGCCTTCGGGTCCGAGGTCGATCAACCAGTCGCTGGCGCGGATCACATCCAGGTTGTGTTCGATCACCAGCAGCGAATGCCCGGCATCCTGCAGCTTGCGCAGGGCACGCATCAGCTTGGCGATATCGTCGAAGTGCAAACCCGTGGTCGGCTCGTCGAACATGAAAAGGCTGCCACGGCGTGCCAGGTTTTGCCGGCTGCTGCTGCCGCTGCGCGCTGCTTCGGCCAGGAAACCCGCCAGTTTGAGACGCTGCGCCTCGCCGCCAGACAATGTCGGCACCGGCTGGCCCAGCTTCACGTATTCCAGCCCCACGTCGACAATCGGCTGCAGGGCACGGATCACATCGCGGTCAGCGGCAAAAAACTGCGCTGCTTCGCTGACCGTCAGGTTCAGCACCTCGGCTACGTTCAGGCTGACCAGTTTGGCGGCCTGCGACGGGCTGCGCCTGACCAGTACCGGATTCGCCATCAGGTCGCGCCCGGACCGACCGCTGCGTCGTATTCGCGCAGCGCCCGCCCGGTATGTGACGTCGGGTGTTCGCGCAGTTGCTCGGGCGTGCCGACCGCCACC
>JANLVB010000086.1:0-6466 GCA_031363785.1 Betaproteobacteria bacterium
GGTGGCGGTAGGCCACAGCGAGGAACATCTGGTGCTGCAAACCGCCCGCGCGGGTGACTATCGGGTGGGCGATGTGGTGTACGGCATCCCGCGCCACATCTGCCCGACCATGGCTTTGCATGACGGGGTCTGGGCAGTGCGCCAGGGCGCTGCGGCTCAACGCTGGCCAGTGGTGGCGCGCAGCCGCCAGCTCTCCGTATGACTGCGGCCGCAGCACCGCCGTCAGCCAACAATGGCGCGAATTTGCCGCCGCTGCAGGTCTGCGCCGCCGCCTGGCGCGGGTCGGACATGCAGCAACGCGACGACTGGCGCATCACCCTGTCCGACGCCGAAATTGATGAACTCGGTGCACTCAGCGCCAGCCTGTGCCAGCAGCAGGTCGACCTCGGACAGCTGCGCACCGAACAGCTCCCGCTGCCGCTATTGGGGCCCAGGCTGCGGCAGATACTGGCAGACGTGCTGGACGGGCGCGGTTTTGTGCTCATTCACGGGCTGCCGGTGCAGCGCTGGGGACGCCGCCAGGCAGCTGCGGCATTCATGGCCATGGGTGCCCACCTGGGTGCGGCGCGGCCGCAAAACGCGGCCGGTCACCTGCTCGGGCACGTCCGGGACATGGGCCTGCACTCCAGCGACCCGGCGGTGCGCATCTACCAGACCAACGAGCGGCAGACATTCCATACCGATTCCTGCGACATCGTAGGGCTGCTGTGCCTGCAAACGGCGCGCTCGGGCGGCCAGTCAGCGCTGGTCTCTTCCACTACCTTGTTCAACGAGATGCGCATGCGCCGGCCCGATCTTGCCCAACAGTTGTTCGAGCCGCTGGCGACAGACCGCCGTGGCGAGGTGCCGCCGGGTCGGCAGCCGTACTTCTCTATCCCGGTGCTGAACTGGTGGCCGCAGGGCAAACACGGCCAGTTGTCGGCGATCTACCAGCGCCAATACATCGATTCGGCCCAGCGTTTTCCCGACGCTGCGCGCATCACGCCTGTGCTGCGGGAGGCTTTGGACCTGTTCGACAGTCTGGCCAACGACCCGGCGCTGCATTTCCTGATGGACCTGGCGCCGGGTGATATCCAGCTGGTGAACAACCATACTTTGCTGCACGACCGCACCGCGTTCCAGGACTGGCCACAACCCGCACAGCGCAGGCATCTGCTGCGCCTGTGGCTGGCGCCGCCACAGGCACGGGCGCTGCCGCCGGTCTATGCCGAGCGCTACGGCAGCGTGGTGCCGGGGGACCGCGGTGGCATCAACCTGCCGACAGCGCGCCACAACGTGCCGTTGGACGACCTGTAGCGCGCCTGACTGCGCATGGCACTACCGGGCTTGTGCCTGCTCGTGCCGCAGCGCGGCCCGTCGCTGCATGGCACGGGCGCGCCTGACGACCGGCGCCAGCCAGAGCGCCTGCACCAGGCAATAGGCAGTGCAGGCAAACCACAGGGCCATGACGGGCAAACCGACAGCAAGAGGCCAGCCGAGGCCCTGAACCCATTGCATCATGCCACTGACCCAGGCAGCACTGCTGAAGTCGATGTTGGCCAGGGGCGGCAACACATGGTTACCGGGAAGCAGGAAAGTCCCGATCTGGAACGCCAGCATGTACAAGGGCACAATCGTGAACGGGTTGGTGTAGAACGTGACCACAACACCGGCCACCAGATTTCCGCGCCACACGGCACACATCGCGATGGTGCCGAGGACTTGCAGGGGACCGGGAATCAGCCCGCAAAACATGCCGATTGCCACCCCACGCGCCAGTGGGTGGCGGGCAAAACTCAGCACATCACGCCGCGCCAGCCAGGGTTTGTAGCGCTCCCACATCGGACCGCGCAACATGTCCAGCACCCGTGGTTCAAGACTGCGCAACCAGCGTCTCAGGTTCTTCTGGCCCATCATGCCTCAGGACCTGGGCGTGTGGCCCGACGCTCCCGCCAGCTTGGGTTTGCGGGTGGCAACAAGCGAGGCCAGCATGGACAACGCAATGATGCCAGCGGTGGTTGCCAGTGCGACGCCAATCGGAATCTTGTATAAATCGATCAACAACATCTTGGAGCCGATGAACACCAGCACCAGTGCCAGACCATAAGCCAGCAGGTGGAAGCGGTCGGCCAGGTCGGCCAGCAGAAAATAAAGGGCGCGCAAACCGAGGATGGCGAATATGTTGGCTGTCATCACGATAAACGGGTCGTTGGTAATGGCAAATATGGCCGGTATCGAGTCCACCGCAAAAATAACGTCAGTGGTGCCAATCATCACCAGCACCACAAAGAGCGGCGTGTAATGCTTCACACCATCGATCATGGTGGTGAGTTTTTCTCCATCGAATCGGGGGCTGATCTTCATCCGGGTTTTCAGGAACAGCAGCACCGGGTTCGTCGCGATGTCGGGTTCCTTGCCTGCCGCGAACCACATCTTGCCGCCGGTCAGCACCAGAAAAGCACCGAAAACATACAAAATCCAGTGGAAGGTTGCCAGCAGCCACGCGCCAGCCAGTATCAATATGGCACGCAAGACAATGGCACCGATGATGCCGATGATAAGAGCACGTTTCTGGTGCTCGGGGGGTACGGCAAAGTAGGTGAAGAGCATCAGGAACACAAAGATATTGTCAATCGACAGGCTTTTCTCCACCAGGTACCCCGTGAGGAACTGCATCGATACAGTATTGGCGACCTCGCGTCCTTGGCTGCCGTCGAGGTACCACCAGAGCCAGGCCACAAATACAAAGGCCAGTGAAAACCAGATCGTACTCCAGCCCAAGGCTTCGCGATAGCTGACCTTGTGGGCCCCTTGTTTTTCCATCACCAGCAGGTCAACGGCAATCGCCAACAACACGAAGAGGGCAAAACCGGCCCACATCCACCAGGTTCCAATGGTTTCCACAGTTAGTCTTTCAGGGTGTTTGCTGTGGCTTGCATACCGGGCGGAGCAAAACCACACGGCAGAACTGTAGCGTGCAACTCAAGCTTGAAAAAGCAGTGTCTTGTTACTGTTTACTTCGCAATTTGCGTAGTGAAGCAGCTCTGCGGTTATGCGCACGGCGCCCCAAGCTGGACCAATCAGCATACGTGTCGGCGCAGGCCGCGAACCGATTCAACCCGGCTCGCGCGCGGTCGGTGACGCTACAGCTGCCGACGCGTCAACCGCGCGGCTTTCGCGTCACCCTCGGCCCGCCTGCGACCCGCGGCGGCAAGCCGGTGTGTTGGGTCAGCAGTCGGCCCTTGATCGGCGTGCGTGATGGAGCTCCCTTGTGTGCCCCTGCCGCCGTGGAAAGCGCGGCGGTGCTGTTTTTCTTGCGCGCACTCTGGTAGGCGCCGTCGGTGAGCGGCTGAAAGGTCGGAATCAGGTGCTGCCGGCCGTTGCCTATCAGGTCGGCACGCCCCATCGCCTTGAGGGTCTCGCGCAGCAACGGCCAGTTGTTCGGGTCGTGGTAGCGCAAAAATGCCTTGTGCAGGCGGCGGCGATTTTCGCCGCGCACGATGTCCACCATTTCGCTGTCTCGCGTCACGCGGCGCAGCGGGTTCCTGTTGCTGTGGTACATCGCCGTCGCGGTGGCCATCGGGCTGGGGTAAAACGTCTGCACCTGGTCGGCACGAAAGCCATTTTTTTTCAGCCACTGCGCCAGGTGCATCATGTCTTCGTCGCTGGTGCCCGGATGGGCGGCGATGAAATACGGGATCAGGAACTGCTTCTTGCCGGCCTCGGCCGAGAACCGGTCGAACATCTGCTTGAACTTGTCGTAACTGCCGATGCCAGGTTTCATCATCTTGTTGAGCGGGCCGCCTTCGGTATGCTCCGGCGCGATCTTCAAGTAACCGCCTACGTGGTGCTGCACCAGTTCCTTCACATACTCGGGGCTTTGCAGCGCGAGGTCATAACGCAATCCGGAGCCGATCAGTATCTTCTTGATGCCCTTGAGGCTGCGTGCCCGGCGGTACATGTGGATCAGCGCGGAGTGGTCGGTGTTGAGGTTGGAGCAGATGCCGGGGTAGACACAACTCGGCTTGCGGCAGGCGGCCTCGATCTGCGGGCTCTTGCAGCCGATGCGGTACATGTTGGCGGTGGGGCCACCCAGATCGCTGATAACGCCGGTGAAGCCCTCGACCTTGTCGCGGATGTCTTCCACCTCGCGGATCACGCTGTCCTCGCTGCGGCTCTGGATGATGCGGCCTTCGTGCTCGGTGATGGAGCAGAACGTGCAGCCACCAAAACAGCCACGCATGATGTTCACGGAGAAGCGGATCATCTCCCACGCTGGTATCTTGGTCGCGCCATCATGGCGGCCCAGAGCGTCGGCATACGACGGGTGCGGGCTGCGCGCATACGGCAGGTCGAACACGAAATCCATCTCGGCCGTGGTGAGCGGTATTGGCGGCGGGTTGATCCACACATCACGCGCTGTGTTGCCTTCTCCATGGGCTTGCACCAGTGCACGCGCGTTGCCGGGGTTGGTCTCCAGGTGCAGGACCCGGTTGGCGTGGGCATACAACACGGCATCGGCCTTGACCTGCTCGTAACTCGGCAGGCGAATCACGCTACGGTCGCGCGGTGGCACCTTCAGTTTGCCCTTTAGCGCCGGGTTGGGCATGAAGGTCAGAGGGGCAAGTGTCGGGGTGACATCGCCCGGCGCGTCGGTACCTGCGTCCTTCGAACAGTTTGCACCTTGCGCCTGAGCCTGTTCGCTGGTGGTGAGGTACGGATTGAGGTGGCTCTCGATGCGCCCGGGCGCGTCCACACTGGTAGAGTCTATCTCGACCCATGGTTGGCCCGCAGCATCGGCGGCGTCGTGCAGGTCGCCGCTGGAGCGCAATACAAAAGCCGTACCACGCACGTCGGTGATTTTCTGCACCGGTTCGCGTGCCGCGATACGGTGCGCAATCTCCACCAAAGCCCGTTCCGCATTTCCATACAGCAGCAGATCACACTTGGCATCCACCACGATCGAGCGCCGTACTTTGTCGCTCCAGTAGTCGTAGTGCGCGATTCGCCGCAGGCTGCCTTCGATGCCGCCCAGGATCAAGGGCACATCGTTGTAGGCTTCCCGGCAGCGCTGGCTGTAGACGATGGCAGCCCGATCCGGCCGTTTGCCACCCACATCACCCGGGGTGTAGGCGTCGTCGCTACGGATCTTGCGGTCCGCCGTGTAGCGGTTGATCATGCTGTCCATGTTGCCCGCCGTCACACCCCAGAACAGATTCGGCTTGCCCAGCAGCTTGAATGCTTCGGCACTGTGCCAGTCCGGCTGCGCGATGATGCCGACGCGAAAACCCTGCGCCTCCAGCGTGCGGCCAATTACCGCCATGCCGAAACTCGGGTGGTCCACATAGGCGTCACCCGTCACCAGGATGATGTCGCAGCTGTCCCAGCCGAGCTTGTCCATCTCGACACGTGTCATGGGCAAAAAGGGGGCGGTCCCGAGGCGCGCGGCCCAGTACTTGCGGTAACTGGTGATGGGCTTGGCTGCGCGAGCAAACAGCGAGACATCGATTGCGGCGTTCATCCACTGATTTTACCGGGCTGCTGGCCTTTGCCCATAATCGGCTGGCCATTCCCCCACCACCGCCCTGGAGCACAAGCCGACATGACAGAACCAGATTTTCAGGCTCTGCCCGATCTGCGTGGTTGCCACATCATCGATGGCGCCGGGCACTGGATACAGCGCGAGCGCGCTGATCAGGTGAATGGTTTGCTGCTGGATTTCCTGGCCGGCCTGTAGTGGGGCTGTCGGTGCAACCGGCGCGGGACGCGGTGACCGAAATCGAGGGCAAACACTAGGCACACCGCGACACCTGGCGCTCTAGAATCGAATTCCATTGTTCAAACCAGCGCCAAAGGCCGTGCCAGGCGCTTCTTCAGGAGCCATCATGAAAAAACTGATATCGGCAATCGCGCTGGGCGCCCTCGCCAGCATGGCCATGGCTCAGGGCAAAGAGCTCAAGGTCGCCATCGACCCGACCTACGAGCCGTTCACCTTCAAGACCGCCGACGGCAAGCCGACCGGCTTCGATGTAGACATCGCCAACGCGGTGTGTGAACACATCAAGCGCAAGTGCGTGTTTGTCGAGCAGGTCTGGGACAGCATGATCCCTGGCCTGCAGGCGAAGAAATACGATGTCATCATCAGCTCCATGTCGATCACCGAAGACCGGCTCAAGGTGGTGGATTTCACCGACAAGTACTACAACACGCCAAGCAAGATCGTGGTCAAGAACGGCATCAAGTTTACCGACGCGGCCTCGCTCAAGGGCAAGAAAATCGGCGTGCTCAAGGGCAGCACGCAGGAGAAATACGCCAACGGCGAGCTCAAAAAGGCCGGCGTGGTGGTCACCCCCTACGAAGCGCAGGACCAGGTCTATCTGGACATCAAGTCCGGCCGCCTCGACGGTACGGTGGCCGACGTGCTGGAAGTCACGGGTGGGTTCCTGAGCAAACCCGAAGGCAAGGACTACGGCACGGTGGGCCCGGA
>JANLVB010000127.1:0-5765 GCA_031363785.1 Betaproteobacteria bacterium
CGCTCTACGCCGTGGCCGGAGGTATTTTCATTCGCGGCAACCTGCGCGGCAGCCCGGCGCTGAACACGGCGATTCTGGCCATTGGCACGGTCCTGGCCAGTGTGATGGGCACCACCGGCGCGTCGATGCTGATGATCCGGCCATTGATCCGCGCCAATGACAACCGGATCCACAAGGTGCACCTTGTGGTTTTTTTCATCTTCATCGTGTCCAACGCCGGTGGCTCGTTGACTCCTCTGGGTGACCCACCGCTGTTTCTCGGCTTCCTGAAAGGTGTGGACTTCTTCTGGACCGTGAAACACCTTTTCCCGGAGACGCTGTTCCTCATAGGGTCCCTGCTCCTGTTGTTCTTTGCCATGGATTGGTGGTATTACCACCACAAGGAGGAAATCGTTGCCGTCGACCCGACACCGGATACCAGGCGCCTTGGTTTCAATGGCTCGGTGAATTTTCTGCTGCTCGTTGCGATCATCGGACTGGTGCTGATGAGCGGCTTCTGGAAGTCCAGCATCTCGTTCTCCGTTTTTGGCAATGACGTCGGTCTGCCGGGCTTGCTGCGCGACATCGGCCTGGTCATCGTCACCTTGTTGTCCCTGATGCTGACGCCAAGACAGGTGCATGAGGACAACCAGTTTTCCTGGGGCCCGATGCAAGAAGTCGCCAAGCTGTTCGCCGGCATTTTCCTGACGATAGTTCCTGTCATCGCCATGCTGAAAGCAGGCATGGATGGTCCGTTTGCAGCGGTGGTCGCCGCCGTAACCAAGCCCGATGGTTCACCCGACCCTGCCATGTATTTCTGGGCCACCGGCGTATTGAGCTCGTTCCTGGACAACGCGCCGACTTACCTGGTGTTTTTCAACACGGCCGGCGGCGACCCACAAGTGCTGATGACCACCTACGCGCCGACGCTGGCCGCCATTTCGGCCGGCGCGGTGTTCATGGGAGCAAACTCCTACATCGGCAACGCGCCCAACCTGATGGTGAAGGCGATTGCCGAAGACAGGGGAGTCAAGATGCCCAGCTTCTTTGGCTACATGATGTGGTCCGTCTGCATCCTGATTCCGCTGTTCGTGGTCATCACGCTGGTCTGGTTTGCCTGACAACTTGGGCGACGTGGCTGTGTTGCGGGCCGTACGGCCGCAGAACTGCAACGCCGCTGCGGGCGGCTTGGGTAAACTGGCCACCGAGCCTCTGTAACATACCGCCATGGCCCCCATGAACCCATCGACCATCAAAGAAGCCGACCTGATCGAATCCATCGCCGCCGCGCTGCAGTTCATCAGTTATTACCACCCGGCCGATTACATAGCCCACCTCGCCCGTGCCTATGCGCAGGAGCAAAGCCCGGCGGCCAAGGACGCCATCGCCCAGATCCTGACCAACTCGCGTATGAGTGCCGAGGGGCACCGGCCCATTTGCCAGGACACCGGCATCGTCAACGTGTTCCTGAAGATCGGCATGGACGTGCGGCTCGAAGGTTTCACCGGCACGCTGGACGACGCCATCAACGAGGGCGTACGTCAAGGCTACAACCACCCCGACAACACCCTGCGTGCCTCCATCGTTGCCGACCCGCAATTCGAGCGCAAGAACACCCGGGACAACACACCGGCCGTGATCAACGTCGAAATCGTCTCGGGCAACAAGCTGGACATCACAGTCGCCGCCAAGGGCGGCGGATCAGAGAACAAATCCAAGCTGGTGATGCTCAACCCCTCCGATTCGGTGGTGGACTGGGTGCTCAAGACGGTGCCCACCATGGGCGCCGGCTGGTGCCCGCCGGGCATGCTCGGCATCGGCATCGGTGGCACGGCCGAAAAGGCGGTGCTGCTGGCCAAACAGGCGCTGATGGAAGACATCGACATGTATGAACTGTTGCAGCGCGGCCCCAAGAACAAAGTGGAGGAACTGCGTATCGAGCTGTTCGAGAAGGTCAATGCGCTGGGCATCGGAGCCCAGGGGCTGGGCGGCCTGACCACGGTCTTGGACGTGAAGATCAACATGTACCCGACGCACGCCGCCGGTAAACCGGTGGCCATGATCCCGAACTGCGCCGCCACCCGCCACGCCCACTTTGTGATGGACGGCAGCGGGCCGGTGTACATGGAAGCGCCCGCGCTGAGCCTGTGGCCCGACGTGCACTGGGCGCCTGACTACCAGAAGAGCCGCAAGGTCGACCTGAATACGCTGACGCGCAGCGAAATCGCCAGCTGGAAAGCCGGTGACACGCTGCTGCTCAGCGGCAAGATGCTGACCGGCCGGGACGCCGCACACAAGCGCATCCAGGACATGCTGGCGAAGGGCGAAAAGCTGCCGGTGGACTTCAGCAACCGCACGATCTACTACGTTGGCCCGGTGGACCCGGTACGCAACGAGGCGGTAGGGCCGGCAGGCCCCACCACCGCCACGCGCATGGACAAGTTCACCGAGATGATGCTGGCCCAGACCGGCTTTGTCTGCATGATCGGCAAGGCCGAGCGCGGCCCGGTGGCGATCGAAGCCATCCGCAAACACAAAAGCGCCTACCTGATGGCGGTGGGGGGCGCTGCCTACCTGGTAAGCAAGGCGATCAAGAGCGCCAAGGTGGTGGGTTTTGCCGACCTGGGCATGGAGGCCATCTACGAATTCGATGTGGTCGACATGCCCGTCACGGTGGCAGTGGACTCTGGCGGCACCAGTGCGCATATCACCGGGCCAGCCGAGTGGCAGAAGAAGATCGCCAGCGGACAGTTCAAGAACATTGCGATCGCCAGCGTCTGAACCAGCCCTGTCGTTAAAGTCCTCGGGGCACAGTCCACTGTCGGTGACGATCTTCGTCCGACGGTACGAGTACCGTCGTTTGCCACCAAGTCTTTCTCACTTGCCACTCAACTGCCCGACCGCGGCCACCCAGTTGCCTACGTAATCGGTACGGGCAATTTTTCCGGCCCGCATGGTGTGAATATCAATGGCCATGATGGAAAAGGTTTTCCCGTTTGGCTCCACACCGAAAATTGGCTTGACTGGTGAACTGGTGCGCCAAGTACTGACAACTGTTTAAGTAGCAGGCTTTCTATGCCCCATGCGGGCTTGACTTGGGGTGGCTGATGGGGCTCGAACCCACGACAACAGGAATCACAATCCTGGACTCTACCAACTGAGCTACAGCCACCGTCTGACTGGAATTATATCGCCCCGGTTCACTGCGTCACTAGCGCCGTGTCTTTCGCCGCTGGCTCGGGCTTGGCCACGATTATCTTCACCTTGTAGCGCTCCTTGAGCAGCGCGTAATAGGCCGCATTTTCCGCCGCAGCCCACATCTGCGCCAGTTGCCCGCGGGCCTCCTTCGCGGCGGCCTCGTCCGGCGCGGCACGGCTGACGATCTTGTTCACTTTGACCACAGCATAACCCTGCTCCCCCAGATCGACGCCGGCAATGACAGGAAACGCCGCCGGGTCGGCCTTCAGCGCAACATCAACCACCTTCGTCGCCAGAGTCTGAGACCGATCTCGCGACACTACCTGCGCCGCATCGTTGACCTGCGCCGGATTTGACTTCCAGGTCGCCAGTCGCTCCTGGCCATCTTTGCGCGCCAGTTCAGACGCGCGCACCGCCACCAGCGCGTCACGTACTGCCGCACGCACCTCTGCCAGCGGCAGGGTACGCGCCGGGGAATGTGCCACCACGCGACCAGCTACCAGCTGATTCGGGCCGACTTCGACGGCCTCGGTATTGCGCTTCTTCTGAATTGCATCATCCGAAAACAGGGCACCGAGCAACTTGACGTTTGCCAACGGGCCGCTGGTGCCGGCAGCAGGAACGCGCAACACGCCAGTGGCGGCCTTGATCTCAAGCTTGAGACGTTCCGCCGCCGGTTTCAGACTCTCCGGCTGTTCGTACACTGAGTTGGTAAATGCCTCGGCGGACTCGGCAAACTTGCGCTGCGCCTGCTGCGCCTTCATGTCGGCCTCGATGCCGGCTCGCATCTCCTCGAAACTGCGCTGCTTCGGTGCCTTGATATCGGTCAGGCGAATGATGTGGTACCCGAAGTCGGACTCCACCAACTCGCTGGTGTCACCCTTCTTCAGCGAAAAGGCCGCGTCCTCAAACGGCTTGACCATGGCACCCCGGGCGAAAAAATCCAGGTCACCGCCAGCTGGGGCCGATCCCTTGTCCTGAGAGTTCTTGCGCGCGATGTCGGCAAAGTCTGCGCCAGGCTTGCGCACCTCGGCCAACAACTCCTGCGCGCGCGCTTTTGCCTTGGCGCGGTCAGCAGCCGGCGCATCCTTGGGCGCGGTCAGGAGAATGTGGCTGGCACGCCGCTCTTCGTTGCCGGCCATGCGTGCCGCGTTTTGTTCGTAATAGGTTTTGACGTCCGCCTCATTCAGCGACACGGCTTTTTTCAAAGCCTCGAGATCAAGCGTGACGTACTCGATGGCCATCGATTCGGGTGCCTGAAAACGTGCCTTGTTGGTCTGGTAGTGGGCCTCGATCTCGGCATCGGTGGGGGTGACCTTGGCAACATAGTCGGCGGTCGAAAAGCTGACAAGCTGGATCTCACGTTTCTCAAAAAAAGCACCCAGCGACACATCGGCCACGGCAGCAGGCGCAAACACGCTGCCCAATACGCCGGCCTCGACCTGGCGCACCGACAGATCGCGCCGCACCCGCGCCTCGAATCCTTCCGGGGTAAGGCCCTGGCTGGCCACCAACAGCCGGTAACGCTCCATGTCCAGGCTGCCGTCGGGCTTGCGCAGGCCCGCGATGGACGGGTTCTGCTGCAACTCGCGCGCCAGACGCGCATCGCTGGTTGTCAGATGCTCCTTGTCCGCTGCTTCGGTCAACACCCGCTCCCGCACCAAGCGCTCCAGCGTGGCGTAGCGCGCCGCCGGCGCGTCCAGCAACTTGGCATCGATTTGTGGCGCTTGAGCGCGGATGCGATCCACCTCGCTCTTGTGGGCAAAGTCCCATTCCGCCTTGGTGACATCCCGCCCACCGACACGTGCCACAGCTTCATTGGTGTCGCTGAACCGGCTGTAACCATCGACCCCGACCAGCACAAACGCCGGGATGATCAACAAGAACATAATGAACATCAGTATCTTGGTGTGCTTGCGGACGAGATCAAACATGCTTCAACGCTCCAAAAAAACAAAAAAGGCGAACAACAGTGTTCACCTTTGTCTGGGTGGCGGGTGCTGACGGGCTCGAACTGCCGACCTACGCCTTGCAATTGGCTATTTTTTTAATATAAATCAATGACTTACAATCGGCCCCACCGAATCTGCCACCCAGATCGACGAAGCCCATATTCTACTTGCGGACGCTTCGGCTTAAATCCACTGCGAGCACTCGTGGTCGATGCCAATGCGCCCAGGAGCCCGTCGGGCCTGGGTCGCCGTTAGCGTTCACGAAGTGCGACGAAGTCAAAATTGGCCCCGGCGAGGGCAATTTTCGCCGGATTCGCAGGCCCATAGCCGAGCCATGGGTCACGCACCGCCAAGGTTGGCGGGTGGCTTGATTCTGTATTGTTTGACGAAGGCGCTGAGCACCGTGACCTCGGTGTCGGACAGCAGCATCTCGGCGCAAAGTTCCGGGCAGACGCGACCCGACAGGCTGACGGCTTGATCACATTGCCGCCCTCGCAGTTGCTCAAACCAAGGGGTAAACCCCATTTCCCGCCCACCCCACTGAGCGATCCCCAGGCGCCTGCACAGCAGCCCGTGCACGAGCTTGGCGCCTTGACGCTGCGCCCGGTCAGCGGCACTGCGCCCTCGCGCCTGTGG
>JANLVB010000130.1:0-2646 GCA_031363785.1 Betaproteobacteria bacterium
GTCGTATTACCCGTTTCAGCCGTATGTCGGGGTGGAGTTTGTCGTGATCATGTATGCCGGGGTGGTGCTGGGCGGCATGGGCAGCATCAAGGGTGCTTTCTGGGGCGGGCTGATCATCGGCCTGGTGCAGCAAATGTCCACGCTGGTGCTGCCAGTGCAACTGCAAAACTCGGCCATTTTTGTGGTTTTTCTGTTGGTGATGTTGCTGCGCCCGCAAGGGCTGTTTGGAAAGAACATTGACCGTGCCTGAAGCCAACATGAGTTCAAATGCCAACCCAGCGGTGATTGCGGCACCCATCCGCCAAACCTCCGGCCGACCGTTGTGGTTGACCGTCGGCCTGGCCGCGCTCTACCTGGGCCTGGCAGCGGTGATCGGCAACCCCTACGTTCTGTTGATCATGACGCTGGTGCCGATTTGGGCCACGGTGGGCGTGTCGTGGAACGTCTTCAGTGGCTACTCAGGGTTGCTGTCTTTCGGCCACGCGGCATTTTTTGGGCTGGGGGCCTACACCGTTGCGGTGGCGTTTGCCGAGTTCGGACTGTCGCCCTGGATTGGCATCGTCGCAGCCGCAGGCGTGGGTGCACTGGCGGGTGCCCTTGTAGGCATTCCGACCTTCCGCCTGCGCGGCGTTTATTTCAGCCTGGCGATGTTGGCCTACCCGCTGGCGCTGCTGTACGTGTTTGAATGGCTTGGCCTGCAAGAAGTGGCGCTGCCCCTGAAACGCGAGGGCGCTGCGCTTTACATGCAGTTTGCAGATCAGCGGGTCTATGTGTTGATTGCAACCGTCATGCTGGTCGCGGCGCTGCTGGTCAATTTATGGATTGCGCGTTCGCGCTTTGGCTTGTCGCTGCTGGCCATCAAGCAAAACGAGCTGGCCGCCGAAGCCGCCGGCATCAATCCCTTTCAATGGAAACTGCTGGCGCTGGTGCTTTCGGGCGCCATTGCGGGTGTGGCTGGCGGGCTGTATGCGGTGGTGCTGGTGATCGTCACGCCGCACTCGGTGTTCGGCATGCTGGTGTCGGCACAGGCGCTCATTTTTACCATGTTCGGCGGCGTGGGGCTGGTGGCCGGGCCGGTGCTCGGGGCGCTGATTCTGTTGCCATTGGGCGAGCTGCTGAACGCCACGCTGGGGACCCGGCTTCCCGGCATTCAGGGCGTGATTTACGGCGCGGCCATCATCCTGATTGTGCTGCTGACACCCGGGGGGATTCTGCCGTGGATTGCCGGGTGGTGGGCTGAGCGCAAGGCAGCATCGGCACAGCACAGCGGCGCAGTTCAGAAAGTCCAGCACAGCGGCGCTGATTACCCTGTGCCACCCACATCCCAGCCCACACCCCACGCCACGTTGAAACCGCCCGAGCAACGGGTAGCCAAGCGCGCAGCAGATAGGGTCGCAGGTGGTGTGGTCGCAGGCGGCGTGATTCTCCAGGTGCAGGGCCTGTCGAAGAGCTTCGGCGGCTTGCAGGCGGTGCAGGATGTCAGCTTTGAAGTTCAACGCGGAGAAATTCTCGGCATCATTGGCCCCAATGGCGCCGGCAAAACGACACTGTTCAATTTGCTCAACGGCTTTATTGAACCGTCCAGCGGCAGCGTTTCGTTTCTAGGGGCCGAGCTGCTCGGTCGCAAGCCGTTCGAGATCTGCCGCGCCGGGATCGGTCGAACCTTCCAGGTGGTGCGGCCATTCGCCCGCCTGAGCGTTCTGGAAAACGTGGTCATTGGCGCATTTTCTTCGGTGCCCAACGACTCGCTCGCGTATGACCGCGCGTTGGGCGCATTGCGGCAAGTCGGGCTTGAGCAGTCCGCTAACACCATGGCGGGCAGTCTGCCAGCCGTGCACCTGCGTTTGATGGAGGTGGCCCGGGCATTGGCGTCGAAGCCGCAGTTGCTGCTGCTGGACGAAGTGCTGGCCGGTTTGGGCGGCGGTGAGATTGAGCAGGTGGTGCAAGTGCTGATGGGCATCCGCGACGCCGGCACCACCATCGTGATCATCGAGCACACCATGCATGCCATGGTGCGCCTGGCGGACCGGCTGCTGGTGCTGGACCATGGCAAGGTGCTGCAAGTGGGCGAACCCGCCGTGGTGACCAGCGACCCTTCCGTGATTGAAGCCTATTTGGGCAAGAAGTGGATGGCACATGCTGCGCATTAGCCAACTCAGCGTGTCGTATGGCGACATCCGGGCGCTGGCGGGTGTCAGTCTTGAGGTCAAAGCGGGTGCCTTCGTGGCCATCGTGGGTGCCAACGGGGCTGGCAAATCAACCTTGTTCAAGGCCATCTCTGGAACTGTGCCGATTGGTTCCGGCGAACTGGCGTTTGACGGACACGATCTGGGCAAAATTGCACCGGCAGCGCGCGCCCAGTTGGGCATCGCCCATGTGCCCGAGGGGCGGCAGGTGTTTCGCAGCATGACGGTGCTTGAAAACTTGGAGATGGGTGCGCAGACGCTGCACGCGCGCCAGGGCTTCAAAGCCACGCTGGATCAAATCTACACGCTGTTTCCACGGCTTGCCGAACGGCCCACCCAACTGGCAGGAACACTGTCGGGCGGCGAACAGCAAATGGTTGCCATTGCGCGCGGACTGGCCTCTAAACCCAAGCTGCTGATGCTGGATGAGCCCTCGATGGGTTTGGCACCTGCCGTGGCC
>JANLVB010000132.1:0-2884 GCA_031363785.1 Betaproteobacteria bacterium
TGGTCATGGTCATGGTCATGTCTCCTTGGTTGTTTCGCTAGGGTTAACCCCGAAATGGTAAACCCTCCAATCATCATATGATAAGCATTGTCCGCGCCCTCTGGCGCCTTTTTGCAACTGCGGAGCTTTCGTTGATCAAGAACGTGCACGGCAACACGGTGGACTACCTGGGCGAGGCGATCGTCGGCGGGCGCTTTGGTGCCGGTGGCACGTTGCCACCCGAGCCACTGTTGTGCGAAGAACTTGGTGTGAGCCGCACCGTGGTGCGCGAATCGGTCAAGTCGCTGGTGGCCAAGGGATTGATACAGACCGGTCCCAAGGTCGGTACGCGTGTGTTGCCGAGTGAGCAATGGAACTGGTTCGACCCGGATGTGATCGCCTGGCAGGTCAAGGCCGGGCTGACGGCGGAATTTGTGCGGGACCTGCAGGATCTGCGCCTGATCGTCGAGCCGGCAGCCATCCGGCTGGCCGCATTACGCGCCACGCAGCAGGATATTGACGGCATCGAAGACGCCTATGCCGGCATGAAGCTGGCGGTGTACCAGGGCGGAGACTATGTCACGCACGACCTGCGGTTTCACCAGGGTCTGCTGCGCGCCAGCCGCAACCGCATGCTGGTGCAGATGAGCAAGGCGCTCGGCGCCTTGTTGCGCACCAGCTTCGAGATATCCACCCGGCGCAAGGACGGCCCGCTGAGTTCCTTGCCCATGCACCGTGCCGTGCTGGACGCGGTGATCCGGCATAAGCCCGACGCTGCCGAAGCGGCGGTGCGGTTGTTGATCGAAAGCGCCCGCGGAGACATCGAGCAGGTGCTGGCGTCGCGCCGGCGCCTGCCCAGCCTGAGCAGCCCCGCGCCGCACCTGAAG
Organism: Betaproteobacteria bacterium; assembly: GCA_031363785.1. Classification (GTDB taxonomy): domain Bacteria; phylum Pseudomonadota; class Gammaproteobacteria; order Burkholderiales; family Burkholderiaceae_C; genus CAISIP01. The sequence continues at coordinate 867 of JANLVB010000132.1, forward strand.
GCGGCCTGACGCAACCCGGCACGACACAAAGATTCGAGACCCATGCAAAAAGCCGTTGACCTGTTTTTCAAGCTGCTCGAGTTTCTGGTGGTGGCCTGCCTGGTCGCCATGGTGGTGATGGTGTTTGGCAATGTGGTGCTGCGTTATGCCTTCAATTCGGGCATCACCATATCGGACGAAATGTCCCGTTATTGCTTCATCTGGCTGACCTATATCGGTGCCATGGTGGCGATGCGCGAAGGCGGGCATCTGGGTGTGGACACCTTGGTCAAGCACCTGCCCATAGGTGGCAAGAAGGTCTGTTTGTTCCTCAGCGAATGCCTGATGCTTTTTATCAACGGCCTGTTTCTGCTCGGCACCTGGAAGATGCATGACTTGCAGGTGACCAATGTGTCGCCGGTGGTCGGCATATCCATGATCTGGATTTTCGGCATCGGGTATATCGTGGCTGTCGTCATGGGCATCATCAATGTGCGGGTGTTGTTCCGCCTGGTCAGCGGGCGCATCACCGAAGACGAATTGCTCCAGGTGGTGGAGACGGAAGGCCTGGCCGACGTCGAGAAGCAGTTGCAGGGGGCCAGGTCATGAGAGCAGTAATTTCATGACCGTCACTGTTTTTATCCTGAGCCTGCTGGCGGCGATGGCCATCGGTATGCCGATTGCTTATGCCCTGCTGGTATGCGGCGTCACGCTGATGGCGTTTTTGCATGCGACCAGCGGCTTGGTCACTTTCGACAGCCAGATACTGGCGCAGCGGTTTGTCGAAGGGGCAGACAACTTTCCGCTGCTCGCGGTGCCGTTTTTCCTGCTGGCTGGCGAGTTCATGAACGCCGGCGGCCTGAGCCGGCGAATTGTCAACATGGCGATGGCCTGGGTCGGGCACTTTCGCGGCGGGCTGGGCTACGTGACGGTGATCGCCGCCGTGATCATGGCCTCCCTGTCGGGCTCCGCTGTGGCGGATACGGCGGCGTTGGCGGCGTTGCTGATCCCGATGATGCGCGCCGCTGGTTACAACGTGGGGCGCGCCTCGGGCCTGATTGCGTCAGGCGGCATCATCGCGCCGGTTATTCCGCCCTCCATCGGAATGATCATCTTTGGGGTGGCCGGTAATGTGTCCATCACCAAGTTGTTCCTTGCCGGTATCGTGCCGGGTTTGTTGATGGGCGTGGCGATTGGTCTGACGTGGTTTTTTGTTGCCAAACGCGAAAACGTGCGTGCGGCGCCGAAGGTGGCCATGGCACAGCGCCTGCGCACCACCGCCGAAGGTGGTTTTGCCTTGGCCTTGCCGATTGTCATTATTGGGGGCATGAAATTCGGCGTCTTCACGCCGACCGAAGCGGCGGTGGTGGCGGCGGTGTACAGCTTTTGTGTCGGCAAATTCATCTACGGCGAGCTCAAATGGTCGGCCTTGTACGGGCTGTTGTTGTCGGCCGGCAAGACCACTGCGGTGGTGATGTTCCTGGTGGCGGCGGCCATGGTCAGCGCCTGGCTGATCACGGTGGCCAATATTCCGACCGAGGTGGCCTCCATGATGGAGCCCTTCATGGGCAACAAGATGCTGCTGATGTTTGTCATGATGGTGCTGGTCGTGATTGTTGGCACTGCGCTCGACTTTACGCCGACCGTGCTGATACTCACGCCCGTGCTGATGCCGGTGGTGCTCAAGGCGGGCATCGACCCGGTGTATTTTGGTGTGATGTTCATCATGAACAACGCCATCGGATTGATTACCCCCCCGGTGGGCACCGTGCTCAACGTGGTGTGTGGTGTGGCCAAGATCAGCATGGACGATGCCTTCAAGGGCGTGTTCCCGTTCCTGTGTGCGCAATTGGCCGTGCTTTTCTTGCTGGTACTGTTCCCTGAAATTGTTCTCGTGCCGCTGCAGTGGTGGATGCGTTGAGCCCCACGAACCCCTTACCGACCCCTTACCAACCCCTTTCCCAACCCCTGTCGTTAACCCAAAGGAGACAACCATGTTCAAACGCAGAACCCTCGCCACCGCCCTGGTGGCCGCCACC
>JANLVB010000149.1:0-3907 GCA_031363785.1 Betaproteobacteria bacterium
GCAGGCCGACCCGACCATCATCGAGGACAACTGCTTTGTCGGCGCCCGCTCCGAGGTGGTGGAAGGCGTGGTAGTGGAGGAGAACTCGGTCATCTCCATGGGCGTCTACATCGGGCAGAGCACCAAGATCTACGACCGCGCCACCGGCAACGTCACCTATGGCCGCATTCCCTCCGGCTCGGTCGTGGTGGCGGGCAACCTGCCCAGCAGCGACGGCAAGTACAGCCTGTATTGCGCGGTGATCGTCAAGCGTGTTGATGCCCAGACCCGCGCCAAGACCAGCCTGAACGATCTGCTGCGCGACTAAGAGCGCAGTCTGGCTTTCTCACCGACCACAAGGACTCCAGCATGGCAACGGCAACCCCCGGCACGATGGAGCGCATCCTGCGCCTGATGAGTGACAAGAAGGCCTCCGACGTCTACCTGTCTGCGCATTCACCGGCGCTGATCAAGATCAACGGCCTGTGTATTCCGATCAACAACCAGGTGCTGCCGCCGGACGCACCGCGCAACCTGCTGGCCGAGGTGGTACCGGCAGACCGAATGGTCGAGCTCGAAACCACGGGTGAGCTGAACATGGGTTTCCCGCTGGCCGGTGTCGGCCGCTTCCGTCTGAGCGCGATGCGCCAGCGCGGCTCCATCGCCGGGGTCATCCGATTCATCACCAACGACATTCCGCCACTGGCTTCGCTCGGCCTGCCGCCGGTGCTCGGCGATCTCATCATGGAAAAACGCGGCCTGCTGCTGATGGTCGGTGCCACTGGCGCTGGCAAGAGCACCACCCTGGCCTCGATGATCGACCTGCGCAACGAGAGCGTGTCGGGCCACATACTGACGATAGAAGACCCGGTGGAGTTCCTGTTCAAGAACAAACGCTCGGTGATCAATCAGCGTGAGATCGGCACCGACACCGAGTCGCTGCTGGTGGCGTTGCGCAACGCACTGCGCCAGGCGCCGGACGTGATCCTGGTAGGCGAAATCCGGGACCGCGAGACCATGTCGGCGGCGCTCGCCTACGCCCAGTCTGGCCACCTGTGCCTGGCCACCATGCACGCCAACAACAGCTACCAGGCGCTGAACCGAATCCTCAGCTTTTACCCGGTGGAGGTGCGCCAGACCATGCTGGGCGACCTCGCCGCCGCACTCAAGGCAGTGGTGTCGCAGCGCCTGCTGCGCACCGTGGCCGGGGCCCGCGCACCGACGGTGGAGGTGCTGCTCAACACCAAGCTGATCTCCGAGCTGATCGAAAAAGGCGATTTCTCTGGCGTCAAGGAGGCGATGGAAAAATCCATGGCCGAAGGCTCGCAGAGCTTCGAGGCCGATATTGCGCGGCTGATCATGGACGGCACAGTGGATCGCAAGGAGGGCCTGGCCAACTCCGACTCGCCGACCAACCTTATGTGGCGCATGCAAAACGACTTCTCGAAGGCCATGGCGCCAGCACCGCAGGACGACCCGGACGACGAACCGTCGTTCACCGAGATCACACTGGACGTCAAGCACTGATGTCAGGCGCACTGCACCTCGCCGAACAACTCATCTCCCACGCTTCGGTGACGCCCGCAGACGCCGGGTGCCAGGACCTGGTGCGCCGGCGCCTCGAAGCCATCGGCTTCCAGTGCGAGACCATGGTGTGGGGCCCGGTGACCAATCTCTGGGCCAAGCGCAGCGCCAGCACGCCAGGCGAGGCGCAGGCCAGCACCCTGGTTTTTGCCGGCCACACCGACGTGGTGCCCACCGGCCCGCTGGAGCAATGGGGCAGCGACCCGTTTGTTCCCACACACCGCGACGGCAAGTTGTATGGTCGTGGCGCCAGCGACATGAAGTCGTCCATCGCGGCCTTTGTCGTGGCCACCGAAGAGTTCTTTGCCGAGCAGCCGCACAGCCGCCTGTCGGTGGCATTCCTGTTGACCAGTGACGAAGAAGGTCCGGCCGTCGACGGCACGGCCAAAGTCTGCGCGGAACTGGTGCGCCGTGGCGAGCGCATCGACTATTGTGTGGTGGGTGAGCCGACGTCAGTGCAGCGCACCGGAGACATGATCAAGAACGGCCGCCGCGGCAGCCTGAGTGGCAAGCTTACGGTGCAGGGTGTGCAGGGCCATGTCGCCTACCCACAGCTGGCGCGCAACGCCGTGCATCTGCTGGCCCCGGCGCTGGCCGAGCTGGCCACGACGCACTGGGACCTCGGCACCGATGCCTTCCCGCCGACCACCTGGCAGGTGAGCAACCTGCACGCGGGCACCGGTGTCGGCAATGTGGTACCTGGCACGGCGCTGCTGGATTTCAATTTCCGCTTTTCTACCGCTTCCACACCCGAGAGCCTGAAACAGCGCCTGGTGGCGGTATTGGACAAACACGGCGTGCCGCACGATATCCATTGGACGCTGGGCGCCGAGCCCTTTGTCACGGCCCGCGGTACGCTGGTCGACGCGGTGCAGCGGGCTATTCACCAGGAGACCGGCCTCTCGACCGAACTCTCCACCACCGGCGGCACCAGCGACGCGCGCTTTATCGCGCGCATCTGTCCCCAGGTGGTCGAGCTCGGCCCGCCGAATGCCAGCATCCACCAGGTCAATGAACATATCGTGCGCGGCGAGGTCGAGGTGCTGAAGAACATCTACCGCCGCGTGCTGGAGAACGTTGCGGCAGGTGTGCCACCATGAGCACGCGCCGGGCTCCTCCCGAGCGAGTTCGTGAATCAGTGCGCTGCACGAAGGCACTCCATTGAACGCCGCGCAAAGTGGGGCTGCGTTGGTGAGCTTGGCCCAACTGGTGGAGTGGTCGGCACGCACCCTGGAAGTGGCCGCTGTGTCCTTCGGGCACGGCACGGAGAACGCGTTCGACGAGGCGGCCTGGCTGGTGCTGTGGCAGCTCGGCTTGCCATTGGACACCGATCTGCACGACACGTCGCTGGCCCGACCTACGCCGGACCAGCTGACGGCAGTGGAGCGGCTCATCACCCGGCGCATCACCAGCAGGCAACCGGCCGCCTACCTCACCGGCGAAGCCTGGCTGCAGGGTGTGCCGTTTTTTGTCGACCAGCGCTGCATTGTGCCGCGCAGCCTGATTGCCGGGCCGCTGCTGTCAGGCGGGCTCGACTGCTGGCTGGCAAACGACAGCGGCACCGTGCTCGACATGTGTACCGGTGGTGCCAGCCTGGCGATTCTGGCCGCCATGGCCTGGCCCGGCATCGTGCTGGACGCCTGCGACCTGTCGGCCACCGCACTGGAAGTCGCTGCCCTCAATGTGGCGCGCCACGGTCTGCAGTCGCGGGTGCGTCTGCAGCAAGGCGACGGCATGCGCGCGGCAACCGGCCGTTACGACCTGGTGTTGTGCAACCCACCTTATGTCAACAGCGCCAGCATGGCCGGTTTGCCGGCAGAGTACCGGGCCGAGCCGCCACTCGCACTGGCTGGCGGCAGTGATGGCATGGATTTCATACGTGCGCTGCTGCGCGACGCCCCGGCCCGCATGCAGCCGGGCGCGGCGCTGGTGCTGGAAATCGGCAATGAGCGTAACCATTTTGAAACTGCCTTTCCCCGACTTGACGCAGTGTGGCTGGAGACCAGTGCCGGTTGTGACCAGGTATGCGTGTTGACGCGCAGTGCACTGGCCACCACGGCTGGCACGCATCTCGGCCGACCCGAGCGGGCATAGAACCATCCATGATCAATCTCAAGAACCTTACATTGCGCCGCGGCGCCAAAGTGCTGCTCGACAACGCGTCGATCACCCTGAACCCGGGCGAAAAGATCGGCCTGGTCGGGCGCAACGGCGCTGGCAAGTCCTCGGTATTTGCGCTGCTGGACGGTTCGCTGCATGAAGACGCGGGTGAATTCAGCATACCGGCGCAGTGGCGCATGGGCCAGGTGGCGCAGGACATGCCCGAGACCGACCAGCCAGCAAC
>JANLVB010000169.1:0-6345 GCA_031363785.1 Betaproteobacteria bacterium
GGCTCGGGCTTTCGCATCCGGTGGTTGGGCTTTCTTGGCTTTGCGCTTGTTGATGTCAGAATCTCAGAGTCTGCGGGCTCCGACGGCTTCAACCACCAACCTCAACCTTCAACCATGAATGGGACATCGCCAGCAATGGCGATGAGCCTCAGCCTCAGCATCAGCATCAGAAAGGACCAAACATGACAGACGACGATATGAAAAGCGAACTGGAGCGACTGCGCCAAGAGAACGCGGCACTCAAGATGGGCGCGGCTACCGGCATCACGATGAAGGTGAGTGAGAAGGGTGGACTTTCGGTGTACGGCATGGGCCGGTTTCCGATCACTCTGTACAAGGAGCAGTGGAGCAAGCTGCTGGACATGTCTGATGCGATCCGCGCGTTCATCGCCGCGAACGCCGACAAGCTGAAGAACAAGGGCTGATCGGCATGAGCAAAAAGATGGCGGGGGGCGCGACCGACGCCGAGGTTCTCGCGATGTTAAAGCGTTATGGTTGCCCGACGCCCTTTCACGAAGTGCGTACCCGGTTTCTTGGAAGCATCGCGTCGCCGGTACCAGGTGCGTCACCGATGGCGACGGTCAAGCAGTTGTGGGGTGGTGAGTTGCCACCGGTTGATTCCGTGGACGAGGTGAACGAGCTTTTCGCCATGCTCGTGGCTGGCCTGTGGAACCGCTTGACCGAGCACCAGAACAGCCGCAACCCGTTTAAGCTGCTGCGTTTCGATGTGTCTCAGACGCGCGAGGGCCTCGGTCATCTGGCGCTGGTACGCAAGCAAGAACTGGACGGCTTCGTCGAAGGTCTGTTCGGGCCGGAACCGCAAATCGAGTTACCCCAGCGGGCGCACGAGGCGCTTGAGGTCCTGGCCGAACTGCGGTCCTTCCTGGTTGGAGCCCTGGAACTGCTTTCGGATTTGAGCAAGCCCGCCGGGTCCGATGACATCAAGGCTCTGCTTCACCACGTTCAGAGGATGACGATCATTGCCGAAACAGAAATGAACAAGGCGAATCTGTCGTGCAAACGCGCACGGGTCCAACAAGTCGATCAATTGCTGGCGTCCAAGCCGACATTGCACTGACAGCCGGAGCCGAGGATCATTTGGACGCTTCAAATCCCCTCGGCTCCGCCATAAACCCTCTGCAATGAGTGTCTCTTTGCTTGTCTACCGGAACGAAACACTCCTGCAATACGTAGGTCCGGTGCAAACGCGATGGCGACTCGAGTTCGGCCACGTCGTAGCCCGGCCAAGGTAAGGAATCCTTACTTCAGGAAATTCCCATCCTCGCCAAGATTACCTCCACGAACCAACTCACGCTGCCTAAAAGCGTGACTCAGGCTGTGGGCGCCACCGAGTATTTCGACGTAGAGACGCGGGCCGGGCAGATCATCCTCACGCCGGTGCGCATCCAGCGAGGCGACGCGGTGCAGGCCAAGCTGGCCGAGCTGAACCTGGGCCTGGCCGATATCGCTGACGCGGTTTCCTGGGCGCGCGCCACGGCCATGCCACCAGCAATGGCCGCTGAGCCAGCGGCTGGATACGGCAGGGTCAAGGCAGAGGCGAACTTGCCCGAAAAAGCGCTTGGCAACAAGGCGATCCGCCGGAAACCAGCGTTCAAGGCATGACGGGGCCATGGCGTGTGGTGCTGGATACGAACGTGGTGTTGTCTGCGTTGGTGTTCGGCGGTGGGGTGGCTGGCCGCTTGCGCGGGCTTTGGCAGCAGAGGGCTTTTGTGCCGTTGACAAGCACCGCGACGGCACACGAACTGGTCCGCGTGTTGGCGTGCCCGAAGTTCGGCCTGTCCGCGGCCGACCAGGACGAGTTGCTGGTTGACTACCTGCCCTACACCACTACAGTACGGATTCCCCAGCCGCCGCCGCGTGTCCCCTTGTGCCGCGACCCGTTGGACGCGCCGTTCCTGCATCTTGCTGTGGCCGGCAAAGCGCAGATGCTGGTGTCGGGCGCCCGGGACTTGCTGGCGCTTGCCGGGAAACCTGAACGCGCCATGAAGGTCCAAATCGTCAACATGAATTCGTTCGCTGAGTTGTACGTTGTCCCGGGCGAAGCGTACTCGCGCAAGCGCGTGAAGGAGTTTGACGATGCGCAAGCGGCGTTGGCTGCGGTGATAGCTGGTAGACAGCTGACTCATCGAGTTGAACCATGACCGGCCACTATGACCCGTCGGGCGTCCAGGCCGAGTTCGAGCCAGGCGCACGCGGGCGCGTATTGCGCAATTTGCTGGGTATCAAGCGTGTGGGCGACATCAACGAAGCCGAGTCACAGGCGTTGTTGCTGGCGCAGGCGACGGAGCTATACGGGGACGACCAGGAGTTCGCGGTCAAGGACGTTTGTGACCTCCATCGCCTGTGGCTGGGGCCCATCTATCCGTCGGCGGGGGAGTACCGCACCGTCAACATGGGCAAGAACGGTTTTCAGTTTGCGCATGCGCCTCTGATCCAGGGCTTGATGGTCGAGTCAAATACATCGGCAGCATTCACACCGCGATGGCGCGAAACTACCTGCCTTTGCGCGCAATACTTCAGGCCGTGGTTCGCAGACCTGGAAGCGACACGCAGCTTCCAGTGTGCGGTGAACGCGCGGGCGTCTGTGATTTTTGAAGTTCTTGTGGCGCGTTCGAACGGTTGGCGTATTCCCTCGATGCCGGACGATGTTCAGGCAAAGACAATCAGGGCGGCATCGGCCCGTGTCTTGTCGTGCAGGAACTTGTTGGACCGGGATAGTTTCATGGTGCAGTTTTTAGCTGCCGAGCCCGAAACCACCAAACCTGGAAAGTTCCCATGAACTCCGCCACCATCGTCCAGAAACTCTGGAACTACTGCAATGTGCTGCGCGACGACGGCCACCGCTCACGCTTCAGCGCTGACTCACCCCGCGCAGCATGGTCACACCGGCCGCCACCAGCAGCACAATTCCGGCTTGCGCCAGTGGGTTGGGTATGTCGCTCCAGACCACCCAGCCGATCACCAGGGCAAACAGCAGGCCTGAATAACGAAACGGGGTGATCACACCCATGTCGCCCTCGCGCATGCCGACGATCACCAGGTAGTAGCCACCGCTCAGGAAAACACTGGCGGCAGCCAATAGCGCGAGTTGCCGTGCCGTGACACCCTGCCAGCCGTCGATCGTGGCCCAGACCGCTGACAGCAGCGTTACTGCCACGGCAGTGGCCAGGGTGATGATGACTGAGGGCACGTTGGCTGGTATGGCGCGTGTCACCAGATCACGCGCAGTATGCAGCAGGGTTGCCAGCAGGCATACCAGGGCCCAGCCGTTGAAGGCATCGGCGGCAGGTTGTACGATCATCAGCACGCCGCCGAAGCCGCCCATGATGGCCAGCCAGCGCCTGGCTCCCACGCGCTCGCGCCAGACCAGCATGGCGTAGAGCGTCAGGAACAGCGGGGATGCCATGTTGATGGCGGTGGCGTTGGCAATTGGCAGGTGAAACAGCGAGTTCAGGTAGGCCATGGTGGCCAGTGCGTCCAGCCCCGAGCGCACCAATATGGCGCGGTGCAACAAGGGTGCTGTCAGCCCGGGGCCGCCACGCAAGGCGGGCCTGAGCAGGCCACCCGCGTGGGCAATCGCCAGAAGCAACAGGCTGGCCATCAGGCCGCGGATACAAATCAGCTGCGCCGCCGGCATGCTCTGGCTCACGTATTTGACCAGCGCATCGTTGGCGATGAAGCTGGCCATGGACAGCGTCATGGCGATGATGCCGCGGCGGTTGACGGAAAATGTGGAGTTGGGCATGCACCAGCATGGTAAGGCCGCGCCTGCGTCCGGTTGGTGACCGCACTGGCATGCTGCTTGCGTTAAATTCAACGCTCATCCAAAGGCACCCTTCCATGCAGATACCCAGCCGATCCCTGCCGCTGGCCGGCACCTCCAATTTTCGCGACCTCGGTGGTTACGTTGGCCATGGCGGGCGAACGGTACGATGGCGCAGGATTTTTCGTTCTGACCACCTCGGCGCCCTGACCGACGAGGACGTGGCGACTCTTGCCGGGGTCGGCTTGCAACGCGTTTGTGATTTTCGTGGCGTGGCGGAACGTGAAGCGCAGATGTGCGCGATGCCGGGCGTCAAGGTGCATTCACTGCCGATCACGCCAACCGTGGTGCAGGGCATGAAGGACCTGATGGCGGCAGGCTGCCGGATCACGGCACATGACACGGTGCAACTGATGCAGCAGACTTACCGCGAATTTGTCGTCAACAACTCGCCGTGTTTTGCCGCATTGTTCTCCCATCTGCTGGAATCGGACGATCCGCTGGTGTTTCACTGCACCGCTGGCAAGGACCGCACCGGTTTTGCTGCGGCGATGATCTTGATGAGCCTGGGTGTGCCACGCGCCGTGGCGATGCAGGACTACCTGCTCACCAACGAGTTGTACCGTATGCCGTCGACAGTGGACGGATTTGCCCCAGCCGAAGTGCTGGAGGTGTTGTGGCGGGTGCAGGAGCCGTTTTTGAACGCCGCGCTGGACGCGGTGGACAAAGACTACGGCGGTGTCGCCAGTTACCTGGAGAACACCCTCAAGGTTGGCCCCCGCGAGCAGGAGCGGCTGGCGGCGTTGTATCTGCAGAGCGCCGCGTAAACCGGCTCCAGCGTCTGCCCGCCGCTCGGGCGGCCTCCCATCAGCCGACGCAAAACACCACCAGCTTGTTGCCATCCGGGTCGCGGAAGTAGCCGCCGTAGAAACCGTCGCCGCGCGGGCCGACGGCACCTTCGTCCTTGCCGCCGAGCTCCAGAGCCTTGGCGTGAAACTGGTGCACCATGTCACGGGATCCGACGGCCAAGCCGATCATGACGCCATTGCCGACCGTGGCCGGCTTGCCGTCGAACGGCGTCATCAGTGCCAGGATCGGTTTGTCTGGGGCCGCGCCCCAGCCGATGCCGCGGGCCGACGTCCATTGGCGTTTGGCGCCGATCGGGGCGAGCAGTGCGTCGTAGAACTTGGCGGCTTGCTCCAGGTCGTTGGTGCCGAAGGTTGCGTATCCGATCATGCGGGTCTCCTGATGTGGCGGGAACCTGGAAGTCTAGCGGCAGTTGGACGCTGCGGTGGGCCCGGGCTGATTGACGCGCACGCAGATGCTGGGGATACTGGTTTGTGCCCGGCTCTGGTCAGGACGCAGCAAGTCTCCCAGGTCGATTTTCATTTCAACAACTGGAGCAAAAATCCATGAAACCCGAATTGACGTTACTCGTCTGGGCAGTTGCCCTGGCCTTCATCCAGGTCGTGGTGGTCGCCCAGGGCGCCACCATGCAGGTCGGCCTGCCGGTGCTGGCTGGCAACCGCGACAACATGCCGGCGATGCAAGGCTGGGTCGGTCGCGCGCAGCGGGCGCACCACAACCTGATCGAGAACCTGGTGTTGTTCGCAGTGCTGGTGCTGGTGGCCGTTGTGGCCGACAAGAGCAACGCCATGACGCTGCTGGGTGCCCAGATTTTTTTCTGGGCCCGTGTCGTCTATGCGGTGGTGTACTACGTCGGCATCCCCTGGCTGCGCACCGGTCTGTGGGGTGTGTCGGTAGTTGGCATGGGGATGATTTTTCTGCAGCTGGTTTAGGCTGCCCACACTGCCAGCATCGGGCGCAGAAAAATGCCCGCGCTCCGTGGCCGGAGGGCGGGCATCTGCGGCAGGAAAAGGCGATTGACTACAGGCTGTCGGTAAAACTGCGCAGCTTGTCCGAGCGGCTGGGGTGCTTGAGCTTGCGCAGCGCCTTGGCCTCGATCTGGCGGATGCGCTCACGCGTCACGTCAAACTGTTTGCCGACTTCTTCCAGCGTGTGGTCACTCGTCATCTCGATGCCAAAACGCATACGCAGCACCTTGGCTTCGCGCGGGGTCAGGCTGTCCAGGATGTCTTTCACCACATCACGCAGGCCAGCCTGCATGGCGGCTTCCATCGGCGCCGTGTTGGCGCTGTCTTCGATGAAGTCGCCCAGATGTGAGTCGTCGTCGTCGCCGATCGGGGTTTCCATGGAGATCGGCTCCTTGGCGATCTTCATGATCTTGCGGATCTTGTCCTCCGGGATCTCCATGCGCTCGGCCAGCACACTCGCGTCCGGCTCGAAGCCGAACTCCTGCAGGTGCTGGCGGCTGATGCGATTCATCTTGTTGATGGTTTCGATCATGTGCACCGGGATGCGGATGGTGCGCGCCTGGTCCGCGATGGAGCGCGTGATGGCCTGGCGGATCCACCAGGTGGCATAGGTCGAGAACTTGTAACCGCGGCGGTATTCGAACTTGTCGACCGCCTTCATCAGGCCGATGTTGCCTTCCTGGATGAGGTCGAGGAACTGCAGGCCGCGGTTGGTGTACTTCTTGG
>JANLVB010000181.1:0-2157 GCA_031363785.1 Betaproteobacteria bacterium
CGTGCTGGCGGCGGATTTCTATGCTGGGCCAGAGTCGCGCTTCGATCTTGGCAATACGCTGGTGGTCGACCTGTTCTCGGGCACCTTGGAGAGTGTCACAGACATCACTCTTCTGGGCGGGGCCAATGCGCTGGCGGTGGAAACCAGCCCCGGCCAATGGGAAATCGTTCAGGCAGGCAATGCCGAGCTGACCGCAGCGGGGCGCTACCGCCTGACGCGCCTGCTGCGCGGCCAGCGCGGCACGGAAAACGCGGTCGCCAGCCTCGTGCCGACCGGCGCGCGCGTCGTGGTGCTCGACACGTCCATGGCATCCTTGCCCATCAGCGAGGCCGATCTGGGTCTGCCGTGGAACTGGCGCGTGGGTCCAGCCTCGCGCCCGGTCAGCGACGAGACATTTGTCGCCGCCAGCTTCACGCCCGAAGGCGCTGGGCTGCGGCCCTTCTCGGTCGCGCATGTCGAACCGCCGTGGTGCACAGCCCGCAGCCCCGGCGATCTGACGATCCGCTGGACACTTCGGTCGCGGTCGCTCTCCGCTGACACCTGGGGCGCGGGGGATGTGCCATTGGCGGAAGACAGTGAAGCCTACGAGGTGGAAATCCGTGACGGGGCAACTCGTAAGAGAACCTTACAAGTTGCCACTACCTCCGCGCTCTACACCGCCGCCCAACAGATCACCGATTGGGGTGCACTGCTCGGCCCCGGCAACAGCCTCCAACTGCGCATCTATCAGCTCTCCGCCCTGATCGGGCGGGGTGCCGTGCGATCTGTCACCCTTACCTTCTGAAAGCAGGACCATGTCCGATATCACAACCCACCTGCTGCTGCCCTACATTCTGCCGGCGCAGGCCCAGAAACATGTCACTCACAACGAAGCCCTGCGGCTCTTGGATGCCATGGTCCAGCTTTCAGTGCTGGACCGGGATCTGACGGCACCGCCTGCATCGCCAGCGGACGGAGACCGCTACATCGTGGCCTCGGGTGCGACGGGTCTGTGGGTGGGCTGGGATCTGAATGTGACAACTTGGGTCGACGGCGTCTGGATGCGCCTGGTGCCACGCCCCGGTTGGCTGGCCTGGATCGCCGACGAGGCCACCTTTGCGGTGTGGAATGGGTCCGTCTGGGATCCGGTCGGCGTGCCGCAGGACGTGTCGGACGCCATCTTCAGCCTGGTGAATGACGTCGATCCAACAAAGCGGGCGCTGTTTTCTCTGTCAGGCATCAGCACGGCCACCACCCGGACCTTCACGCTGCCCAACACCTCAAGCGAGTTGGCAATCCTCGCGGGCACCCAGACCTTCAACGGCAACAAGACATTTTCGGGCACCCTGACCGCCTCGGGAACTGTCACGATGTCCGGCGCGGCCGCCACGGTCGGTACGTCGACGGCGACAGCCACGTACGGCATGGGCACCGGGGCCACCACCACCGGCGTCACCAAAACCCTGAACCTCGGCACCGGCGGCGCCTCGGGGTCCACCACCGTCGTCAATATCGGCTCGGCCACGGCAGGCGCGGGTGGCACCACGGTGGTGAACACCCCGACGGTGACCTTCGCAAACGCGGTGACCGCCGTAGGGATGCCGCAGGCCAATCTCACCGCCCAGCTAATGGGCCTCGGTGGGGCCACAGCCGACGCCACCAACCGGCGGAGCGTCAACACCCCAAACGTACTTTTGAACAACGGAGGCGCGTCCATCGATGTGACGGCAAACAAGAACGCCGCAGCCAACGATGCCTCGTTCAGCTTCAAGACCGGCTTCTCCGTCCGGGCCCTGTTTGGCACGTTGGGCAGCGACGATTTTACCCTGAAGGTCAGCCCGAATGGCAGCAGTTTCTTCGATGCACTGGTCGCGGATCGCAACACAGGTCGGGTACGGTTTCCGGTGGGGGTCGCGCTGACCGGCCTAGCGGCAGACCCTTCTTCGCCGACCGATGGCTGGCTTTGGCACAACTCCGCCACCGGCCAGCTTCGGGCGCGGCTTGGTGGTGCCGCAACCGGGGTGCTGGTCAGGGCATAGTCGCCAGCCGCCGGAGATATCCACGGCACATCTTGGTCTGCCAGAATGCGGGTGACACCCCCAAGCCGCGCCCGAAGCTGGCCGGTGGCGGAGTTGTGCCAAAGCCAGCCATCGGTCGGCGAAGCCGGATCGGCCGCAA
>JANLVB010000254.1:0-5844 GCA_031363785.1 Betaproteobacteria bacterium
CGCCAACGCCGTGGTGTGTGACCCGCACCGGGTGCTGATCAGCGGGCGCTCCAAGCTGACCGGCACCACGCTGCCGTCGCCCGACATCCGCGCCGGCATGGCGCTGCTCGGTGCCGCCCTGTGTGCACAAGGTAAGTCCACGGTGCAAAACGCCAACATGATCGAGCGCGGCTACGAGCGCATTGAAGAGAAGTTATTGGGCCTGGGCGCACGCATAACGCGGCGGGATTGAGGCTGCCGCTTCGAAGCGCGGTTGCCAAATATTCAGGCCGGTTTCCCCAGCGCCAGGGCAGCAATCCGCCGCGCCGTGTCCGGGTTCGAAAAACAGGCCATCGCGGCCTGGCGTTCCAGCTCGAGCGCGCCACTCAATTGCGCCGACAAGCCGGTAGTCATCAGCCGCTTGAGTTGTGATGTGGCCAAGGTGGAACGCGTCGCCACCTGATTCGCCAGTTCCATGGCGCGGGGCAGCATGTCGGCCAGTGGAACCACCCGGTTCACCAGCCCGAGTTGCAGCAGTTGTTGTGCCGTGTGGCGTTCGCCCAACACGAACAGCTCCATCGCCCGCTGGTGGCCGAGGGTCTGCGGCAGCAGGTGTGTCACGCCGCCGGTGACGAAGTGGCCAAGCTGCATCTCGGGGAAAAATGCCACCAGGTTGTCGGCTGCCACCGTCATGTCGCAGTTCAGCACCCATTCGAAGCCGCCGCCAACTGCGTAACCATGCACGGCGCCGATCACCAGCTTGGGGCCGAACATGATGTCGCGTGTGATCTGCTGGATCTGGTCACACATGGCACTCACCGAGGCGCTGCTCTCGGCCTGCTGCGTGAATTCCTTGAGGTCGTCGCCGGCGCAAAATGCCCGCCCGGCACCGGTGAAGACGATCACCCGCGCGGCCGGGTCACCTTGTGCCGCCAGCATGGCGTGGTGCAGATCGTGCAGTAGTTCGGCGCCCATGGCGTTGAGCCGGTCCGGCCGGTTCAACGTGACGATGGCTACCGGGCCGCTATTGGAGAGGTTGACGTAGGGCATGGGGTGTTCAGGTGTTGATGGACGGTGTGTTGCTTGCCGCTTCGCGGTCCCAGGCGCCGGCGCTTCCCTCGTGCTGCAGACGGAATTTCTCCACCTTGTCGGTCGGGGTTTTGGGTAGTAGCGGCATGAAGCGCACATAACGTGGCAGCATGAAACGGGCCATGCGGCTTGTGCACCAGTCGGTCAAGGCCTGCGCGGTCAAGGCGCTGCCGGTGCGCAACACGGCGCACACCATCACGTCTTCTTCAGTCATGTTGCTGGGCACGCCGAAGACAGCACATTCCAGCACTTCAGGATGGGTGTCCACGATGATCTCGACCTCGGCCGCCGAGATGTTCTCGCCACGCCGACGTACCATGTCCTTGCGCCGGCCGATGAAATACAGCCAGCCATCGGCGTCCTGGCGCAACATGTCCCCGGTGTGGAACCACTGGTTGCGGAATATGGTGATGGTGGCCTCGGGCATGGCCCAGTATCCGTCCGTCAGTACACAAGGCTCCAGTCCACGCACCACCAGTTCACCAGCGGTGTCGAAGGGTACCTCAAAGCCCTCTTCGTCCAGCAGTTGCACTTCGAACGGCCCCAGCGGTTTGCCACAAGAGCCGACGCGCCGTGGCGCGTCCAGTGGCGTGAAGATGAAGGTGCCGACCTCGGTCGAGCCATACAGTTCCACCAGACGGCAGCCGAAACGCGCCTCGAAGTCACCCGCCCAGTCTGGCAGCGGCACACCCCAACCCAGACGTGCCCGATGTGCGCGGTCGGCCACCGACGCAGGCTGCTTCCACAACATGGTGAGCGTTGCGCCCATGAAGTCAAACACCGTGGCCTGCAAGATGCGCATCTCGTCCCAATAACGCGACACGCTGAAGCGCTCGCCGATTGCCGCCACGGCACGCAGCAACAAGGCGGGCGCGATGGTCATGATGGCCGAGTCCATGTGGAACATCGGGTAGGGGCAATACAACACGTCGTCGGCGCGCAGCCCAAGGCCGTCGATTACCCCCTGGCCGTGGCGCAGCACAAAGCGGTTCGAGAGCATGGCAGCCTTGGAGCGCCCGGTGGTGCCCGAGGTGTACAGCAGCAGCGACAGGTCGGAGAAGTGGCTTGGGGGTGGCGGCAATGGGTGCAGCGGTGTACGCAGCAGGGTGGCCCAGGACAGCGCATCGGCCACCGGAGCGTCCCCGACCACGATCAGCTGCGTCACGGTGGTCAATTGACCTTTCACTTCCACCAGCTGCGGCAACAGGGCGGCATGCACGATCAGCACCCGGCTTTGCACCAGGTTGACGGCGTTGGCCAGCACAACACCACGAAATGCCGTGTTGACTGGTGCGGCCACCGCACCCAGTTTGGCCAGGCCAAACCAGCTCAGGGCGAACTCGATGCAGTTGGGCAGCAACAGGCTCACGTTGTGCCGGTGTGACACGCCAAGGTCATGCAAGGCGAGCGCGATGTGATCGGAGTCGAGATCGACTCGGGCAAACGTCCACTCGCCCTGCAGCATGCGGATGAACGGCCGGTCTGGCGTCTGTGCCGCAGCCTGTCGCAGTTCGTCGGCCAGGGTGTGGGTGAAGGTTTTCATGGCTTGGTTGCCGGGTCGCGTTCAGTGTATAACCGTTGGCACAGGCGGCACGATGCCGCATGAAAACCAGGAACCTCCGACATGGGCGCGCAGTGGAAAGCAAAAGGCAAGGAACTGGCCGCCAACGCCAGGGGCAAACTGTTTGGCCGCCTGGCCAAGGACATCATGATTGCCGCGCGCAGCGGCGCCGACCCGGCCCTGAATGCCCGGCTGCGGCTGGTGGTGGAGCAGGCGCGCAAGGTGTCCATGCCCAAGGAGACGCTGGAGCGCGCCATCAAGAAGGGCGCTGGCCTGACCGGTGAGGCGGTGCATTTCGAGCGCGTCATCTACGAGGGTTTCGCTCCGCACCAGGTGGCGTTGATGGTGGAATGCCTGACCGACAACGTGAACCGCACTGCGCCCGAGATGCGGGTGTTGTTTCGCAAGGGGCAGCTGGGCACATCGGGCTCGGTGGCATGGGATTTTGACCATGTGGGCATGATCGAGGCCGAACCCTCGGTGGGCGGCGCCGACGCCGAGCTGGCCGCCATCGAGGCCGGTGCGCAGGACTTCGAACCCGGTGCCGACGGCGTCCCAACCCTGTTTATCACCGATCCGGTTGACCTGGATCTGGTGAGCCGCGCCCTGCCGGCGCACGGCTTCGCAGTGACCTCGGCCAAGCTCGGCTACAAACCGAAGAACCCGGTCGCCCCGGCCAGTCTGGATGCCGTGCAGCTGGAGGAGGTCGAAACCTTCCTGGCCGCCATTGACGCCCACGACGATGTGCAGAACGTGTATGTCGCTCTGGCAGGCTGAAGCTGCCGGATCGAGGGCCTGACCCGGTGACCACCGACAAGGCCAACAAGACCCGCCTGGTATTGCCGCTGGACAGCGCGCTGGTTGCGGCGCTGGCGCGCATGACCGAGACCATAGGCACAGCAGAATGGTACGACGCGGCACTCAATTTGCTGGGCACGGTGTGCGGCATCGATTCCGGCGGCGCCATGTTGTACCACCGCGAACAACGACCGCGGCGCATCGTGCACCGCTTCAATCCGCAGGAACGTGCGTTGCCGGAAGACGCCTACCTGGCCGGGCCCTATGCGCTGGATCCGCACTACCAGCTGTTCCTGCAGGGTTGCCCCAGTGGCGTGCACTGGTTGCGCGACATTGCTCCGGATGATTTCTTCCAGAGCGAGTTTTACCGCATGTTCTACTCGCAGATCGGTCTGTCGGACTCGATCGAGCTGCTGTGGCGTATCGATGCCGACAGCGCGCTCAACATCTTTGTCGAGCGCAGCATCCACAACAGCAGGTTTGCGGCGTCCGATCTGTTGGCCGTCAACGCCGTGGTACCCATGGTATTTGCGGCCGCTGCCAAACACCATGAATTGACAGCGGCGGCATCGCGCCGCGAAACCGACAACCTGACACACCGCAAGGTGCAAAGCACGATCGAGAACTTCGCCAGCTCATTGCTTACGCAACGCGAGCGACATGTCCTGTTCTACATGATCAGCGGTTATTCGTCGGCACTGACAGCGCAGCGGCTCAAGACGACCGAGGGCACGATCAAGATCCACCGCAAGAACATCCATCGCAAGCTCGATATCGGCTCGCAGGCCGAGTTGTTTTCGCTGTTCATCAATTGCATTGCCTTCGCCAAGCCGGGCGGGCCGAGCGATCCGCTGCAGGCCTACCAGAGTGCGCCTGTCGGCGCGCAGACGATAGCTTTTCGCGGTGTGGTGCCGACGCGGCCCTAACGCGAGTTCAGGCGGCTCCGCTGCGTTTGGTGCGCGAGGGGATATGTACCCCGTCGGCATGTTGCAGCTTCCACTGTTTGATATCGAGGTCCGGGTCCAGTGGAAACATCGGGCGCGGCACCCGGGCATAAGGCAACAGCGCGTAGTTCAGTGTGCACAACGCACCGCTGTCGCAGACGATGACGCGATCGGCAATCGGCTCGAAGGCGGCGCGGAAATGCTGCATCGATTTGACTGCCACCACGCGCTTGGATTGCGGGTCGATGCCAAAGACGCGGAATTGCTCCAGGTCGAGTACCTGTGAACGCAGGGACACCACCAGAATATCGATGCCACTTACACGAATCACGGCGCTCGGCCCCCAGGTGCGTGCCAACCCGCCAATGATGGCGCCACTGCCCACGTAGTCGCCGTCGCTCAGTGAGACCAGCGTACACAGCAAAGCCAATGGCGGTCCGCCGAATTGCGGGTTGCTCTTGCCGCCGAGCTGAATCTGGACCTGGTCGCCTGGTGCATGGCCGCGCAGTTGCTGCACGGTTTGCGGGTCGGCAATGGTGCCGAAGCAGGCATCGCTGACGCCCGCTGCCAGCAACGCCGCCAGCAGGGCCGTGGAGTCGCCGTAAGCACCGGCGCCCGGATTGTCTGCGTAATCCGCCACGACGATGGGCCGCTTGTGCCGCGCTGCGTGTTGTTTGCAGATAGTCGCCGCATCCTCGGGCGTGTGGTAGTGGTTCTGCGCCACCATTCGACCGGCCCAGATGTCGTCGGCAAGGGTCGTGGCGAAGCGGGCATGGGTTGCCATGTCGCCCTGCGCCGTCACCAGCACGGTGGGCCCGATCTCGGTGATGTCGGCACTGGCAAAACCGCCGTTGACACTGACCGCAAACACGTCTGGCAGTTGCTCGTAAGCGCGGGCCCGGGCAATGCGCTGCACCATCGGCCCGCTGTCGGTGCGCCCGCCGTCCACTTCCTCCAGCATGGGCCGCGCCAGAAGCAGGGTCAGCGGGCGAATTTCGCCTTGCATGGTCCGTTGCAGGATGCTGGCCGCGTGTTGCGCTGTGACCCGCATGTCGGTGTGCGGATAGGTCTTGTAGGAGACGATGATGTCGGCCAGGTCACACATGGTGCGGCTGACATTGGCGTGCGGATCCAGGGTGATGGCAATAGGCAGATCAGGGCCGACCTGCGCGCGCAGGCGGCGCAGGATCTCGCCTTCGCCGTCATCACAGAAGTCGGCCACCATGGCGCCGTGTAAACCCAACAGGATGCCGTGCAATTGCCCCCGGTGCGCCAATGCAGCGGCGACGATGGGGTCGACCAGGTCATCGAACGCGGCGCGGGTCACTGGCCCACCCGGTGGTGCATCGGCGCTCAGCACATGCACGCTGTTCCACCCGTGTACGGCGGCAACGTCCATGAAGCCGGCCAGTTCGGTGTTGTGTTCGCGCCGGGCTGCGATGGCGTCTTGCCCCAGCAAAATACCACGCTCGG
>JANLVB010000272.1:0-21774 GCA_031363785.1 Betaproteobacteria bacterium
CGCGCATCGTTCCCATCGTGGCCGACGAGGCACGCACCTTCGGCATGGCCAACCTGTTCAGGCAGGTCGGCATCTATTCCAGCGTGGGGCAGAAATATGCGCCCGAGGACATCGGCTCGGTGCTGAGTTACCGCGAGGCACTCGACGGCCAAATCCTCGAGGAAGGTATATCGGAGGCCAGTGCATTGGCCAGCTGGACGGCAGCCGCCACCAGCTACAGCGTGCATGGCCTGGCCATGTTGCCGTTATATATCTACTACTCGATGTTCGGTTTTCAGCGCGTGGGGGATCAGATCTGGGCCGCCGCCGACCAACGCGCGCGAGGTTTCCTGCTCGGTGCCACATCCGGGCGCACCACGCTGGGTGGTGAAGGACTGCAACACCAGGACGGCAGCAGCCATCTGATGGCAGCCACCATCCCCAACTGCAAGGCCTGGGACCCGGCCTTCGCGGGAGAGCTGGCCGTCATCCTGGACCACGGCATGCGCGAGATGCTGGAGCAACAGCAGGACGTTTTCTACTACATCACCCTGATGAACGAGAACTACGCGCAGCCTGATCTGCCGACGGGAGTGGAGCCGGATTTGCTGCGCGGGTGTTACCGGTTTGGCCACTGGCCGGCCCAGAGTGTTGCACCGGCTGGAATTGACGCGAGTTCTCGCCAGGTCACGCTTCTGGGCTCGGGCGCCATCCTGACCGAGGTGGTAAAGGCGGCGCAACAACTCGCGCACCAGGGCTTCGCGGTGGATGTGTTCAGCGTCACCAGCTGGAGCGAACTGGCCCGGGAAGGCCTGGCCCGCCAGTCAGTGCGCCAGGGCGACGGCCCGCCACCTGAACCATTCATCGCGCGATTGCTTGCCCCGGGTGCCGGCCCCATCATCGCCGCCACCGATTATGTGCGGGCCGTCCCCGAATCGATCCGTGCCTTCATCCCGGCGGGGCGCAGCTACCACACGCTGGGCACGGATGGTTTTGGTCGCAGCGACACCCGCGCCGCGCTGCGCGAGTGGTTTGGTGTCAACGCGGCCAGTATTGCCAAAGTCGCCACTGATGCGTTTTTGATGTTTTGATGCTATTGTGTTATGTTATGTGTATGCGCACCACACTCGCCATTGACGACGACATTTTTGCCTATGCACGATCACACGCACAGCGCGAACACATCTCCATTGGGGAGGCGGTGTCGCGTCTGGCTCGTGATGGCATCCGCGCTCAAAGCGCCCCCAAAACCAGGGCGGCACGGCCAAGAAGCAAGTTTGCACTGCTGCCTGCCCGCGGCGAAATCATCACCACCGATCATGTTCGCACCCTGATGGACCAGGAAGGCATCTGAGTTGCGTCACCTGCTCGACGTCAATGTCTGGGTCGCGCTGCTGGACGAGGCGCATGTTCACCACCAGCAGGCACTGGCATTCATCCAGAAACGCAGGCTGCAGATTGCGACCTGCCCTCTGATCGAAAACGGCGTCATACGGGTACTGAATCTGCCGGCTTACAGCAGGTTTGGTCCTGTCGGCTTCGAGCCGGTGCGCGACAAACTGGGTCAGATTTGCAGCGATCTCGACCACACGTTCTGGCCTGACAGCATTTCGCTGCGCACCGAAGGTCTGGTCAACTGGACACGGGTGCTCGGGCACAACCAGATCACCGATGTATATCTGCTGGCGCTGGCGGTGGCCAACCTCGGCTGTCTGGTGACGCTCGACCACCGGGTAGCCCTGAGTACCGTTGTTGGCGCCAGCGCCAGGAACCTGTTGTTGCTGTAGGCCACGCAACGGACTGCGGTTCACGACGTCTTCCGGGAGCCCGTCATGTTGCCTGTGATGCATGCCGCAATTCACGATCGGCGCGGCACCGCGTCGGCGCCCGCCCGGTGGGGCCCGCCGTTAACAGACGAATCCTCAAGGCGTTCGGTAAGCCAAACCTGGATAACTGATTGGCGAGTGACACCCAACTTGCTTGCTTCGCGATCCAGTGCATCGACCATCCAGTCTGGAAAGTCGACGTTGACTCGGATAAAACAGCAATAGTTTGAGTAAATGAATTGATATTACTTCAAAATATTGATTAAATGCCCGCATGAGTCGATATCTGAGCCTGCCGATTGCCCATGACCTGCAAAAGAGAATGGTCATCGTTACCGGGCCGCGTCAGGTCGGCAAGACCACGATGGCGCGCGAACTGGACACGCAGTTCAGGCGCCCGATCTATTTGAACTACGACTCACTGGCTGACCGTGAGCGCATCGAACGGGCCGATTGGGCAACCAGTCACGACTACGTGGTACTCGACGAAATCCATTCCATGTCGCGGTGGAAGCCCTATCTCAAAGGAATCGTTGACACCAAACCGGCATCACAAGCGCTGCTCGTGACCGGAAGTGCACGGTTGGACACTTTTCGCCAAACCGGGGAATCACTCGCCGGGCGTTATCACCGATGGCGCCTGCATCCATTCTCGGTACGCGAACTCTGCACTCAAAGCGGAACCGACGCCGATCAAGCGCTGGAGGCCTTGATGCGCTTTGGCGGCTTTCCGGAGGCGCTGTTCGAAGCTTCCGACGCTGGGCGCAAACGCTGGCAAAACCAGTACTTCACCGACCTCGTGCGTGAGGATGTCATGGAATTCAGCCGCATTCATGAAGTACGGGCCATGCGCAATCTGGTGGAGTTGCTGCGTCGGCGCACTGGCAGCCCGCTGTCGTTCGAATCGCTGGCGCGTGACCTCTCGGTTGCGCCGAACACGGTTCGCAGCTACGTGGACATTCTGGAGGCGCTGCACATCGTGTTCTTGGTGCGGCCCTACCACCGCAACATTGCGCGGGCGCAGGCGAAGGCACCAAAGCTCTACTTTTATGACTGGGCCTATGTCCAGAACGCCACCCCGTCAGACGAACAACCGGGTGCACAGTTCGAGAATCTGGTGGCCATACACCTGCTCAAGCACGCCTGTTTTCTGGCCGACAGCGCCGGTGAAGAAGTTGAACTGAACTACCTTCGCACAACCAGTGGCAAGGAGATCGACTTCGTGCTGACCAACGCTGCCGGGGACGCAACGCACTTCGTTGAGGTGAAGTGGTCAGACTCCAAGCCGTCTTTTTCGCTCAGGCAGATGGCACAGACCCATCCCGGCGCGCAAGCCGTCCAGCTGGTGCGTCATGCCAGACATGCGTTTGACCGGGACGGTGTTGGCATGCGTCCGGCAGCGCAATGGCTGGCCGATCTGGCCGCCTGATACACCGTACAGACAGCGCGGGGCAGGAAGCAGCGCGCTGCGCTCTCAAGAGAAGACGACCTGCGCCTGTTCAAAGCATCAGGATCGTGCAGCCTGTGGTCTTGCGCGCGCGATGCGCGCCGCAATTCATGATCGGCGCAGCGCCGAATCAGTGCGCACCCGATGGGCTCCGCTATTGGCAGACGATGCCTCCAGGCGCTCGGCAAGCCATACCTTGATGACCGATTGGCGAGTGACACCCAGCTTGCTTGCTTCGCGATCCAATGAGTCGACCATCCAGGCCGGAAAGTCGACGTTGACGCGTTTTGGTGCCAACAACGCACGTTTTGCCTTGGGCAAGTCCAAAGACCCGGTGATATCGACGCCGGCGTCAAACTGCTCTTCGAACGTCTTAGCTTTCATACAACTTCACCTCCTCAACGCGTGACCGACGAACCGAAATCAGTCGGATATTCGGACCCCGATAGGTTATGACTGCCGACCAGTGCTTGCCGTCGATAAGCCCGATCACCAGGTAGCGCGCCTCATCATCTGTTCTTGCCGGAATCTCCAGCAACCCGGCGTCTGTCCAGAGCATCTGGGCATCGTTGAAGTCGATCCCATGTTTTGACAAGTTGTACTGGCTCTTTGCTTGATCGAATTCAAAAGCAATCATTGAGGCAAAATTATACCTTTATTGGGTGTTTTCTCGGTATATCCCCTGAGTCGTCGACGAACCGGAGCGCCTCAACGACTACTGAGCGACGGAGTTCGCCACAGCGGTCGGCCATCGATCGTGGGCGTTGCTGATGGCGCCTTGGCCGTACGACCAAATTGGAGAGCCAGTGGTACCTGCCGACCCGCCGGCTGTCACAACGTCAGGATGGTGCACCCGGTTGTCCTGCGCGCTTCCAGATCCATGTGCGCCTTGTGCACCTGCTCCAGCGGGTAACGCTGGTCGATGCGGATCTTGACCTTGCCGCTCACCACCATGTCGAACAACTCATCCGCCATGGCCTGTGTCGCCTCGCGCGTGGCGATGTGGGTGAACAGGGTCTGGCGCGTCACGTAGAGCGAGCCCTTGGCACCCAGGATGCCTGCGGCAAACGGCGGCGCGTTGCCCGACGCATTGCCAAAACTCGCCATCAGGCCAAACGGCGCCAGGCAGTTCAGCGATTTGTCCCAGGTGTCCTTGCCGATCGAGTCATACACCACCTTGACGCCCCGCCCACCGGTGATCTCCTTCACCCGGGCCTCGAAATCTTCCGTGTTGTAGTTGATGACATGCGCCGCGCCCAGTTCGCGTGCCAGCGCACACTTGGCGTCGCTGCCCGCCGTGCCGATCAGCTGGTAACCCAGGGCCTTGGCCCACTGGCAGGCGATCAGCCCGACGCCGCCGGCGGCAGCGTGGAACAGGATGAAATCACCCGCATGCAGTCCGCCCTGTGGCAGCGTGCGCTTGAGCAGGTACTGGGCCGTCAGGCCCTTGAGCATCATGGCGGCGCCAGTGTCGAAATCGATGGCGTCGGGCAACTTGCAGACACACTTGGCCGGCATGACACGGGCCTCGCAGTAGCTGCCCGGTGGCTGGCTGGCATAGGCGGCGCGGTCACCCACCTCGAGATGCGTCACGCCCTCGCCCACCGCCTCGACCACACCCGAGGCCTCCATGCCCAGCATCAACGGCATGGGCAAGGCATACAGGCCGCTGCGCTGGTAGACATCGATGAAGTTCAGACCTATTGCCTTGTGGCGGATGCGGATCTCGCCGGGGCCGGGCTCCCCCACTTGCACCTCCACGATCTTGAGGACCCCGGGTCCGCCGTTGCTGTCGATACGTACTGCCTTGCTCATGAAAAATCTCCTGGGAACAAAAAAATCAGGGTCGCCAGTTTGGCGCGCGTTTGTCGATGAATGCCTGCACACCTTCCAGGGCACTGGCATCCATCATGTTGCATGCCATGGTCTGCGCGGCATCGGTGTAGGCGGCGGCGATGCCTTTTTCCAGCTGACGGTAAAAAAGATGCTTGCCCATGGTCACCGCCACGCGCGGCTTGGACAATATGCTCTGGACCAGATGCTCCACCGCTGCATCGAGCAGGGCGGGCTCAGCCACGGTATTCACCAGGCCCTGCTCCCTGGCCTGCGCGGCGCTGATGAAGTCGCCGGTGACCAGCATCTCGAATGCCGCCTTGCGCCCCAGGTTGCGCGACAGCGCGACGCTGGGTGTAGAGCAGAACAGGCCGAAGTTGACGCCGCTCACGGCGAAGCGGGCGTTGCTGCTGGCCACGGCGAGGTCACACATGGCGACCAACTGGCATCCGGCCGCAGTGGCGATGCCCTGTACCTTGGCGATCACCGGAACCGGCAGGCGCTGCAGGTCCAGCATCACCTCGGTGCATTGGGCGAACAGGGTCTGGTAATAATCAAGCGCTGGCGCAGCGCGCATTTCCTTCAGGTCATGCCCGGCACAGAAGGCTTTGCCGTTGGCGGCCAGCACGAGCACACGCACCGCATCATCGCTGGCCGTGGCATCCAGCTCACGTTGCAAGGCTGCCAGCAGGTCTTCCGACAAGGCATTGAAGGCGTCCGGGCGGTTCAACGTCAAGGTCTTGACGCCGCGCGCATCGCAGGCGCTGAGCAGGCAGGAAGGTGGTACAGCGTCGGTCATGATGTGCTTGCGGTGCTCAGGCGGCCAGCGCCTGGTCGATATCCCAGAGTATGTCGTCAACATGCTCAATGCCCACCGACATGCGCACCATGTCGGGCAATACGCCGGCGTCCAGTTGCTGCTGGACATCGAGTTGCCGGTGCGTGGTGGACGCCGGGTGGATGATCAGCGTACGGGTGTCGCCGATGTTGGCCAGGTGACTCATGAACTGGGCCGATTCGATGAACCGCACTCCGGCTTCCATCCCGCCCTTGACGCCGAACGCCAGCAAGCCGGAAGCGCCGGGTGCTCCGTCCACCACACGCATCTGCTTCTTGACCAGATCGTGTTGGGGGTGGTCAGGCAAGCCGGGGTAGTTGACCCAGCTGACACGCGGATGGTTCTTCAGGAACTCGGCCACCTTGCGCGTATTGGTGCAGTGCCGCTCCATGCGCACATGCAGGCTCTCGGTGCCCTGCAAGATCTGCCATGCCGAGAACGGTGACAGCGTCGAGCCGTAGACCCGCAGCACCTCCAGGCGCGCGCGCATGGTGAAGCCGAAGTCGCCGAAGGTCTCGTAGAACTTCACGCCGTGGTAACCCGGCGAGGGCTCAGTCATGCCCGGGAACTTGCCGTTGTCCCAGGGGAACTTGCCGCTCTCCACCAGCACACCACCCAGCGTGGTGCCGTGCCCACCCAGGTACTTGGTGGCCGAATGCACCACGATATCGGCCCCATGGCGAATCGGGTTGCACAGAAATGGCGAGGGGACGGTGTTGTCCACAATCAGCGGCACACCATGCGCATGTGCCACATCGGCCACGGCGGCGATGTCGAGCACGGTCAGGCTCGGGTTGCCCAGGCTCTCGGCAAACACGGCGCGGGTGTTCGGGCGCATGGCGGCGGCAAAGGCCTCGGGCTTGAGCGCGTCGACAAAACTGGTCTCGATACCAAAACGCTTCAGGCTCACTGCCAGCATGGTCACGCTGCCGCCATACAGCGCACCGGCGGCCACCACATGGTCGCCCTGCTGCAGGATGGTCATCAACGCCATCGCCTCCTACGCCATGCCACTGGCCGACGCCAGGCCGGCGCGCCCACCCTCCAGCGCCGCCACCCGCTCTTCCAGCGCCGCTACCGTGGGGTTGGACAGGCGCGAGTAGATGTTGCCGAAGGTTTGCAGGTTGAACAGGCTGGCCGCATGCTCGGCGCTGTCGAATACGAAACTGGTGGTCTGGTAGATCGGCAGCGCGCGCGCACCAGTCGCGCTGTCGGGCACCTGCCCGGCGTGGATGGCGAGTGTCTCGGGTTGGAATTGATGGTCCGCCATGATGGTCAAGCCCTCGCGCCAAGGCGTTTGGCGGAAACGATGCCGGTGTTCACGCCGACCAGGTTGAGCCCGCCGAACAGCCGACCATGTTCGATTTTTACGCAGCGGTTCATCACCGAGTCCATGCCGGCCTCGCGCGCCAAGGTGTCGGCCTCCAGGTTCATGACGCCGATTTGCTGCCACAGACACTTGGCGCCAATCTGCAGCGCCTGGAGCGCGATCGGCAACACGTCATCGGTCTTGCGGAACACGTCGACCATGTCCACCACAAAGGGGATGTCGGTCAGCTCCGCATAACAACGCTCCCCGAGCACCTCCGTGAACGTCTTCGCGTAACGCGGATTCACAGGCACGATGCGGTAGCCGTGTTCCTGCATGTACTTGGCAGCGAAGAAACTGGGCCGGTGCCATTCGGCCGACAGGCCGACCACAGCAATCGTGCGGCTCTTGGTCAGAACCCGGCGCAGTTGCTCAATGGAGTTCATGCCAGCGATTGCCGAGACACGCGAACAGTCATTGCGCCACGTCAACAGCCGGCGGCGCGCCGCCCAGGAAGTTGTTGCCGTGGGAGTAGTCGCATGGTGCTTCCTGCATCTCCAGGTGCAGCCCGGTGCCATGGTAGGGATTGGCGCGCGCGAGGTCTTCGTCGAAGTCGATGCCAAGCCCCGGCGCCGTCGGCGCCAGGATGTAGCCGTCTTTCCACACGATCGAATGCTTGATCAGCTCCAGATGGAAGTCGCCCCCGGTCTGGATGGTCTCGACCAGCAGCAGATTCGGGATATTGGCCGCGAGCTGGATATTCGCCGCCCACTCCACCGGCCCGGCGTACAGATGCGGCGCCACTTGCGCGTTGAATATCTCGGCAATGGCAGCGATCTTCTTGGTCTCCAGGATGCCACCGGAGCGGCCCAGCGCCGGTTGCAGGATGCTGGCACCACCTGTGCGCAGCAACATGCCGAACTCGGTCTTGGTGGTCATGCGTTCGCCGGTGGCGATCGGAATGCGCACTGCCTGCGCCACCTTGGCGAATTCCAGCAGGTTGTCGGGCGGAATCGGCTCCTCAAACCACAGCGGATTAAACTGCTCCAGCATCTGGCCCAGGCGGATGGCGCCGTCGGTGGTGAACTGGCCATGGGTGCCGAACAACAGGTCCGCCTTGTTGCCCACGGCGCCACGGATGGCGCGGCACATCTCGACCGATTTGGCAATGTCGGTCATGGCCGGCTGGTGGCCGCCGCGCAGTGTGTAGGGACCGGCCGGGTCGAACTTCAGCGCCGTAAACCCGATGCGCACCATCTCCACCGCGCTCTCGGCCGTCATCTCCGGGCTGCTCCAGAAGGCGTTGATGTCATGGTGCGGCAGCGGGTACAGATAGGTGTAGGCACGGATGCGCGGGTTCATGAGCCCGCCCAGCAGGGCGTAGGCCGGGCGCCCGTGGGCCTTGCCGAGAATGTCCCAGCAGGCCATCTCCATGCCCGAGAAGGCACCCATCACCGTCGGGTCAGGCCGCTGGGTGAAGCCACTGGAATAACAGCGCCGGAACATCATTTCGATGTTCTCCGGGTTCTCGCCCGCCATGTGGCGCTCGAACACATCGCGAATCACCGCTTCCATCGCGCGTGGCCCGACGGCAGCGGCATACACCTCGCCGTAGCCGACGACGCCGGTGTCGGTCACCAGCTTGACGAAGATGAAGTAGCGCCCGCCCCAGCCGGGAGGACGGTTACCGACGACGAAGATCTCCAGGTTTTTCAGTTTCATGATGGACTCGGGCAAAAGGCTTGGTCAGAATTGCAACGCGGCTGCGTCAACCCCCATTCTCTCGCCAAGTTGACCAACGCCCGACCCGGACGTTCGGGGCACGCTGCGCGACCATATTTGGCCCACTGCGGGCGAACGCTCCAGCACGAACCCGTGGGTAAGCATTGGCCGCATCAGGTGCCCACCCGATTGCTCAGGGTTCCGACCCCGGAAACGGAGATCTCGATGTGATCGCCAGCCTTGAGAAACCTGGGCGGAGCGAAGCTGCCGCCCGCGCCTTCCGGTGTGCCGGTGGCGATGAGATCGCCCGGATACAGCGGCGTGAAGTGCGAGATGTAGGCGATCAACGCGTCGGGCTGAAAGATCATCTGGCTCACGTCGGTCTGTTGTCGCAACTCGCCGTTGACCCGCGTGGTCAGGGAAAGCTTGTTGAGGTTCCCGATTTCGTCGGCCGTGACGATCCAGGGGCCACAGCCACCTGAACGTGCAAAGTTCTTGCCGGCGTGCAAGGATTGCTTCTGCCAGCCACGCACCGAACCATCGTTGAGGATGGTGTAGCCCGCCACGTGCGTGAGCGCCGTTTCACGCGGGATGTGCCGCCCACCCTTGCCGATGACGAGGGTGATTTCGCCCTCGTAGTCGAACGACTCGGCCGCCAAGCCCAGCGGCAGTTCCAGCGGTTCGCCGTGGCCGACCATGGCGTCGTGGTGCTTGGCAAAGACAATGATGTGCTCGGGATCCGGCGGCGGCACACCCTCGATCGGGTACTTCTTGCGGAAGTTGATGCCGACACAGATGACCTTGTTCTCTGGTGCCAGCGGCGGCAACAGCCGCACCGCATCGATCTTGAAACCTGCAGGTCGGCCTGCCACGTCCCGGGCCAGCGAGTGGGTGGCGTCCGCGGCCAACACCGACCGGATGTCCGGATGGCGCGACAGGAAATTTCCGGAGGGTTCGACGATGCTGTCTTCGTTGACGACCACGCCATACCCCGTGCGTCCCTGGCCTGTGAAGCGGGCGATTTTCATTGCAATGCCTCCTCGCGCCTGCGCACCACGGCACTCATGGTGTCGTTGTAGGGCGTGGGGATGCCCAGTTCGCGCCCCAGCACAGGCACCATGCCGTTGATGGCGTCGATCTCGGAGACCCGCTGCGCCAGGTGGTCCAGCAGCATGGACGGCCGGGCAATCGGCATGCCCGCCCCGAAACTGGTCACATACTGCGTCACATCGTCAAAGCTGAAACGGATGCGTTGGGCCTGGCCGCAGGCAAAGGCTTCGCGCGCGCAGCCGGTGGCAATCTCCCACCACACCGGGTTGGCCATCAGTTCGCCCACCGTGCAGTTGAATACCGTGCATGGCCCGGAGAACGCGACATTGCACAGGAATTTCTCCCAGATCAACTGGTGGATGTCCTCAAAGGCCCGGGCGTTGAAACCCGCCGCCTGCCACACCTGCTCGACACGGGTCAGCCGCTCGGTCAATCCACCATTCATTTCACCCAGCCGGATCAGTTTCATGGCGTTGTGGTGCGCGTGGCCAGGCCCCTTCATGGAGGCGCCGAAGCCATCCGCCACACCCAGCAGCACGTTGTCCGTCGGCATGAACCGGGCAATCCGCTGGCCCGAGCCCAGGCCGTTCTGGATCGTCAACACCAGCGCCGAGGGCCGCATGAGAGGCGCGATGGCTTCAGCCACCGCCCCCACAGCCGAAGCCTTGGTCGCGATGATGTAGAGGTCGCATACACCCGCATCGGCGACCTTCATCGAAGTCTTTATGCCTTTGATGGTGCGGTCGCCACTCGCTCCCTCAATCCGCAAACCACCCTGCGAGATGGCACAAAGGTGGTCTTCCCAGGTATCAATCGCCCAGACTTCGTGGCCGGCATCGGCCAGCAGGCCTGCATAAATCGAACCCATGGCACCGGTGCCAACCACTGCAATCTTCATAAAGCCTTCATCTCCTCCTGCGCCAGCCTGATGTCCAAATCCGCCCGCAACGCGGCCTGAATCTGGGGGTCCATATGGGTCGGGAAGTGGCTGGCCAGCAATTGTGCCGTGCGCTGGCGCGCGACGGTACGGATGTCCAGGGAACCCGCCTGTTCCCACTGCGCAGGCGAGAGCCGATCCGCCAAATGCGGGTAGACGAAGTCGCTCGACATCCGGGCCAGCGTATCCGGTTGTCCCAGAAAGTGGCCTTCGCCGGCGACCACGTCCCGGATGTTGTCCAGGGCCAGCGTTTGCGGCCCCACCTCGATGGGCGCCAGCGACTTCAGGATGCTGCCCAGCATGTCGTTGTCGATCACGTAGGCCTCCAGCGATGCAGCCATCAGGGAGGCCTGCATCCCGCAGGCCTGCGTGATGAAGTTGCATCCCGCCTGCGCCGCCAGTGTCACGTTGAGCGCCTTCTCGTAACCGGCCTGTGCATCCGCGATCTTGCTGTCGGTTGCGCCGGCTATGGTGGAGTTGGGCAGGTTGAAGTGCCTGGCCATCTGTACACAGGCTGCGGTCAGCGTCGCCTGCTCACCGCCGCCGCCCGACATGCCGCCGGTGCGCAGGTCGGTCACCATGGGACGAGGGCCGAAGACCAGGCGCGCCCGCCGGTCGACCAACCAGCCCAATACCATGCCGGCGAGTGTTTCGGCGATGGTTTGGGCGACGCAACCGGCCAAGGTGACGGGGCTCGACGCACCCATCTGGCCGAAGGTGTTGACCATGGCCGGAATGCCCATCTCCACGGCCTTGAGCAACACCGCGCAGGCGTCCGGATCGAAGCGAAGCGGCGGCACGGCGTGGTTGATGTTGAGCGAGAGAAACGGCCGCGCACGGAAGGCCTGCTCTGAACCTGCCACCGTGTGGCACATCCTGGCGATGGCGTCGACGTGGGCGGGCGTCGAGGCTGACACGCACACATGTTTGGACGTTCCGGCCAGACTGGCGAACGCCGTGTTCAATTCCAGCGACATCAGGTCGGGCATGTCGCGTGCGACCAGCGAGCGTGAGAAGAAGTGCACGTGCTCCAACGTGTCGACCAGGCGCGCAGCGTCATACAGGTCACGCAGCGTGGAATCGCGGTAGCTGCCGGTCTGAAGATCGACGATCAAAGGCGCGGCGCCGCCAGAGCCGACGTGCACGCGGGCGCCGGCCAGGGTCAGGTCATGGCGCGCGTCCTGCCCGCACAACACCACCTCGCGCGGCAGTTCCTCCAGACAGCGCCGAACCAGGGCGGCATGAAACAGCAAGCGGCCCGAGCCGGACACCGAGCCGCCCGCGTCAACCACGAGCGCCACGGCGCGGAGCGGCGCGTCGGACAAGCCCAGATTGGCAAGAATGTCCAAGGCGGCTGCCTCAATGGCAAGCACCGCGTCGGCATCCATCGGGGCATAACGGCCACCAACCGCTTCGATGCGCCCGCCATTGCTGAAATGGTCGCGGTCGCGGTCGCGGTCGCGCCGACGACGGGAGCGGCCAGGAGGCACGGTTTTTTCAGCCAGGTCCATCATGCCAACAAACAACCTTCCCCCAGCCCCAGTCGGCGACCGAGGGCGCGCAGGCAGTCGAGTGTCTCGGGGGGGATGGGTATGCCGCTGGACAAGCGCTCCGCACGCATCCTGGCCTCGCGTTCCCCTGGAACTTCGACGCTTCTGAACCCGGGTGCGGGCGGGCAGGCCCGCAATTCGGCCAGGCACTGCTCGGCGGCCAGGCGGTAGGCTGCCGGCGCGCGAAAACGCGCGAGGTCCACGGCGATGGCGATCCAGTTCATCCCGTCCATGGCTTTCCCAAGGATCGCCTCGCCCAGCAGTTCGGCCACCAGTGCCATGCCATAACCCTTGGGGCCGGCCATCGGCAGGATGGCGCCGCCGTTGAAATAGTCGTCCGGGTTGGTGGTCGGACGTCCTGCGGCATCGATGCACAGCCCCTCGGCCAACGGCCGGCCGGCCATCCTGGCGGCGTAGATCTTGCCGCCGGCCGCCATGCCGGTGGCGAAGTCGATCACCACCGGGCCGTGTTCTCCACCCGGAATGCCGAACGCGTAGGGATTGGTCGGCAACACGGCGCGCGCGCCACCGTAGGGCGCTACCTGGCGCCAATCCTTGCGCGAGCCGCCGCCGAACATGATGGTCAGGCAGCCGGCGTCCGCACCGCGCTTGACGAAGGCGCCGATGCGCCCGGTGTGGTCGACATTGGCGATGCCGACGGCCGCCACGCCGCGCGCACGCGTTTCGTCGATCAGATGGTCGGTCGCCAGGCGGAAGGCCGGCATGCCCAGGTTGTTGCCGCCGTCGACCAGGGCCCCGCCACCTTCGGCGCGGCCAAGTACGGGCAGAGCGGTGGCGTCGAACTTGCCGGCAGCGGCGCGCTCGGCGTACCAGTCGAGGCGGAAGATGCCGTGGGAATACACGCCAGCCAGATCGGCATCCACCAGATGCTCCGATATCTCGGCGGCAATGGCCGGGGCGCAACCCAGGGCCTGCATCACGCCGGTGCCGAACCGCTGCAGCACGTCGGCAGCGATCCGGGGGTCCGAATCATGCAAGGGCGGTCTCCTTCAGGTCGCGCAGCGGCTCGGCCAGCGCAGTTATCGGGATGTGGCAGCGGATCTGGTGGTCGGGGCCAGCCTGCCGCCAGGGTGGCGTGATCGTGTCGCAGACATCGCCGAGGTGCCGGGGGCAGCGGCGCTGAAACGCGCAGCCCCGCGGCGGCGGTGACGACTCGATGACGTCGTCGGCCAGCAGGGTCGGCCGGTGGTCCGGGTCGGGCTCGAGCACCGCACCCAGCAGTACCTCGGTATACGGATGCGACGGGCTCGTATAGACGGCCGCCGCAGGGCCGACCTCACACAGACGGCCCTGGTACAGCACTGCCACCCGGTGCGCCAGGGCGCGCACGACTGCCAGGTCGTGCGACACGAACAGGTAGGCCGTGCCGCGCTGCGCGCGCAGTTCATCGAGCAGGTCCAGCACGGCAGCCTGCACCGATACATCCAGCGCCGAGGTGACTTCGTCGCACAGCACCAGTTCGGGCTCGGCGGCAAAAGCGCGCGCAATCGCCACGCGCTGCTTCTCGCCGCCGGACAACTGGTTGGGCAGCCGCTCGAGGTAGTGCGCACCCAGGCGCACGCGCTCCAGCAGCGCCACGCTGCGCGTGTGGATCTCGCTGCGCGACAGTCCGAAGTACAGCTCCAGCGGTTGCGCCAGGATGTCGGCGATGGTCTGGCGCGGGTTGAGGCTGTCGTCCGGGTTCTGGAAGATCAACTGGATGCGTTGCAGGTCCTTGCGGCTGCGGGACTCGACGCTGCCGCCCAGCGCGGCCTGCCCGCCGAACCCGACCCGGCCCTCGGTGGCCGGCCACAACCCGGCCACCGCCTTGAGGATGCTGGACTTGCCGCTGCCGGACTCGCCGACCAGCGCCACCGTTTCTCCGGGCAATACGTCCAGGTCGATGCCCTGCACCGTCAGCGTCGTGCTGGGCTTTCTGCCGCGCAACTGGTCGACCAGCCGCGGCCGGGCGTAACTCACTCCGAGTTGTTGCAGGCGCAGGACCGGCGCGCCGCTGGGCGTGGTAGCGCGCACCTCGCGCGGCGACAACGCGCCCATCGATGGCGTGTGTTCGGCGAAATGGCAGCGCACGATCTCGCCGTGGAGCAGCGACCGCAGTGGCGGGCGCTCGGCGTGGCAGCGGTCCTGGGCCAATGTGCAGCGCGGTGCAAAACCGCAGCCGGCACCGGCCTCGCCAGGAGCCGGCGGTCGGCCGTCCAGCGCAGCCGGAATACGCGCATCGGACAGGCGCGGTATCGACGCCAGCAGCCCACGCGCATAGGGATGGGAGGGCTGCGACAACACCTGCCGGGTTGCGCCACGCAGCACCACCTCGCCCGCGTACAACACGACGACCCGGTCGCAGACCCGCGCGATCGCGCCGAGGTCGTGGCTGACATAGACCATGGCGGTGCCGGTCCTGGCGTTGATCTCGCGCAGCAGTTCCAGAATGTGCGCCTGCGTCGTGACGTCCAGGCCGGTGGTCGGTTCGTCAAGCAGCAGTGCCTCGGGCTCACCAGCCAGCGCCATGGCGATCGCCACCCGTTGTTGTTGCCCGCCGGAGAGTTCGTGCGGGTAACGCCGCAGCAGGCCGGTCGGGTCCGGCAGGCGCACCTGGGTCAGCAGTTCCAGCACACGGTGCGTGTGCCGGTCGGCTGGCACCGCACTGTGCAGCCGCAATGCCTCTGCGAGTTGCGCACCGATACGCAGTGTGGGTGTGAGCGACTGCCCCGAGTTCTGCGGGATCAGGCCGACCCTGCCGCCGCGCAACGCCTGCAGGGCCGGGCCGCCCAACGCGAACATGTCGTGCCCGGCGAAGCTCGCCGTGCCGCCGAGCACGCGCAAACCCGTCTTGAGATACCCCATCGCGGCCAGCGCCAGCGTGCTCTTGCCCGAGCCGCTCTCGCCGACCAGGCCGACGGTCTCGCCGTTGGCCACCTGCAGGTCGATGTTGCGCAGCACGGCGCGCGCCGCGCCGGAGCGGCCGGTGAAGCCGACACTGAGGTCGCGGATGTCGATCAGGTGGGCATCAGCCATGTGAGTTTGCGATGGCACTGCGCGTGACCGGCGGCCTACGAAAGGTCAATCGGCCGTGGAGCAGGCCAGTCCAGGCCCCACGGAACTGGCTTTGCCAGGCCGTTGGGGGCGCCCCCCAGTGGGGGGTTCGGACGGTTTACACGCAGTGAGACCGTACAGACGGGGGGCGTCTTTCATATCAGATCGGGGCCTTCTGTGCCTTGTCGACGCCAAGTGTCTTGGCCAGCGCATCGGCGGCCAGGTTGATGCCGATGATCAAGGAGCTGAGAAAGGCGATCGGGTACAGGCCGGCCCAGGGCGCCAGCGGCAGGAAGGTACGGGAGTCGGCCACCATCAGGCCCCAGTCCGGTGTCGGCGGCGACACACCAAAACCCAGGAACGACAACGAGCTGAACGCCAGCAACATCCACGACCAGCGCATCGCGCCTTCGACCATCAGCGCGTCAAGCACATTGGGCAGCAGTTCGCGCCGCATGATGGTGAAGTGGCCATGCCCGCGGGCCCTTGCGGCGAGGACGAAGTCGCGCGCCACCACGTTGTGCGTCGCCGCGCGCGCGATCCGGATCACCGGGATGCCGTAGAAGAAGGCCAGTGTGGGAATCAGTACCTCGATGCCGGTGCCGAAGGTGACGATCAGCAACAGCATCTTCAGGATCCAGGGCAGCGACAGGAAGGCATCCACCACGCGCATCAGCACATCGTCGCGCCTGCCTCCCACCAGGCCCAGGTAGATGCCGAGCATACCGCCCCAGGCGACCGCCAGCGGCGTGGCAATGGCAGTGACCAGGATCGCCTCGCGCCCTCCGAGCAGCGTGCGCGTGAAGACGTCGCGGCCAAGGTGGTCGGTGCCGAACCAGTGGCTGGCGTCGGGTGGCGTCAACATGCTGAGGGCGCTGACGGCCTTGAAATCGTGGGTGGCCAGCCAGGGGCTGGCCAGCGCGATCAGCACATGCAGCACCACCAGAGTCAGCCCGATGGCGCCCGACGGGCGTGCCATGAGTTCGCGCAAGGTCTGTGTGATGCGCTGCCTGGCACCGGGGCGGGTGGACAGCTTGGCGGGCGCGTCGGTCATGGTCATCCTCACGACGCACGTGTTGCGCTCGTGCGCAGGCGTGGATTGGCCAGCAGCGTCAGGATGTCGGCGCTCAGGTTCACGCCGACGTAGACGGTGGCGATGATGAGGGCGATGGTTTGCACCAGCGCCAGGTCGCGGTCGGAAATGGCGCTGACCATCAGCCGGCCCAGGCCGGGGTAATTGAAGACGGTCTCGATCACCACCACGCCGCCGAGCAGCCAGGCCACGGTCAGCGCCACGACGTTGATCGCGGGCAGCAGCGCGTTGGGCAACACATGCACCAGGATCATGCGCCGGTAGGGCACGCCCTTGAGTGTGGCCATGCGGACATAGTCGCTGTCGAGTACCTCCAGCATGCTGGAGCGCACGGTGCGCAGGATGTGGGCCGTCATCACCATGGCCAGCACCACCACCGGCAGCACGATCTCGGGGAAGAAGCTCTTCAACGGCGCACTGGCCGAGACCGTGACGATGCCCGGCAGCCAGCCCAGCCAGCCGCTGAAGACCAGGATCAGGATCGTGGCCGAGACGAACTCGGGAATGGTCATGGCGGCAATCGCGATCGACGATACCGACACGTCGAGCAGCCTGTCGCGCCGCAGCGCAGCCAGGATGCCCAGCGTGAAGGCGATCGGCAGGCCGACCAGCAGTGCACAGACACCGAGCAGCAGCGAATTGAGCAGGCGGTCACCGACCATTTCGCTGATGCGCTTGGTGCGGTGTGCGTTCATTCCGAAGTCGCCGCGCAGCGCGCCTCCGATCCATTCGGCATAACGCGTCACGGCGGGGCGGTCCAGGCCCAGTTCCTGCCTGCAGTTGAGCAGGCGCTGGCCCTGGGCGTCCTGCTGGAGGACCGCCGTGCAGGCGTCGCCCGGAAGCGCCTCGACCGCGCCGAAGATGATCAGCGAGACGATGCCGACCGTGAGCAGGCCGAGCAGGATACGACGCAGGATGAGTTTGAACATGTCCGGTCGTCCGAGGGATGGGCGGGTGGCGTCCGCAGCGGGCGCCACCCGGGAGGAGAAACCGCGCGCAGGCGGCGGCCGGCTCAGTCGACCGTGATCTTGTGCCAGCGGATGCCGAAGTTCTCGACCGCATCGAGGTGTTTCACCCGAGCGGTGTGGCCGACCTGGATCAGCGCGTGGAAACCGACCAGCGTGCCGCCGTTCTCCCACAGGTAGTCCTGCGCCTCGAGGTATTTGGCACGGCGCTTGTCGAAATTCAGCTCGGAGCGGGCGGCATCGAGCAGGGCATCGAACTTGGCGTCCTTGAAGAAGGCTTCGTTCCACTTGGCACCGCCGCGGTAGGCTTCGTTCAGGATCGCGTCGGCCGGGCGGTCGTTCCAGCGTGTCATGCTGACCGGGCGCTTCATCCAGATCTCGTTGAAGTAGCCATCGGTCGGCACCTGGGCGATCTTGACGCGAAAGCCCGCAGGTGCCACCTGCTGCTGGAACGCTTCTGCCATGGCGGGCCACTCGGCCTGCAGCGTGGCGACCGGCAGTTCCAGGTCGATGCCGTTCGGGTAACCGGCCTCAGCCAGCAGGGACTTGGCCTTGGCGATGTCCTGGGCGCAGGTCTTGGTCGAGCGGTACTGGTCCTTGGGGCCGACCGGTGTGTCGCAACCCACCACGCCGGCGCCACCAGCGGCCAGCTCCATCATGGCTTTGCGGTCGACCGCCAGGCGCACGGCACGGCGCACGCGCGGATCATCCCAGGGTTTCATGTCGGTGCGAAACACGATGCCGCGCCAGTTGCCGGTCGGGATCTCCTGCACGCCGAAGCCGGACGCCCGCTCGAGCAACTGGCGCTGCTGCTTCGTGATGTTCTGCAACATGTCGATCTGCCTGCCCATCAGCGCCTGGAACCGGGCCTGCCCGTCCGGTATGCCGATGATCTCCATGCGCGCGACACCCGGGGCGCCGTCGTAGTAATCCTTGTTGGCCACCAGAACCGAGGTGCCCTGGGCGTCGAACTTTTCCAGCTTGAATGGGCCGGTCCCGGTGCCGGTAGCCTTGATGGTGTCGCCTGCGCCGTCGGGAATGATCATCAGCCGGTAGTCGGTGAGCACCAGCGGCATGTCCGCGTACGGGGCGGCCAGGATCAGCTTGAGCGTCTTGGCATCCGGCGTTTCGATACTCTTCACCATCGAGATCGACGAGCGCACGGGCGAGTCGAGCTTGGGATCCTGCACCCGCTTCAGCGAATAGGCCGCATCGGCCGAGGTGAACGGCTTGCCGCTGTGGAACTTGACGCCCTCGCGCAGCTTGAAGGTCCACTCGGTCGCGTTGGCGTTGGACGACCAGCTCAGCGCCAGATCCGGCGACGGTTTGCCGTCCAGGCCCGGGCGCACCAGGCGGCTCATGATCTTTTCCGTGACGGCGAAAACACGCCCGCGGGAGATCGGGTCCAGGTCGGAGGCAGCGCCAAAACCGACCTCATGCGCCTGACGGAAAGTGCCCGACGGCGCCCCCGACACCAGCGACGAAGCCGCCATGGCAGCGATGGCCAACAAGCCTGCAAATATATTCATGCTCTGTCTCCTGGACGATTCTTGAAGAACACTTCCTGATTGGCGCGGACCCGTGAAACAGGCCCGACACCACTACGGCGGTGCCTAGGCAGTATGCATTGCACCTCATGCACCAACAAACGACATTTGGGCCGTCGATGGATATAGGAAATTTAATCCATGCGACACAAAAAATGTACCCGGCGGCGGCTGTGCAGCTGCCGTATTCATCCGTCCAGGGTCTGGGCCGTCTCGTGCAGCAGGCGCGCCACACGTTGTGCCACGGTCTCGACCTGATTGAAGTAGCCGATGCTCTGGCCGGCCGGGTAATGCATCAGCGGTGTTACCCGGTGGTCGTCGATGGCGTGCAGAAGACCACCCACCAGGCTACCCTGCAAAGGTATCCTGAGAGGCGCGGGGCGAGGTGGTCGCGGAACTCTTCCGTCGTCAGCCAGGCTGTGCCCATCCACACTCCCTGGGCGCCCATGGCCAGCGCGGCCGCGACTGGCGCCCGGTCGCAACACCGCCGGTGGCCCTCGCCCGCCGCCGCATTGGGTCTACTTCCAGTCGGTCTTGCTCGCAGATGCAAGGCTTGCCCAGTTATCGGGCGGATGGCCGCGCTCAAGCATTTTCTCGAATACGGCGTAGGGATCACTCTTGCTGCCCGATGATCGAAGCGTGTTCTCGTCATTCACCCAAGCGAAGATGATGATCTTCGTCTTCGAGTCGAATCGGAAAAACAAACGGAATCGCCTGCCAATCTTGGCTCGTCGCCAATGCCGAAAGGCGGCGCCCATGGTGTTGCCCTGCCGATACTCCTCGCGGTTGGGATCGCCGGGCACTGTGTCGAACATCAGCTTGGACAGCGCGTTGAACAGCTTGACGTTGGCGTTCGCTT
Source organism: Betaproteobacteria bacterium (assembly GCA_031363785.1). Classification (GTDB taxonomy): domain Bacteria; phylum Pseudomonadota; class Gammaproteobacteria; order Burkholderiales; family Burkholderiaceae_C; genus CAISIP01. Next base: position 20,010 of record JANLVB010000272.1, read on the forward strand.
CAAAACCCTGGGGATCGTGTGCCTTGGCACGCACCGCCGCCGCATGCAGCGTCTGAAGTTGCTCGTTCAGACAGTCGTGGAAGAGCAGACTCCACCCATGACGTTGGATCACAGTGCAACTTCACCTTCAATGTCCTGACCCACGTCTACCGGATGTTTGAGTGTGGCCAGCATCGCGCGCGCAAGTTTTATCGGCAATGCGTTGACGTGACGTCCGGATCGGATATCGTTTTCCAGCAGCGCCAGGAAGCCACTGATCGCTGGGTCCTCATGTTCGTCGTCCACACGCGTCACCACGACCTGTGAACCACGCAGATCGAAGGCGACCTTGCCGCCGTAGTCAACCCCCAGAGCTTGACGAATCGGTTTGGGCAAGGTGATCTGCCCTTTGGCGGTGATCGTGGCGACTTCGTGGATAGCTGGCATGGCGATGCCCTGTCATTGTGTGAAGGTTCTATGGTAAGGAATATTCCTTACAAAGTCAAACCACAACGAAAGTTGCCCATCCTCTGCCAAGCACGCTGTCGCCACGCCGGAAATCCAGTTCGATATCGACCGTGCGCGCCCCTTGCTCATCGGACAGGCGCACCACCCATCCGTTGTACGAAATCACGTCCCCGGGGAACTGCATCTCGTCGAAGCGGCACTTGAAACGGCGGATGTTCCCGGGCCCGAGCCAGTTGACCGCGTAGGTGGCCATGGCACCGCCATGCAGCATGCCCATCGAATAGATGCCCGGGTAGCCGCAGGCCCGGGCAGCGCCTTCGTCGTGGTGCGTCGGACCGTCCTCACCGGAGGCGTACTGGTAGGCCACGATGTCGGTCACGGTCAGCGGGGGCATCGTGACCGGGCCGGGGCCCCGGCCGATCTGGAGGTCCGCCCACGACTGGCGTGCCACCGCGTCGAACTGGTTGCGCGGGTCGCCCTTCATGAAATACGGCCTGTTGTTCAGGCGCTCGTCCTCCAGGGCTTGGAGCGGCGCATGCGCGGTTTTGACGTTCCATTCGTACCAGTCGGCCACATGGCGTCGATCGGGCGTATGAAACTTGGTGCGGGTGACATAGATGCGCAGCCGCCCACCGCGCCGTCCCTGCCGTTCCTTGAAGTCGTGCATGCTGGTGGATGCGATGAGCCGGTCGCCAGCGCGCGGCGGTGGGCCGTGGAACACGAACTCCTCGCCGCCATCGGCGCAGGTGCGGAAGTCTTCGTCGATGCGCCCGAATACCGATTCCCTTGGCGCCCTGGCCAGGATGTAGCCGTAGTGGTAGCCCGACATGATGAGAAAAGTGGGCGGCACCACGGCACGCGGGTCGTCATGGTAAGCCGGGTCGAAGGCATAGATGGATTTGGCGAACTGGCGGATGCGCCCGCGTTCGATGTCGACCTCGTAGGTCGGGCCCTGCAGGCCGATGATGGACTCGCCGGGCTGAATCTTTTCCATGTTCACGGCTTGCTTCCTCCTTCACCTGCATCGGCCAGCACGATGCGCGCATCGACCGCGAGCGCGCCCTCGCGCAATGCCATCACCGGATTGAGGTCGAGTTCCAGCAGCCCCGGCGTCCGGGCCGCGAACTGGCTGACGCTGGCGGCCATCGCAGCCAATGCCGCGACATCCGCCGCCGACCGGCCACGGCCCCCGTTCAGCAGTGCCTTGCCACGCAGTTCCCCCAGCATGGCCAGAGCCTCGGACTCACTCACCGGGCACAGGCGCATCGCCACGTCGTCCAGCGCCTCGACCCAGATGCCGCCCAGGCCGACCAGCAGC
>JANLVB010000270.1:0-12544 GCA_031363785.1 Betaproteobacteria bacterium
CACGCCAGGTGATGGTCGCCGGTGCGGACCACTACTACAGCGGGCGCGAGACCGAGTTGGCCGCCGTGGTCGACGCGTTTTTGCGCGAGCGCAAATTGCCGTAGATCGGCCCTGAACAAGGATCCGGCGGTATGGCGGTGCAGTGTTGACCCCGGGGCAGCCGTGAGCACAGCCACTGGGCGATAGTTGTTTGCCCTTGCAACAGAACAGATGCGAGACTTATCCTGCCCGCCAAGGCCTGCACGCCGACACAAGGACACATCGTCAAGCAGCGTGCACTCACCCCGCCAGCAAGGCCGCATTGCCGCCGGCCGCCGTGGTGTTGATGGTGATGGTCTGCTCGGCACAAAAACGGTAGAGGTAATGCGGGCCACCGGCCTTGGGGCCGGTGCCGCTGAGGCCCTCGCCACCAAACGGCTGCACACCCACCACAGCCCCGATCTGGTTGCGGTTGATATATACGTTGCCAACATGGGCGGCGCGGGCCAGCGCCTGGGCCCGTGAATCGATGCGGGTCTGGATGCCGATCGTCAGGCCATAACCCAGCGCGTTGACCTGGGCGATCACATCCTGCGGGTCGCCGCTCCAGCGCACGATGTGCAGCACCGGGCCAAAGATTTCCTGCTTCAGATCGGCGATGCGCGAGACCTCATAGGCCTGCGGTGCAAGCAGATTGGGAGTGGCTGATGTACCGGCAACCGACGCCAGCAGCGGCCTGGCCTCGGCATCGAGCCGCTCGCAATGGCGTCGAATGCCATGCAACGCCTCCATGTCGATGACCGGCCCGACGTCGGTGGCCAGTTCCACCGGATCACCGCTGACCAGTTCCTTCGCCGCACCGCGGATCATCTCGATCACATGGTCTGCAATTTCGGCATGTACACACAACAGCCGCAACGCCGAGCAGCGCTGGCCGGCACTGCGAAAGGCGCTTTGCACCACCGCATCACTGACCTGCTCCGGCAATGCCGTGCTGTCCACCAGCATGGCGTTGATGCCACCGGTCTCGGCGATCAGGGGCACGATGGCACCGTCCTTGGCCGCCAGGGCGCGGTTGATGGTCTTGGCGACCTGGGTTGAGCCGGTAAACACCACACCCGCCACACCCGGCGCCGCCACCAACGCGGCACCGACCGTCTCGCCTGAGCCGTGTAGCAGTTGTAGCGCGTCAGCGGGTACGCCTGCGGCGTGCAACAGGCGCACCGCCTCAAGCGCCACACCCGGTGTCTGCTCGGCCGGCTTGGCCAACACGCTGTTGCCAGTGGCCAGGGCGGCCGCGACCTGGCCGGCAAATATCGCCAGCGGGAAGTTCCAGGGGCTGATGCAGACCCAGGGGCCGCGCGCGATCAGCCGCAGCTCGTTGCTCTCGCCGGTGGGCCCGGGCATGGCCTGCGGGGCCATGATGCGCTCGGCCTCGCTTGCGTAGTAGCGCAGGAAGTCCACCGCCTCGCGCACTTCACTCACCGCATCACCCCAAGTCTTGAAAGCCTCCTTGACCAGCAGCGCGCAAAAGCGCGGCATCTGCTGCTCCAGCGCATCGGCAGCGCGGCGCAGGCTGGCCGCGCGAACGCCGACATCGGTCTGGCTCCACAGGCGAAATGCCGCCAGGCTATTGCGCAGCACGGTGCCGGTCAGGGCGGTATCGAACACCGCGACGGCTGGCACCTGCACCGCCGCATGGGCCGCCAACAACGGCTCTCGCATCGATGCGACGGTCAGGTCCAGGCCGACACTGTTCTTGCGCAGCTTGCCAAACAAGGCGGGTGGCAGCGGCAGCGATGCCTCGGACTCCAGCCGCAAGGGCGAGATCAGCAACTCCTGCATGCCTACCGACTCGTCTGCCAACTGATGTACGAACGACGAGTTGGCGCCGTTCTCCAGCAGGCGACGCACCAGGTAGGCCAACAGGTCTTTGTGGGCACCCACCGGGGCGTAGACGCGGCAGGCGATCAACGGATTCTTCAGTACCTCGCGGTACACGCCTTCGCCCATGCCGTGCAGGCGCTGCAACTCGAACTGCGCGCCAGTCTTGGCCGACATCTGCAGAATAGCGGCAATGGTGGCGGCGTTGTGGGTGGCAAACTGCGGGTAAATCGCATCCGGCGCCTCCAGCAGGGCGCGGGCACAAGCCAGGTAGGACACGTCGGTGTGGTGCTTGTGGGTGAAAACCGGGTAGTTCGGCAACCCCAGCTCCTGCGCGCGCTTGATCTCGGCGTCCCAATAGGCGCCCTTGACCAAGCGGCACATCAGGCGAATCTTGTACTTTCGCGCAATGCCGGCGATGTGTTCAATCAGCTCCAGCGCCCGGCTCTGGTAGGCCTGCATCGCCAGGCCGAAACCGCTCCATTGCGGCGTGCTTTTCGCAATCTGTGCCGCCAAAGCCTCAAACACCTCCAGCGACAACTCCAGCCGGTCCACCTCTTCGGCATCGATAGTGAGGTTGATGTTGGCCGCTGCCGACTGCGCACACAGGCCCCACACGCGCGGCACCAGCTCGGCCATGACGCGGGTCTTTTGTGCATCCTCATACCGTGGATGCAAGGCGCTGAGCTTGATCGAGATGCCGTCGTTTTTTTCACAAGGACCGCCAGGCTGTGCGGCGCCAGCGATGGCGCGAATTGCATTCTGGTAACTCGCCAGGTACTTCAGGGCGTCGGCATCGGTGCGTGCACCCTCCCCCAGCATGTCGTAGCTGTACCTCAGGTTGGTGACCTTGCGTTTCGCCGCCGCCGCCTCGTCCATCGCCTCGGTGATGGTCTGCCCGAGCACAAACTGCCGCCCCAGCAACTGCACGGCGCGCAGTGTCGCCGCCACCACCGAACGCGCACCGAGCTTGGCAAAGATGCCGCCCGAAGTTTCACCCTCGGGCAAGAACTTCTTGCTCATCGCAATGGCGGTGCTGGAAAGGCGCGCCAGCGTCTTGTCACCGGCCGCATCGAAGTTGGCCCGGCCCAGCTGATCGGCTGTCAGGGCGATGGCGGTTTCAGCGTCCGGCACACGCAGCAGAGCCTCGGCCAGCCGCATCAGAGCCAGGCCTTCGGCGCTGGAAATCGGGTACTCCTTGAGCAGGCTCTCCATGGCCCAGAACGGCGGCGGGTTGTCGCGCACCGCTTGTACCCATGGCGCGGCAGTGCGCGCCGCGGCGGCCCAATCGAGAGCACTGGCCAACACACCCAGGCGCTGCGCGACAATTTCGGCTTCCGCACGGTAGGGAAAGGGTAGACGCATGGAAGGCTCCCGCAGATTGGTAGATTGCGCTATCTTTGCCCAATTGTTGATGAATACTTGACTGATTTTTTACAGTAACGCCGATTAAAGTTCGGCAACCGACGCCACCAGATCCCAACACAGGACAGCCACATGAGCGACACCCGTTGCGCCCGCGCCATCTATTGGCGTGCAAAGCCCGGCAAACTCGATGCCTACAGCGCTTTCCTGCGCCTGGAGGTCGAGCCGATTGACCACACAGCCCAATCGCAGGGTGCGCTGGTTTCGTTCTCCACACTGGTAGACGCCTCGGCCGGCGCAGCTTGGACACATATGCGCCTGTTCATGTTTGAGAGCCATGCACAACGCCAGCACATGGTGGCAGCGCTGGCGCGGGCAGCAGAGGGCATTACCCCCGATTCGATGCAACGCACCGCCCGCGCTGCGCGTGCTGCCACATTACGAGAACGTGTCGGCGAAGCGGATTTCGACCTGTTGTGATCGCCAAGGCCCCGTTTGGCCTGTGTGCTGTGGCCTAATGGAGGGTTAAACATGCCTTCCCAACCCACTTCCGATGGAGCCCACCATGGCCAAAGAACCAAGAACCGAAGCTGAACGCAAAGCGACTCCCAGGCCCGTGCCGGTGGCCGGCTTTACCAACCCCGTGACCCGCGGGCAAAAAATCAGCCTGGAGCGTGGCACCTCGACCCGCAGCAAGAAGAATCCGGGCAAGCGGCCACACAAAGGCGGCTGATACCGCAATTGCGATCATGTCTGCCAGCCCGGTGATCGCGATGCTGGGGCGCCGCCTGCGGCTGGCGGTGATCGGTGGTGGTCCCGGCTCCTTCATCGGTGCCATGCACCGCCAGGCGGCTCGTCTGGATGACCAGTACGAACTGGTAGCGGCGGCGTTGTCCTCCGATGCGGACAAATCGCTGGCCGCCGGCCGCGCGCTTGGCCTGGCTGGTGACCGCTGTTACGCCAGCGGTGACGCACTGATCGCGACCGAAGCAGCGCGCCTCGACGGCGCCGATGTGGTGTCCATCATGACGCCCAACGACAGCCATTTCCACTACGCCATGGCGGCGCTGGAGCGCGGCTTCGACGTCATCTGCGACAAGCCGATGGCCAACACGCTGGCGCAAGCCGAACAACTGCATCTGCGCGTGACACAGTGCGCGAAAGTTTTTTGCCTGATCCACAACTACACCGGTTACCCCATGGTGCGCCAGGCCCGCGCGATGGTGGAGCAGGGTGAGCTGGGCGACGTGCGACTGGTGCAGGTGGAATACGTGCAAGGCGGGCGCGCCAAACCCGGCCCCGGCCGGCGCGCCTGGAAAGAAGATCCGGCGCGGGGCGGCCCCTCGCTGGTAATGGGTGATATCGGCACCCACGCGCACAACCTGCTGCGTTTCATCACGGCGCTGGAAGTGCATCAGGTGGCGGCCGAGGTCGGCGCGATAGTGCCGGGCCGTGTCACACACGATTTCGCGGGCGCGATGTTGCGTCTGGGTACTGCCGGCGCAGCAGCGGGCACGGCACCGGCGCGCGGCAGTTTCTGGGTGACGCAGGCCGCAGCCGGTGTGGAAAACGGCTTGCGCATCCGCGTCAGCGGCTCCAGAGGCAGCCTGGAATGGATGCAGGAGCAACCGCAGGCGCTGACCTTCAAGCCGCTCGATGCGCCATCGCAAAACCGCACCCCCAACGGCCCGGGCACGCTGCCCTTTGCAGCGCGTGCATCGCGCATCGTCGCCGGCCACCCGGAGGGGTTTCATGAAGGTTTTGCCAATCTGTATTCGGACGCCGCGCAGGTGATTGCGGCGCGGCGCAGCGGGCAAGCGGCAGACCCGCTGGCACAACACTTCCCGAACTCATTCGACGGCTTGCAGGGGGTGCGGTTTGTCGATGCCGTGCTCCGCTCCAGCGCAGCCAACGGCGCCTGGGTCGATTGCCAGTGATCCGCCACGAGGCGGGAAAACAGCAACCCTATGGACGTTCGCGCGAAGTGCGCATCAGCGTGCTTTTGCCAAACAGGCTCTCGATCAGATCCACCGCCAGCTCGGCGGTCTGGTTGCGCACGTCCAGCGCCGGATTGAGCTCAACCACATCCAGCGAGCCCAGCGCCCCGGTGTCTGCAATCATTTCCATGCACAACTGCGCCTCGCGGTAGGTCGGGCCACCGCGCACGGTGGTGCCCACCCCGGGTGCGATGTCGGGGTCGAGAAAGTCCACATCCAGGCTCACATGCACATGGGTGTTGGGATCCACCAGCGCCAGTGCCAGCTCCATCGTGTGGCGCATGCCCATCTCGTCGATGTAGCGCATGTCGAAAACCTCGATGCCGATGTCGTGCACCAGACGCTTTTCGCCGGCGTCGACGCTGCGAATGCCGATCTGGCGTATGTCCTTCGGGTTCAGCGCCGGCACATGGCCGCCAATCTGCACCAGTTCCTGCGGCCCGTGGCCACACAGGCAGGCCACCGGCATGCCATGGATGTTGCCGCTGGGGGTCAGGGTGGCGGTGTTGAAGTCGGCATGGGCGTCAAACCACAATACGCGCAGCCGCTTGCCAGCAACGCGGCAATGGCGCGCGACGGCGCTGATGGAGCCGATACCCAGGCAATGGTCACCCCCCAGCATGATCGGCAACCGACCCGATTGCAACTCGCAGAACATGGCGTCGTGCACCAGCTGATTCCAGCGCACGACTTCGGGCAAATGGCGAAATCCGTTCACCGCATCCGTCCACGGGTTGGCCGGGCCAACAAGATTGCCACAGTCCTTCACGTTCAGCCCAAAGCGGTGTAATGCCGCCGCGATGCCCGCCACCCGCAACGCCTCCGGCCCCATGCGCGCACCCAGGCGGCCGGCACCGATGTCGGTGGGCACACCAATGATGCTGACTGCCGTACCGTCCGTGCTGCGCACTGCGGTGCTGTTCGCCTTGGGAACGGCCCGGCGGCTCACTCCTGCACTGCCCGGCAGAGGTGTGGCCCGCACCATCAGGCCCCAGCCAGTTCGCGCACGGCCACCACGCTGGAGAGCGCGGCAGGCAGCGGCCGTACCAGGCCAAACAGGTCCTTCGGGTCGGCGAGTTCGGGGATCAGCGCGATCGGCTGACCCACACCCAGCCGATGTGCACTGTCGCGCATGAAACGCAAGGCGGAATAATCTTCCAGGGCAAAACCAACCGAGTCGAATACCGTGACCTGCTCCGCGCTGCTGCGGCCGGCGGCCACGCCCTGCAACACCTGCCAGATCTCGGTCACGGCAAATCCGGCTTCCATCTGCTGCAGGTCGCCCTCGACCCGGGTCTGCGGCACGTACTCGACAAACACCGCCGCGCGGCGCAGCACGTCAGGGTGCAGCTCGGTCTTGCCGGGGCAATCACCACCGACGCCGTTGATGTGCATGCCGGGCTCGACCATGTCCGGCGTGATGATGGTGGCGTTGCTTTTGTCGGCGGTCACGGTGGTCACTATATCGGCACCACGCACCGCTTCAGCGACGCTGGTGCACAACACCAGGCGCAATGTGGTGTGGCGCAGGTTGCCGATCAGCTTGGCGCTGGCGCGCGCGTCGATGTCAAACAACCGGATTTCCTCGATGCCCAGCAGGTAATGGAAGGCCAGTGCCTGAAACTCGCTTTGCGCGCCATTGCCGATCAGGGCCATGCTGCGGGCATCCGGCCGGGCCAGCGCGCGCGCCGCCAGCACCGACATGGCAGCAGTCCGGATTGCGGTGGTCAATGTCAGTTCGCTGAGAAACTCCGGCACGCCGGTGGCCACCCGGGCCAGCACACCAAAGGCCATCACGGTCGGCAACCCATGCCCCTGATTCGACGGATGGCCATTGACATACTTGAAAGCGTAATGGCTGGCATCCGCTATCGGCATGAGCTCGATCACACCGATGTCGCTATGGCTGGCCAGGCGTGCGCTTTTGTCGAACTCCTGCCAGCGCAGGTAGTCGGCGTGGATGGCTTCAAGCATGCCGCGCAGGCATTCCGCCAGGCCCATCCGGCGCACGATGGTGGCCACATCGTGGGCGCTCAGGAACTCGGTCGTGGTGGGGGTGTTGCGTTGCATGGTGTGTGCCTCAATGGGAATGCAAGCAGTGTCGGGCGCCGTCAAGTCAATGTAAATCGTCAATAATGTATCAATTTGATCAAAAATTTATCACTTCAGCATAGGTGAATGACATAATGTATTTCCATGGACGCCACTGACCAACAACTGCTGTCACTGCTGCGCAAGGACGCCCGTACCAGCGTCGCCGTGTTGGCACGCAAGCTTGGCGTTTCCCGCGGCACCATCAACAACCGGGTGACGCGGATGGAAGACGATGGCGTCATCGTGGGTTACACGGTGCGCCTGCGCCCGGACGCCCAACCTCAGGAAATCCGCGCCTGGATGAGTGTGGGCGTGGAAGGCAACGAAACCCGCGCCGTGATCGCCAGCCTGCTGGGTGAGCCAGGCGTGGCGACGCTGCACGACACCAATGGCCGCTGGGACCTGTTGGCGGAACTGCGTGCTGCCAATCTGGCGGAGCTGTCGCAGGTGCTGGAGCGCATCCGGCTGGTGCGCGGTATCAGCAATACTGAAACCAGTATCCACCTGCAAACCTACCGGTTGTCGTGACATGGCCAGCAACGACAGCGCACCCGACCGCATCGACCTGAAGATTCTGGAGTGCCTGCAACTGGATGGCGGTGATGGAAGAGGTGAAGAACACGACCCGGCTGCGGTTGTGCTGATCAGACCGGCCCGCCGACAGCTGGTTTGGGGCTGCGTTCGCCGAATATCGCGCTGCCAACCCGCACCATCGTGCTGCCGGCGTGAATCGCCGCTTCCAGGTCGGCACTCATGCCCATGGACAGTGTGTCCAGCCCCAGACCCTGCGCGTTGAGCAGGTCGAACAGGCGCTTGGCCCGTGTATGCAGTGCGCAGGCGGCCGCAAAATCGGCAGCCGGCTCGGGGATGGTCATGATGCCGCGCAGCTTCAAACGGGGCAGGGCAGTGATCGCCTGTGCCAAAGCCAGCAGCGCTTCAGGTGCCACACCCGCCTTGGTCGGGCCGCCATCGGTATTGACCTGGATACACACCTGCAAGGGCGGCATGTGGGGCGGCCGTTGCGCGTCCAGCCGCTGCGCGATCTTCAGCCGGTCGAGCGACTGCAGCCAATCAAAATGCCCGGCCACGAGCCGGGTCTTGTTGCTTTGCACCGGGCCGATGCAATGCCACTGCAAATGCAGCTGGCGCAACGCCAGAATCTTGTCGACTGCCTCCTGCACGTAGTTCTCGGCAAACACGCGTTGGCCGGCGGCCAGCGCACGTTGTACGGTGTCGGCGTCAACGGTCTTGGAGACCGCCAGCAGCGTAACCGAATGCACATCGCGCCCGGCAGCGATGCACGCAGCAGACACCCGCGCACGAACGGCTTGGAGATTGGACTCAATCATGGTCATAATTGCCCCGTAGCGTAACAAACGACAAGGGAATCCGTGGACATCACCCAGTTGCTCGCCTTCAGCGTCAAGAACAAAGCCTCGGACCTGCACCTGTCGGCTGATCTGCCACCAATGATCCGCGTGCACGGCGATGTGCGCCGCATCAACGTCGAGGCGCTGGACCACAAGGCCGTGCACGCGATGGTGTATGACATCATGAACGACACCCAGCGCAAGAACTATGAGGAGTTCCTGGAGATCGACTTCTCGTTCGAGATCGAAGGCCTGGCGCGTTTTCGTGTCAACGCCTTCAACCACAACCGCGGTGCCGGCGCGGTGTTCCGGACCATTCCTTCCAAGATCCTGTCGCTGGAACAACTCAACGCGCCGAAGATCTTCGCCGACCTGGCGCTCAAGCCACGCGGCATGGTGCTGGTGACCGGGCCGACCGGCTCGGGCAAGTCCACCACCCTCGCGGCGATGGTCAACTATCTCAATGAAACCGAATTCGGCCACATCCTGACCGTGGAAGACCCGATCGAGTTCGTGCATGAATCCAAAAAGTGCCTGGTGAACCAGCGCGAAGTCGGGCCCCATACGCTGAGTTTTTCGGCCGCGCTGCGCTCGGCGCTGCGCGAGGACCCGGATTGCATTCTGGTCGGCGAGATGCGCGACCTGGAGACGATCCGGCTGGCCATGACCGCCGCCGAGACCGGCCACCTGGTGTTTGGCACGCTGCACACATCGAGCGCGGCGAAGACCATCGACCGTATCATTGACGTGTTCCCGGCCGACGAAAAGGAAATGGTGCGGGCGATGTTGTCGGAGTCGCTGCAGGCGGTCATCTCGCAGACCCTGTGCAAGACCAAGGATGGGCAGGGGCGGGTTGCGGCGCACGAAATCATGCTGGGCACCAGTGCCATCCGCAACCTGATACGCGAAGCCAAGGTGGCGCAAATGTATTCGTCGATCCAGACCGGCAACAGCGTGGGCATGCAGACCCTGGACCAGAATCTGACCGACCTCGTCAAGCGCAACATCATCAGTCCCTCCGAAGCACGCAGCAAGGCAAAAATTCCCGAGAACTTTCCCGGCTGATCCACCCGGTCACCACAGGACAGGAGCGCCCGATGAAAGGTATTTTCGAAATTCTCAGACCCAAGACGAGGCCCGAAGTGAGCGAAGAAAAACAAGACTCGATTCTGTTCAGCACGGCGTTTGCGGGTTTGGGCGTGGATGCCTCGCTGCTGATCCCCTGGGAAGCACGTGCCGCAGAAATCGACGCGCGCCGCCTGCCTTCGCCACGCGGCACCAAGATGCTGCAGGCTTTGTGGTCGAAGGACAAATACATGAGCCATCTGGACGCTGACGCGATCCAGAGCATGGAGCGTTATTTCGACTTTGCCAGCGTGCCGGCCGATCGCGAACTGATCCGCCAGGACGAGTACGGCAACTTCATGCTGGTATTGTTGTCGGGCGCGGTGGCGGTCGACCGGGTACAGCCATGGGGCGAGCGGCTGCGGCTGGCCGAAACACGGCCAGGCGAGATCCTGGGCGAGATGTCGCTGCTGGACAGCGGCATCCGCTTCTCTGCGTGCTCCACCATGAACGAGTGCGAAGTAGCGGCATTGAGCGCGGAAGCCATGGACGACATGTTGTCCGCCAACCCCCAACTCGCTGCCAACCTGATAGCGCTGTTGGCTCGCAAGCTTTCACTTCGTTTGCGCGTTGTCAGCGCGCGACTCAGCGAAAAGAAGTAACCTGGAGCCAAAATTCATGGAACGCGACCAGGCCACAAAATTCATCAACGACCTGTTGCGGCTGATGACCAGCCGCAACGGCAGCGACCTGTTCATCACCGGGGACTTTCCGCCAGCGATCAAAGTCGACGGCAAGGTGACCAAGGTGTCGCCACAACCGCTGAACGCGGCGCACACGCTGGCGCTGGCACGCTCGGTGATGAACGACAAGCAGGTGGCGGAATTCGAGCGCACCAAGGAATGCAATTTCGCCATCTCGCCACCCGGCGTCGGCCGCTTTCGCGTCAATGCCTTCATACAGCAGGGCAAGGTCGGCATGGTGCTGCGGATCATTCCGCAGACGCTGCCCACCATCGACGGTCTTGGTGTGCCGCAGGTGCTCAAGGAGATCGTCACCTCCAAACGCGGGCTGTGCATCATGGTCGGCGCAACCGGCTCGGGCAAATCGACCACCTTGGCGGCGATGGTCGACTGGCGCAACGAAAACTCCTACGGTCACATCATCACGATTGAAGACCCGGTCGAGTTTGTGCACATGCACAAGAACTGCGTCGTCACCCAGCGCGAAGTGGGGCTGGATACCGATAGCTGGGAAATAGCACTGAAAAACACCCTGCGCCAGGCGCCGGACGTGATCCTGATGGGGGAGATTCGCGACAAGGAGACCATGGAGCATGCCGTCGCGTTCGCTGAAACCGGCCACCTGTGTCTGGCCACGTTACACGCCAACAGTGCGAACCAGGCATTGGACCGGATCATCAACTTCTTCCCGGAAGAACGACGCGCCCAGCTCCTGATGGATTTGTCACTCAACCTCAAGGCCCTGGTATCCCAACGGCTGATCCCCAAGCAGGACGGCAAAGGCCGCAGCGCAGCAGTCGAGATTCTGCTCAACACGCCCTTGATTTCCGACCTGATCTTCAAGGGCGATGTATCCGAGATCAAGGAAATCATGAAGAAGAGCCGCAACCTGGGTATGCAGACCTTCGATCAGGCGCTGTTTGACGCCTATGAGAACAACATCATCTCGTACGAGGATGCGCTGCGCAATGCCGACTCGCTGAATGATCTGCGGTTGCAGATCAAGCTCAACAGCCGGCGCGGGCGCACCCAGGACCTCAGCGCAGGCACCGAAAACTTCGCCATCGTCTGAGGCGGCCAATCCTCCTGCTGCGCGGGTCAATCTGGCGTCTGCGGTGCGCACCGTACGCTTGTACGGTTGTGCTCCTCGACGCCACCTTGGCCCGCTCGCGACGGAGGCTTCACCACCTCATGGCTCCCTGAATCAGTATTCATGTCGTGAACTCAATGCCAAGTACCAATCCAAAAACCTACCAAGCCACCGCCTCACGCAAAGTCGCTTTCCTCGGCCTCGGTGTCATGGGTCACCCCATGGCCGGGCATCTGGCGCTGGCCGGGCACCAGGTAAGCGTCTACAACCGTACTGCGGCCAGGGCGGCGGCATGGTGCGCCGAGTTCGGCGCAGCTCCCGGCGCGCGCAGTGCGGCAACACCCAGGGCAGCGGCGCAGGGCGCAGACATTGTCTTTTGCTGTGTTGGCAATGACGACGACCTGCGTGCCGTCACCCTGGGTGAAGATCTGGCTGACGGTGGGCGGGGAACACAGGGCGCCTTCGCCGGCATGTCACGCGGCGCGGTGTTCGTCGACCACACCACGGCCTCGGCCGCAGTAGCGCGCGAACTGCATGCCGCGGCCAGCAAGCTGGGGCTGGGGTTTGTCGACGCGCCAGTTTCGGGTGGCCAGGCCGGTGCACAAAACGGCCAGCTCACCGTGATGTGTGGTGGCGGCCAGGCCGCGTTCGACGCCATGGTGGAGGTCGCCGCGGCGTTCTCACGCGCAGTCACGTTGCTTGGTGCGCCCGGCTCGGGTCAGTTGGCCAAGATGGTGAACCAGATCTGTATCGCGGGTTTGGTACAGGGCCTGGGAGAGGCCATCAGTTTTGGTCAGAAGGCGGGGCTGGACATGGAACAGGTGCTCGATGTGATTGGCAAGGGCGCGGCGCAAAGCTGGCAAATGGACAACCGTGGCAAGACCATGGTGGCGGACAAATTCGACTTCGGCTTTGCCGTCGACTGGATGCGCAAGGACCTAGGCCTGGTGCTCGACG
>JANLVB010000304.1:0-4873 GCA_031363785.1 Betaproteobacteria bacterium
AGGCGCAGCAGCTGGCAGGCGCCGCCCGCCGGCGCGGCGCACAGACGCAGCACCTCGCCGCGCGGCGGCCGTGCCCGCGCGTCCCAGTCGCTCAGGACGACGCGCCGCAACTGGTCACCCAAAACATGCTCGGCTGGCCGATGCGTGTGGCCGTGGATCAGGCATTGGGCATGGTTGGCCAGCAGCGCCTGACGCGCCGCGGCGGTGTCGACGTCGAACCAGCGCGAGTCAGCGCGTTTGCGTGCCTCGCTGCGGTTGCGCAGGTCGCGTGCGGTGTTACGGCGTTGTTCAAGCGGCTGGGCCAGAAAGTCCTGCTGCCAGCCGCGGCTGCGCACCTGTGCGCGAAATCGCTGGTACTCCGCGTCCTCCAGGCACATGGCATCACCGTGTGACAACAGCCAACGCTGGCCGGCAAACTCGAATACGCAGGGGTCGGGCAACTGGACCATGCCACAGCCATCGAGGAAGGCGCTGCCGACCAGGAAGTCGCGGTTGCCATGCATGAAATAGACGGGCCGCTGCCGTGCTGCCTGTGTCAGTATTGCCGCGCAGTCGTGCAGGAAGGCGTCGCCAGATACCGCGTCGTCGCCGATCCAGACTTCGAACAAATCGCCCAGGATGAAGATTGCGTCGGCCGCGCTGAGCTGCAGACAGGCCCGCCAGGCCAGGAAGGTAGGCTGGTCTGCGGCGTGCAGGTGCAGGTCGGAGATGAACTCGACCATGCGCCAGCGGGCAGGCGCTTCGAGCAGCCCGGCAGCGGTGTCACCGGCAGTTGCTGCCACAGGAGCTGCGGCCATGGTGGGCGTGGTGATTGCCATGCCCGGCAGCGTCGCGCTTCTGCGCCGGCTCAGAGCGCGACCGCGCGTTCGATCACCACGTCGTCCACCGGCACGTCGTCATGAAAACCCTTGCGGCCGGTGGTTACCGCCTTGATCTTGTCCACCACCTCGCTGCCGGCAATCACCTTGCCAAACACTGCATAACCCCAGCCTTGGCCGCTCGGTGCGGTATGGTTGAGGAAGCCGTTGTCTGCCACGTTGATGAAAAACTGTGCCGTGGCCGAATGCGGGTCGTTGGTGCGCGCCATGGCCACCGTGTAAATGTTGTTCTTCAGGCCATTGCCCGCCTCATTGGCGATTGGTGTGCCGCTGCGCTTTTCCTTCATGCCGGGCTCGAAGCCACCACCCTGCAACATGAAGCCGGGGATCACGCGGTGAAATACCGTGTTGTCGTAATGCCCCTTGTTTACATAGTCCAGAAAATTGGCGGCTGAGCTGGGCGACTTGACGGCATCGATCTCCAGTGTGATGACGCCGAGTTTGGCGATGTGCAGTTCTACCTGTGGGTTGGCCATGATTTATTTCACCAGAGTTGCGGAGTTGACAAGAATTGGAGTCTTGGGTACGTCAGAGGGGAACGGCCCGCCGGCACCGGTTGGTGTGGCCTTGATTTTTTGCACCACCTCCATGCCACTGACGACTTTACCGAACACCGTGTAGCCGAACAGCTGCGGTGCGTTCAGCAGGTTGGCACGCGGCGTGTTTTCGTACACCCGGCCCTGGTATTCGAATTTTGGCACCGGGTCACCGGGTGGAATCAGGGTCGGGTCGAGAAAGGCGTTGTCCTTGACGTTGATGAAAAACTGCGCCGTCGCCGACTGCGGGTCATTGGTGCGCGCCATGGCCAGGGTTCCCACGACGTTGCGCGGGCCGCCGCGCGACAGCGCCTCGCGCCCCTCATGCACCACTGGCGCGCGGGTGCGGCGCTCGACGTAACCGGCATCGAAGCCGCCACCTTGCACCATGAAGTTCTCGATCACGCGGTGGAAGACGGTGCCGTTGTAGTGTTTGTCCTGTACGTACTGCAGGAAGTTCTCGACCGTCTTGGGCGCCTTGTCCGGGTACAGCTCGACCACAAAGTCACCCGCCGAGGTGGCGAACTTCACCCGTGGTGCATCCTGCGCCCGGACCACTTGCACGGGCAGGGTCAATACGATTGCGAGCAGCACACAGTTGCGACGGAACAAGGCAGGCACAGAGTTTCCTTTCAAGGTGGGCGGGCGATCATCGCGACGCCGAGGCCGCCGGTGTCGGCGGCCGCACGCGGTCGGTGAGCGGTACACCCTGGCGCGTTGGCGCACCGGTGCCGACGAGTTGGCGGATCAGCGCGAGTTTTGGCGCCAGTGTGGCGTTGCCCGGGTCGAGCTGTTGTGACTGGTTGTATGCCTGGGCCGCCAGCCGTGTATAAACGTCGCCCAGGTTTTCGTGCGCCACCGCATAACTGCGCCTGGCGCGGATGGCCGACTCAAGTGCCGCGCGGGCGAGATCGAGCTGCCCCAATGAGGCATGCAACACGGCGGCGTTGTTGTAGGGCTCGGGCAATTCCGGGTAGTCCTGGCTCAGGCCCACAAAGGTTGCCAGTGCGTCTGCCGGTTTGCCGGCGTCCTGCTGGATCAAGCCCTTGAGGAAACGCATCTGCGGATCGCGTGGATTCTTCGCCAGGTATTGGTCCGCCTTGTGCATCGCCTCGGTCAACTGTCCGCTGCTTGTCAACTGGGTTACCGGGCTGTAGTCATCGGCGATTGCGGTGCCGGCGCCCAACACTGCCAACAGCACACCGGCGCGCAGCATGCGGCGCAAACCAGGGGTTGGGGAAATCATCAAGTCTCCTGAACCAGGTGTTTTGCAATCCCGGACATCGGGGCTTTATACTGGTTTGAATTGTAGCCTAGGGGTGTTGCACGATGGCCCCGGCAAGCAGCAAACCACCCCCCAGTTCGCCATGTCATTCGCGGCCCACCCACCACTATTTATTGTGCCTGCCGGGCGCCCCCTCTGATCCATGAGCCTGCGTATCTACAACACCCTGTCGCGTGGAGTCGAGGCCTTTGTGCCGTTGCAAAGTGGCCAGGTGCGCATGTATGTATGCGGCATGACGATTTACGACCTGTGCCACATCGGCCACGCGCGCATGATGATGGCCTTCGACATCGTGCAGCGCTGGCTCAAGGCCAGCGGCTTTGCCGTCACCTATGTGCGCAACATCACCGACATCGAAGACAAGATCATCAAGCGTGCGGTGGAGCGCGGCATCAGCATCCGCGCGCTCACGGACGAGATGATTGCGGCGATGCGCCAGGATATTGGTGCCCTGGGCATCGAGGCGCCGACGCTGGAGCCGCGGGCCACCGACTACGTGCCGCAGATGCTGGCCATGATCGCGTGCCTGCAGGACAAGGGGCTGGCCTACCAGGGCAGTGATGGCGACATGAATTTTGCGGTGCGCAAGTTCACCGGCTACGGGAAGTTGTCTGGCAAGTCACTCGACGAACTCCGCTCGGGGGAACGGGTGGCGGTGCTCGAGGGCAAGGACGACCCGCTGGACTTCGTGTTGTGGAAGGCAGCCAAGCCGTCGGAGCCGCCGGATGCCAAGTGGGACAGCGTCTATGGTGCCGGCCGCCCCGGCTGGCACATCGAATGTTCAGCCATGTGCCGCGCCACACTCGGCGAGACCTTTGACATCCATGGCGGCGGCGCGGACCTGCAGTTCCCGCACCACGAGAACGAGATCGCGCAGAGCGAAGGCGCGCACGGCGCGGCGCTGGCGCGTTATTGGATGCACAACGGTTTTGTGCGGCTGGACAACGAAAAAATGTCCAAGAGCCTGGGCAATTTTTTCACCATCCGCGAGGTGCTGGCGCGTTATGACGCGGAGACGGTGCGCTTCTTCCTGCTGCGCGCGCATTACCGCAGCCCGCTGAACTACAGCGATGTCAGCCTGGACGACGCGCGCGCGGCGCTGCGCCGTCTCTACACCGCGCTGCAACTGGTACCGCCAGCAGCCATCGCGCTGGATTGGAGTGCGCCGTATCCGGCACGCTTCAAGACCGCGATGGATGAAGACTTTGGTACACCGGAGGCGGTGGCGTTGTTGTTCGAGCTCGCCAATGAAGTCAACCGCAGCCGCTCGGCCGGACTCGCGGCTGTGTTGCGCGCACTCGGCGCCACGCTGGGCATCCTGCAGGCTGATGCGGCAGCCTTTCTCAAGGGCCGGCGCTCGGATGCTGCACAAGCGGACGATACGTGGGTCGATGCGCTGGTAGCCGAACGTACAGCGGCCAAGGCGGCGCGTGATTTTGCCGCGGCCGACCGTATCCGCAAGCAATTGGCGCAGGCCGGCATCGTACTCAAGGACTCGGTTGCCAGCACCACCTGGGAGCGCAACACATGAAGGCGGCGCCGGTAGCCAAGCCCGACTACTGGGACGAGGCCTGCAAACACCTGGTGCGCAAGGACCGCGTCATGAAGCGGCTGATCCCGCAGTCCGATGGCGCCTTCCTGCAGACGCGCGGGGATGCCTTCACCACGCTGGCGCGCAGCATCGTGGGGCAGCAGATATCGGTCAAGGCAGCGCAAACGGTATGGGACCGCTTCGCCCAGTTGCCGCGCAAGATGACGCCGGCGGCCGTGCTCAAACTCAAGGTGGACGATATGCGTGCTGCCGGCCTGTCGGTGCGCAAGGTCGAGTATCTGGTGGACCTGTCGCTGCACTTCGCCAACGGATCGATGACAAGCGGCGCGTGGGAAGGCATGGACGACGAGGCGATCATCGCCGAGATGGTGGCGATTCGCGGCATCGGGCGCTGGACGGCGGAGATGTTCCTGATCTTCCACCTGATGCGGCCCAACGTGCTGCCGCTGGATGACGCCGGTCTGATCAGTGGCATCAGCAGGAACTATTTTTCCGGCGAAGTTGTCAGCCGCAGCGACGCGCGCGAGGTGGCCGCCGCCTGGGCGCCGTACTGTAGCGTGGCAACTTGGTATATTTGGCGCTCGCTGGACACAATACCAGTACAAAAGGAATGATCCATGGC
>JANLVB010000314.1:0-3198 GCA_031363785.1 Betaproteobacteria bacterium
ACCACCTTGCTGAAGAAATTCACGTTCGGCACCACGTCGCGCTTGCCAAGGCCCCACTTGCCGAGTTCCGAGCAGCCGCGCCGCCTTTTGTGCGTCGGCGTAGAACAACTCGTAGAAGTCACCCATGCGGTAGAGCAGCAAGGTGTCCGGGTACCCGGCCTTGAGGCCGAGGTACTGGACCATCATGGGCGTATGGGCGGACGGTTCAGGTGTTGACATTCGGACGAGTCTATCAATGCAGCTTGCTGGGTCGGCGGATGAGCAGTCCGCGCTCCTTCAGCACCAGCTGACACAAATCCCATTGCACACACAAGTAAGTTAGGGAAAATACCTACATACCATTTAAATGGTCTGACACTAAAATAGATCGATATAAAAGCGACAACCAATCTAAAGTGTTCCCGCCAAGGGTCTGGTTGTCGCCGTAAAAGGAGACGTTGTGGTATTGATCTTGTCGCACAGGGGCTGGCCTGACCGGACGCAGTAACGGATGCCATTGCACCCAGTAATCCAGCAGGCCCTTGCCGCGGCGCAAGCAGTACCGCCGTATTACGCCCTGCCGTTGGCCCAGGCGCGGGCGCAAGCCAAAATGGGCTACCCACCGCGCGAAAGCCCGGTTGCTGTGGCCGCCGTGCGTAATCTGCGTATTGCGGGCCCCGGTGGTGAGTTGCCTGTGCGGATTTACACCCCGATGGGCAATGGACCCCATCCTGTGCTCATGTATTTCCATGGCAGCGGGTTTGTGCTGCTGGATCTGGACAGCCACGACGACTTGTGTCGGCGCCTGTGTTCTGGCGCCGGTTGTGTCGTGGTCTCGGTGGACTATCGTCTGGCGCCGGAACATCCATTTCCGGCCGCGCCAGACGATTGCCTGGCGGCCACGCGCTGGGCAATCGGGCAGGGCCCGGCGCTCGATATCGATCCGTCACAAGTGGTCTTGGCCGGGGACAGCGCTGGTGCCTGCCTGGCTGCCGTCACCGCCGTGCGTCTGCGCGATGCGCGCGGACCGGCCTTGCGCGGTCAGTTGCTGTTCTACCCGGTCACCAACTACCCGTCTCCGGCACCAGCGTCGTATACCGATTACGGCATTGGCTACGGCCTGACGACAGAAGGCATGTTGTGGTTCTGGCGGCAGTATTTGCCCGACCTCTCACTCGCCGCGCATGCCGACGTCTCGCCGTTGCGCGTGGCCAGCATGCATGGTTTGCCGCCAGCCTGTGTGCTGGTGGCCGAGTTTGATGTGTTGCGCGACGAGGGCGAGGCTTACGCGCAACGTCTGCGCGAGGCCGGCATCGCCACGCTGTCACACAGTTATGGCGGCATGAACCATGGCTTTTTGAAGTACGCCGGCGTCCTGCAGGAAGCTGACGCAGCCGTGACCCAGGCCTGCACCTGGCTTCGTGACGTGCTGGGGCAGGCCGATACCCGCCAATGAGACTTGCCACCATGCTCGATATATCCCCGGTGAACGTTCCAAAAGCCGCCGATGTGCTGGCCGACATCCTGCGCGAAAAGATTCTGGAGGGTGAGTTGGACGAAGGCGCGGACCTGCCCAATGAGCGCGACCTCGGCGTGCAGTCCGGCCTGTCGCGCGCCTCGGTGCGTGAGGCGCTGCGTATTCTGGAGGGCGAAGGCTTGATCACCACCCGATTGGGCCGCAACGGCGGCTCGGCCGTGGTGCGCCCCAGCAGCGCCACGATAGAGCGTTCGGTGGGCATCTTCATCCGCGGCCAGCGCATCCGTTTCGATGCGGTGCTGGAGGCACGCGCCGCCATCGAGCCGCCCTCGGCCCGATTCGCGGCGCTGCACCGCACCGAGGCGGATCTGGAAGAAATCCGCAACAGCCACACCAAGCTGGATCTGGCCTCGGCGGCGGGTGACGTGTCGGGGTATGTGCGCGCCAATCTCGACTGGCACGTGCAGGTGGTGCGCGCCAGCCACAACGAGTTGCTGATCGCCTTCATATCGGCGGTATCGCAGTCGGTCTACGTGGCAACCGACCTGGAAGGATTCAACTCGGTGCAGGTACGCAACGCGGTGATCCGCGCGCACCTGCGGGTGATGGAGGCGATCGAGACGGGTGACGGCGACGCCGCTGCCAGACGCATGGGCCGCCACGTGGCGGCCTACATCAGCGACGTGCAGCAGACCCAACAAACACGTGACGGCGCAACGCCGAAGGAACTCTGATGGCTGGAATTGTGGGTATTGATGTCGGGGGCACCTTCACCGACCTGTTTTATTCAGGCGACGCCACGCGCGCTCACCAGATTCTCAAGGTGCCGTCCACGCCGCAGGACCCGTCGGTCGGGCTGCTCAGTGCCCTGCAGGCGGCCGGACTCGGGCCGCATGAGCTCGACGCCATCCTGCATGGCACGACGATTGCCACCAACGCCGTGATCGAGCGCAAGGGCGCGCGCTGCGCACTGGTCACCACCACCGGATTTCGCGACATCCTGGAGCTCGGGCGGCGGGATCGCCCCACCATGTACGGGTTGGAAGGAGCACACGAACCACTGGTACCGCGTGATCTGCGCTTCGAGGTCAACGAGCGGCTGGACTACGAAGGTGCCGTGGTGACACCACTGGATTTGCAGCAGCTGCGCGCGGTTGGCCAGGCGCTGCTCGAGGCGAAGGTCGAGTCAGTGGTGATCTCCTTCATGCATGCCTATGCCAACACGGCACATGAGGACCTGGCGCGCACCGAGCTGCTGGCCATCAATCCGGCCTGGGAGGTGGTGACGGCGACCTCGGTGGTACGTGAGTACTACGAGTTCGAGCGCACCAGCACGGGTGTGGTGCAGGGTTATCTGCAGCCCTTGGTGGCGCGTTATGCGAAGAACCTGGCGCTCAAGCTCTCGGGGTGGGGTTATGAGCGCGAAGTGGCGATCATGCAGTCCAATGGCGGTGTGGCGCCGTTGCGCCAACTCGGCCAGCGCGCCGCCTACATCGTGCGCTCGGGGCCAGCTGCCGGTGTGACGGCAGCGGCGCGGCTGGCCGACGAAGCCGGCTTCTCCCACATCATCACCGCCGACATGGGTGGCACCAGCTTCGATGTGGCCGTGGTGATCAACGGCGAGCCCAAGGTGGCCGAGCTCACCAACCTGGATTTCCGTATTCCCCTACGCCTGCCGATGATCGATGTGCATACCATCGGCGCGGGTGGCGGCAGTATTGCATCGATCGACCGCGGTGGCA
>JANLVB010000319.1:0-2363 GCA_031363785.1 Betaproteobacteria bacterium
CAGGGATATCCACCTCGCGCAGCAGCTCGATGGCGCGCTGCGCAGCCTGCCCGGGTGCGACCTGCCCATGCGACACCTGGCCCTCGATCACCTGGCGGCCGATCGGGAACACCGGGTTGAGCGTCGTCGTCGGGTCCTGGAACACCATGCCGACGTCCCGGCCCCGCATCTTGCGCATCGACTCGGGGTCGAGCGTGGTGACCTCGACGCCGTCGAGCTGGATCGAACCGGTGACATGCGCCGTCGGCGGCAACAGGCCACTGATGGCCAGCGAGGCCACGCTCTTGCCGGAGCCGGATTCACCCACGATGCCCAGCACCTGGTTGGCATCGACATCGAAGTCGATGCCCCGCACCGCCGGCACGGCGCGGCCGGAGCCGACAAAAGTGACCGTCAGCCCACGGACGCGGAGCGTCAACGGAACCCTATCGTGCGGAACACCGGCATGTTGTCGATCTCGCGCGTGAGGCCACCGACATTCTTGGCAGCGACGACCAACCCGATATCGTAGGTATTGGTGGGGATGGAAAAGGACGACTCCACCAGTACCTTGTTCAGGTTGTCGTAGGCGGCCTTGACGTCGGCGCTGCTGCCAAACGTCTTCTCCACGCGACTGATGGCCGCGACATAGGCCAGGTGCGGATGCGGGTCACCCAGCACAGGATTTTTCGCGGTACGGTAGATACTGTTGGTGGCCACACGCGTCGGGAACTTCTGGATATTGCCGATGCCGCCGAACAACGCGAAAAACTTGCCTGCCAGCAGTGCCGTCGTGAACTCCGGCGTTCCCAGAACATCGAGTTCGACATTCACACCCACCTTGGCCAGCGTGCTCTGCACCACCTGACTGATGGCCGTCGAGGCCGGGTCACCACCATTGACCATGATCTTCCAGCCATTCATCTCCGCCTGCGAGAGGCCCGACTCCTTGAGCAGTGCACGCCCTTTCTCCAGGTCAAACGCATACCGGGTGTCATACGACTTGTCAGCGGCAGGGCTGGCTGGCGCCCATGGCAGGGCCGTGACTTCGCCCAGGCCGGCATAACCGACCTGCAGGATGGCACGGCGGTCCATCAGGAAGTTGAATGCCTGGCGAAATTTCTCGTTGCGAAACGGACCCATAGTGGTGTTGATCCGGAATACCTGCACCAGCGGACCCGGCCCCTGGATCAGCTGGTAACCCGCATCACGCAGGCGGATTGCCTGGCGCGACGCGCCACCATAAACCATGTCCACGGCGCCGGACTCCAGTGCCGCACTGGCGGCGTCGTTGTCACTGAAGAAGGTCAAGGTCACTTCGCTCAGCAGCGGTTTCTCGGTGCGCCAATACTTCGGATTCACCACCAGACGCACCCGCTGCCCCAGCACACGCTCAGCCAGCAGGTACGGGCCGGTGCCAGCTGGCTTGGCCTCGACAGTCTCGATGCCCGCCGGGTCGATAGGTGAAATGAACTGAAGCAGGTCGGTGATCTGTTTGTCCGGCACCGGCCCAGTGAAGTTCAGCCGGATAGTGAACGGGTCAACGACTGTCCAGTCTTTGACTACTGCCATGGTGGCAAAAAGGTTCTTGCCCAGCTTGGGATCAGCAGCCTTTTTAAGCGTCGCCGAAACGGCCTCGGCATTCATCGGAGCCCCGCTGTGGAACGTGACGTCGCGGCGCAATGTCATGGTGACCGAGTTGTTCCCGGCACCAACGGTCCATGCCGACGCGAGACTGGGGATGGCCTGCCCTTCCGGTGTGTATTCGATCAGGCTGTCGTACAGGCTCTTGATCAGCGGAAAGTTCTGCGACGAGAACTGCGCCGGGTCGTAGTTGACAATGTCCGCCAAAATGGCCACCCGCAGCCGACCCGGCTTGAGGGCCTGCGCCTGGGCTGCCATCGGCAGCACCAGCGTGGAGGCGGCAACGGCCAGCGAAGCGGCCAGGACGGTACGGCGGGCGATCGGTAGTTTCATGACTTGGGTTCCTCGTGAAGTGAAAATGTTGCGCGTGTCATCATGGCGCCTTGCCGCGCCAGTCGTCAATAGGGTCTAACGGGTATACCGGTCGCGGGATGCGTGACCAGGGCAGGCCGAACACATCGGACTGGCCGGGCCCGGTGGTGTCGACCCGGATCACCTGCGACGTCAGCGGCGCGAAGAACTGGAAGTTCGACGCGGTTTTCAGCACGGCCGCCTTGTATTGTTTCGGGTCGATGCCCATGAATTCGTAGACGTCGGGCAGATTGCCCGCCGCGCCTCGGTACTCGCTCACCTGCTGCGTGACCGGGCCGACCTTGAACACCACCGCACACCCCATGTCGATTTCCTCCTGCCAGTAGTTGCTAAGCGGCACCATGCCGCTCCTGATGCGACCCACTTTG